>CAZDBH010000653.1:0-2744 GCA_964503485.1 uncultured Bradymonadales bacterium | reverse complement strand
GGCGGGGATTCTCTACACGATGCACACGTGGTTGTCTAGCCCGGAATGCAACTCAAATCGGGAACCTCCTCGACCATATTGACAACCAAACCCATAACGAGTCTACCGCTTCACTGGTGCAACAGCGGTCTAGGTGTCATGACGAGGCAAGACAAGGCAGACAAAATCAGCGCGATCCTCGAGTCACTGTATCCGACCGTCGGCATTCCACTCGATCATGTCGACCCATACACATTGCTAGTGGCGGTGGTTCTCTCAGCCCAGTGCACCGATGCGCGGGTCAATCAGGTGACGCCGTCCTTGTTTGCGCTGGCCAGCACCCCAGCAGAGATGGTCGCCCTGGGGGCCGAAGACATAAAGCGGCTGATCCGACCATGCGGGCTATCCCCAGCTAAATCCAAGAATATCTGGAAGATGTCGGCGCTCTTGCTGGAACGGCATGATGGAGAAGTGCCCCGGACATTCGAGGCCTTGGAAGATCTTCCCGGGGTTGGCCACAAAACGGCCTCAGTTGTGATGGCACAGGCCTTTGGTGTCCCGGCCTTCCCAGTCGATACGCATATTCATCGGTTAGCTGCTCGTTGGGGGCTGAGCTCGGGACGAAACGTAGTTGTGACCGAACGCGACCTCAAGCGGGTGTTTCCAAAGGACAGCTGGAATAAGCGCCACCTACAGTTCATTTACTTCGGCCGAGAATATTGCCCGGCACGTCGCCATGACCTGACGGTCTGCCCGGTCTGCGGTTGGGCAGCTACCAAGAAACGGATTAGAGAGGAAATGGGCTAGGCGGCGTCGGTCAAGACGGTCCCCTACTTCAGAGTACCTGCCTCGAGCAGCGCCTTGATCTCGTCGGCGTCGAGTCCCAGCTCGAGCATGACCGATTCGGTGTGCTCGCCTTGAAGAGGCGGTGGCCGCAGCGCCAAGCGGCTGTCTCGCGGGGTGATCGGGGTGGCGGTTTGGAAGGTCTCCGTCTTTCCGGGGTGCCCCAGCTTGAAAAACAGGTCCCTGGCCTTGAGTAGGTCCGACTCGATAGCCTCGCCTGGATCGAGAACGGGCTCACAGCACACATCGACTTCGGCAAAGATGTCGGTCCATTCTTGCCTGGTCTTGGTGCGGAACAGCGCGGCGATCTCGGTAACGGTTTCGCCTGGCGCATAACCTTTCGGCAGCCAATCGGGTCGCTCTACGGTGGCGCAGAAGCCGTTCCAGAACTTGGGCTCGAGAGCGGCAAGGGCCATGTATTTTCCGTCAGCGGTTTCGTAGACCATGTACGACGGGATACCGCCGGTCAGCTGGTCGTCGCCCCGCGGAGCCACACCGGCGCCTGCGGCGACTCGCGCGAAGGATGGGGCCATAACAGTCGCGGCGCCGTCGGTCATGCTGATGTCGAGTTGGCTCCCCTCCCCGGTTCGCAGCCGGTGATAGAGTGCCGCCAGGATGCTAAGTGCGCCGTAAACCCCGCCACCGAGCACATCGGCTAACTGGAAACCGGGGGGATGGGGGGCGGTTCCCTTGAGAGCGGTCTGCTCCAAGGCGCCACCCATCGAGATGTAGGTCAGGTCGTGGCCCGCTCTAAGGCGATAGGGACCCGTCTGCCCGAATCCTGTGATCGCGCAGTAGATCAGGGCTTTGTCGTCTTCGCACAACCGCTCGGGTCCGATGCCCAGGCGGTCCATGACGCCAGGTCGAAAAGTCTCCACGACAACGTCACTCTGGGCGGCCAGTTTCCGCAGAATCTCCGCCCCCTTGGGGTCCTTCAGATTGATCGACACGCTGCGCTTACCACGATTGATCGAGGCGAAGAACGCACTCATGGCGTCCTCGCCGGACCCTGACATCGGTGGGTACCAGCGGGCGTAGTCGCCACCTTGGGGCGCTTCGATTTTGATGACTTCGGCACCGAGATCGGCCAGCAGCATCGTACAGAAAGGACCGGGTAAGAGTCGGGTCATGTCCAGAACCCGAATCCCGGCAAGCGTTTTGGGGTGGTTACCGCTCCAGTTCACGTGCGTACTCCAAAAAAAAGGTCGCGGAGAACGATGCCCTCCGCGACCTAGTAACTCGTGCAGGGCGGACTAGCTGCCCATCGAGAAGATCGTCTGAAGTCGAGTTGCGAGACCCATATCGCCAGAGACCTTCAGTTTGCCCATCATGAAGGCTTGCATTGCGTTCAATGAGCCATCCATGATTCCGAGCCAATCTTCGGACGTCACTTCGATCGTGCACTGTGCGTCGTCTGATGCGCCTTCGGTGACCCAATCAGCGTCTTTGGTCAAGTCGATGACCCATGTGCCACCGCCGTCGCCAGTGATGTCGAACTGATAGACTGCGTCGACCTCTTTGGCCTTTTCGACGTTTCCTGCAATACCGTTGGGCAGATGCTGCTCGAAGACTTCGCGTACAGTTGCCATGTGAATCCTCCTTAGAGAGTGGTCTGAATCTGTCGTAACTAACCGAATCGATAGTGCGAATTTCTGAGTCACGGATCGCCCTGACAAGGCTTCCGCGGTGGTGAGTAACTACTCACTTGGTGGTGTGAGATAAATCACTCAACGCGCTGTGTCAACGGTGATGGAGCGGTCGAAATCGTGGGTTGAAGCGGGAAACAGACCATATGGCGAGGCACCTGAACTCAGCTGGTATCGCGAAAGTCGTCGCGACCGAGGGGGCGATAAGCGACACGGAGACAACGCTAGGAGCCTGTCGCGCATAGCGCTCCAGGCTCCGCCATTGGCTTTTAGCGA
>CAZDBH010000652.1:0-3457 GCA_964503485.1 uncultured Bradymonadales bacterium | reverse complement strand
TCGCATTGTTTGGCATCAGCCCGGCCCAAGCCTCGCCCTCGCCCTCAGCGAGGAGTTCGTTCTCATCGATATCGAAGTCCATGCTTCCCGAGTTGTCCACGATGACAAGGCCGGCAGGCGTCGGTGCGGGTATGAAGTAGTAACGTTCGGCGGCCAGGCTGCCTACGGTCAACGTAGTGGCAACAAAGGCGAAACTGGCCAGCCAGATGCGATTTCTCGTGATGTTTAACTTGGCTCTCATGTTTCCCCCTAGTTGCTACACAGGACTGGGCCGAACATGCCATTCATGACGACGGTTCGCTCGTGGTTGCCTCGGATCTGGGTTGCCGAGGCCGTCGCATTCGAGTTCTCTTGATAGACCACGCCGGTCGAAACCACCTGAACGGCACTGAAACAGACAGGTCCTGATCCCATCCAACCACTGGGCGGAATGGTTCGGTGAATCTCTTCGATCTCAGCCTCGCACCAGGCGTCCAGATTCTGGCGGCCGTACGGGTCGTCCCCGCCGAGGAGCAGCGAGTCGATTCCGTCCATGTACTGAATCGTATTAGCATTTTCCGGATCGGCCGCGATCTCGGCCAAGATATAGTTGATCGAGTTGGGCAACGCCTTGATCATAGCGCTTGCGCAAGCTTGCGCCGCGAGAATGGCGCGTTGATCGTCCCTCGCTGCGGTGGACGTCTGAAGCGTGCCATTCTGCAGGTTCAACGCGATCAACTGCAGACCAGTGACGCTGACCATCAGCATGATCATGACGAGCGGCATAGACCCCCTGCGGAGTCGAGGCGGGCTTTTTGGGTTTGCGATACTCATGTCAAAACCTCAGCAGGAAGTTGGCCAGTTCGGCTTGGCCCATTATCGTTTGTACAAGGGTCGCTTGTTCGGTGTCGCCATCGAGGTCCCACCGGCTCAGCTGTCCTAGGCCGCCGTCAGCGACGGTCGGCCGAGCGTTAAAGGCGAGCGTCGGGAGTTCCCGGTTCGTACGCACGCTAACCTGAAAGTGAAAAACACGCGCCCGATGGATATCGGTGCTTGCCGGCCCGATTTGAGCGGCGGTGAGGGTCCCCACGTCGTCACCATAAAAGGTACCAGCCATCCGGCCATCAGAGCGGAAGCTGTCCAGGGCTGTCGGATGGCCGTCAGCCCAGCACTGAAGATCCACGACGTTTCGCCCGATGGCCAAGCGAGTACCGTCAATAACCGTGGGAGTGCCGAGATCGGGTTCTAACTCCTCACGTACCAGAACGGTGTCCTGACCCTCTGGATCACTGTCGTCCTGCATGATGCGGTAGCGGAAGTTAGTGATGACCGTGACTGTCTCGGTGTCACCTGCGCCCTGGTAACCGCAGGCTGCGGCGTCGGCTGCCTGTACTGGAGCCGGCGAGGTGGTCACCGTCAAAGTCGAATAATCGGTTGAGATAACGTCGACGAGCTGTGTGAATCCAAGGGGTGAGGTGATCGCCAGGCTGTGATCATCAAAGAGCGAGTCGAAAGCGGCCTCGCTCATGACACCGATTTCTGCGTCACCCGTGAAGTCGACGACCGCTCCCGCAATGCCGGCGACGTCGTAGCTGATCAGCTCGACGGCGCTCTGGAAGATGCACTGATCCGGGTCGACGTTGACGTTGAGCCCCATGAAGGGCCCATCCATGCTTTCACCCGGTACGCTCATTGTCGCTTCACCGTCGTCGACCACCAGACCGCGGTACACTCGTGCCGGCTTAGGACAGATGACTGCGTCTTGGACGCTGTAGGGCGTACCTCCCCAAGCGGCGGCTTGGGCGTCGGAATACATATACGAGTAGGCCTGGCTGAGTGCGTCCCAGCTGAGCGCTGTTTCACTCGACAGCGAAGCGTTCATCGCCTGCATGTTGACGCCGCGAAGAGTGATTGTCGCGACGATCGCAGACAGAACCACAGTCACGAGTACCTCTGTGAGTGTGAATCCGGGTCGGCTTCTCATTTTGTTAAGCATCATCAACCCCTAAATAGTCTGCTGCGCTAGAACAGTGGTGACCTGGATGGTCCTGAATAGATCGGTCGAGTTGTACATCAGGACCGCTCGGTTGTTTTCGGGGGTGTTGTCCGGTGGTGGTGTTCCCTCGTGGCCGCAATCGAGGAAGTTAGCGTCCGTCAATGCGTTTGGAGTGCGCGGGACCAGCACCCGAACTTGAACGTTCAAGAGATCATTGGGTGCCATGATATCAGCTACATAGGTCAGCATATAATGCACGCAGTAGCGCGGGGCATAGTTGTTGACCCCGGTATTGGCACCGTTCAGTGCGGCGCCACCGTAGGTTGCTTCTGACGGGACGCCGAGTGAGTTGAATCGAGGACTGTTGGAGTCCGCGTCATTGGGCAGCGCGCGCCAGACCTCACCGATACCGTTGGCATCTTCCCCAAGTCCGTAGAACAGGAAAGGGGTCTCGGTCGCATCAAAGTCGAAGTCACTATTCCAGTTATCCGCCTCGCCTGTGAGCTGAGCGATGAGCGAGTTACCAATCAGAGTCGCCACGGTCGTGTCTCGCTGGGTACTGACCATGACGATTTGCGCTGCGTTTAGCGCCACGATGCTCATCGCCGCGACGGACCCCAGGAAGATCGTCACCATGACTTCAATCATCGTGAACCCAGGGCGCCTGTTGCTCGCTTCTTGTGAGTGTACGTATTCCATTCGCACTTCTCCTAGCGCTCGAGACGGGCAACGCCCGTGTATGGGATGACGATATGTCCGCGAGGGACAGCCAACGTACCGCCCGGGTCGCTCGTCGGGCCAAACTGAAACCAAACGTGGGCATCACCGGCGAAGTCCACGTCCTCGGCGGCCGCGAAAGGCGCTGCTGTAGTCCGATCGAGCACACGCCCGTTCGGTCTGAAACACAGTTCGAGTGGATCGGAGGATTGGTCGGCCACGGGTGAGATCCGGGCGATACCGGCGCCCTCGTAGGGAGACCCTCCGTGGGTGGTGAGTATTAGCTGCTCATAGGCTCCAGCAGTAGGCCGCGTGCCAGGGCAGTTGGCGTCAGCAGCGACAAACGCGTCAATACGACCCGCTGTCTGGCCCGCACCCGGGTCCGAGCCGGTACCCCAGATGATTACGACGACCGCGTTGCCCTGCCTGACCGCTGTGTTTCGCGCCCTCTGCAGCACCCCGAGCGCATCGTATGTGCTTTCTCGCACCTGATCAGAAGAGTCGTTCCCAAACACAGCCACACCAGCCGCCAATACACCGGCCACCACCGCAAGAACGATGATTATCTCTATCAGAGAGAATCCCGACCTTTTTCTACGCTGTCCCACCATTCTCAACCTCCTGCGAGTTTCGAGTTTCCGTCGGTCACCCGAATGGCAATCTCTGATTTTGCAAGGAGCATGCCCAGGTGTGGACTAGGTCTAAGTCGTGGAAATTGAACGGATCGTGTTTTCTCAACGGGGCTTTCCTGAGCCCTGCCTATGC
>CAZDBH010000651.1:0-3460 GCA_964503485.1 uncultured Bradymonadales bacterium | reverse complement strand
GTGTCCGTTCTACTGTTCATTGCCACTTCCGCTTGCAGCTCGGATCCGGAGCCAGACGTCTCGCAGGATTCGTCCGCAAGCGACGTAGCAGATATGGATCGGTCGAGCGACGATGTGGCCGACCTAGCGCCAGATCGTGACTCTGCCGACGAAGAGGTCGTTGATGCCGAGGACGCTGCATCGGACGCGCGCCAGGAGGTCGAGGTCGACGTGGGCCCCGTGTTTGAACCGGAGGTTCACAGCCTCCTCTCGCCTCGAGAGTCAGTGCTCCCCTCAGATGTGGATTCATGTCCAACGATCGCCGCGGAGCGCTGCAGCGAGGATACTCGCCAGGTCTGCCGAGTTTTCGATCCAGCGGCGGGCGAGTTTCCCGAAGAGCCGCCCGAGTTAGTCGAGCGCGTATTCTACTACGATCGATATATGGACCTCTACCAGCGCACCGAAAACTCGGGTCTGACCTATTACACCACCGAGTACATAGCTCCCGGCACGCCCGAGGGGGAGTGGGCCGACCCAGAGCTTTTTCAGGAATACAAAGACCACGGCGATGGCGCCTTCTACATGGGTAACTTCCTGTTCTCGGCAGCCCATCGCTACGCCGTCACAGGAACGGAAGCCGACTACGAGCGGATGGTTCAGCTTCTCGAGCGACAGCTGAACAATTGGCGGGTCACTGGCGTGCCCGGGTACATGATTCGGTCCACATTTGCGATGTTGGACGAGGGGGTCTCGATACCGCCTGGCTTTCCCCAATACAATCTGCACGAGCACAAAGAGCGCTCCAACCATGTCATCTACACGCTCGCCGAAGAGCGCCGTGATTTGGTCCCTGCCTACTACTATGAAGGCGTCGATATTGACGACGACCGAGCGATCGACCTCGCAACCACGCCAACGATGGAGGGAAGCCCCAGTCTGGACGCCTATTCGGGTGCGCTGCTCGGCTTCCAAGCCGTCTTTGGGTTACTTCGGGAAGACGATTCGGCACTACGCGACGAAGTAACCGAGGGAGCGACCTGCTTTCTGCGTAGACTGCGCAAGATTCGTATTCGCAACCTCAGTGGATCCGTGTTTGGCCAAGCCGCAGTCGATGTGCTGACCTCTGGTTCGGCCTTCCATCCAGACGATGATGACATCGACCTGTCAGAGATTGACACCCTGACTGGCTTCATGCTCGAGGCGATTCCACCCGGCAACCCGGGCAACTTCGAGTTCGACTGTCCCGAGGCGTTGCCCACAGAGGTCGATCCCGATTGGGACCTCGATGCGGCAGACCCCGATTTCGCAATCACGCTCTTGGATCTGGCCAGCCGAATGAGCGGGGAGGGCGACTACCCCATCGACTTCGTCTACTTCGTCTCACACCGAGGTGGGGACGTAGCCTATCTACTCGACTACGCGATCTTCGCCTACCACGCTACCGGAGAGCACGCCTACCTCGATTGGATTCAAAGCGAGCTGATCGAGGGTGTTCCCGGGCTCGAGGTACTCAATACGCTCGGGTCCTTCTTCCTGCCTCCGCCTTGTGGCTCGTGGATCGGGGGTGACCTGATCCACCCAGTGCTCTATGCCCTGCTCGGCCAACTCGACGATGATCTGGTGGCACCGCAAGTTCGCCGAGCCCAACTCGAGGAACTCAAAAGCAAACTATTCGAGAATGACAACAACGCTTACTTCGGAATGACCTACGCCGCCTCCGTGAACGAGAGTTTCGATTCAGACATCGGCACCTACGCCGCCTGGGCAGCAGAGGAACTCGCGGGATACGCGATCAATCCGGAGTTCCCACTCGATCCGAAACGCAACTACAACACCGACTACATTGAGAATCCCGTGGACGGCTACGACGCCACACCGCCCACCGAAGAAGAAGTAACGATTTGCGAAACTGGGATATTCGTCGGCGGTTCAGAGCTCGTGCCGGGCCCTGGTGTCGATTCGGACTTCGAGTTGATCTCCAGGGTCCCCCTCCCTGTCGGCATGCGGGTACCACACGACATGATCTGGCACTTCTCGCCCTTCAACCTGAAACGAGACCACGGCAGCCGCGAGGGTAGGGCACAGATGATGTTCATCGACCTCACGTTGCCCTTCTGGATCGGGCGCTACCACGGCCTCATCGAGTCCGGTGAGGGAATGGCGCTGGCGTGGGAGGATACAGAGGAAGCTTGCGACTAGCGAGGCGCGGGCACCCGCGAGAAGTTTGTGTATAAATGAGACTTGACCCGCGCCGGGGCCGGAGTGAGCGAAGCGAACGCAGGCCGAACGGCGATCCCCGCCGGAGTAGGCGACTTGCCTAGAACCGATATCCGGCAGCTACCGAGACCGTCGCAGTGTGAACATAAGACGTATAGGTATCATCCAAGTACTGCTCCGCTATCCCTTCAAAGGCGTCGACGAGGGCGGTCCCAGCCCGTGGAACGCTGAACTCTGCCTCGACCGTTGAAGCGGCGGCGACCGTAAATGCGCCCCCGAGCGCGGTACGAATGGTCCAACGCTCGGCGATGACCCACTGCCACCCTACCTCGAGTCCGATCAGGTGTAGGGTCGAGTTCACTGCATATTCTTCGTCGGCCAACGACGTGATGCCGGGGGCCTCCTGGCCAGTCACCGCCGAGATTAACCCCTCATTCGCGACGTCACCACCTAACGTGGCGAGCGTGTAGCCAAGGTCGACGTAGAAACCCAGGTGACTCCAAGGCCTGTATCCAGCATGCACCCGAACCACCAACGAGTTCTGCAACGATTGTTGGATCAGATCGGCCGTCGCCTGGTTATAGCCATCGAAGGCCATGACAACCGCGTTGATCAGGTCGACGTAGGCGCCGGGTAGGATGCCGACCGAGAGCGAACCGCGCAGTCCCTGCGCCGTCTCGACTGCCACTCTGCCACCCATGTGCAGCGGTATGTCGGTCAGCAGCTCGACCTGGGTGTACAAGCCCTCCTCCTCGGCTGCCTCCGATTGCTCCGACTCGGCAGGGGTTGTAGAGTCTTCACCGACCGTCGAACCAACATCCTCATCAGCGGACGTGCCGTCATCAGCTTCTTGAGCCAGTAATGGCTGTCCCAGGGCTAGAACGAACAGGGCGACGAAAATTGGCGTGCGCGCGCGAGCGCTTGACGTGTTCTTCAACTGAGACCTCTTTCGTGGATGAAGCCGGTGGGGATGCCGAGTTGGCCAACCAGTTCATCAAACTGTTGCTTTGAGACGGTGACAGTATGTCCGCCAGCGGCGAGAAGTCGAGGCTTTCGGTCGGTTGGTCGCAAAGGAACCGGACACTTCGAGTTGGGTCACCGAATCGTCGGCCCGACCTCGCGATCTGCCGAACGACGGGGTATCGACGGTGTTTGTTGGGTTCGCACGGACGGGAGCGAAGGCACGGAGACCACGGAAGAACGGGATTAGACCTAGGAGCCTGTCGCGCATAGCGCTCCAGGCTCCGCCATTGGCTTTTAGCGA
>CAZDBH010000650.1:2555-3480 GCA_964503485.1 uncultured Bradymonadales bacterium | reverse complement strand
CGCTAAAAGCCAATGGCGGAGCCTGGAGCGCTATGCGCGACAGGCTCCTAGTCATGGTGCCAGTGATGTTCCGCGCGTCCGAATCGCCAAAATGAATTGCGATCGCCTCTTCGGCGAAGTCTGATCCAACATCGTCAAAGTGTTTCTCGACAACCTCGTGGATAACCTGTGTTAGCGCCCTCAATGCGGTCATGTTTCCGGTTGGCGAAGCCACAGCACTAGAGGGCCGCCCTTTCTCGCTCTCCTCGGCCTTCGCTTTGGCGAGCTGAACGGTGCGCTTGGCTCCATGGACGGCTGGAGCGACCGGGCGTTCCACCAATTCTATCGACCCACATAGGGGGCATTCGATGAGTTGTTCATGCAGTTGGCGCTCGAACTCAGACCGGCTGTCGAACCAGCCCTCGAAACGATGCTCGGCTTGGCATGTCAGTTCGTAGATGACCATAACAGTTCCAGAGCGACCTAAGTGTACTGTATCGCAGCGCAGGATGGTTTCAAGCACAAATTGAGGCTCAGCCTGTCAACTTGCCGAGGCATACCGTATCATCGCGCAACTAACCGAACTAAACCGGAGTTTGTCATGCAATCAAAGAGTCGAAAACTGGCCGTGCTAGTCCGAACGATAGCTGTGGGCCTGGGACTCGTTCTGTGCACCACTTTGTCCGCTCAGGTGCCCGGCTACCAAGTCATGAGCCACGATTCAGCAACGGGAACCTACGGGACCTCCGTGCCCTCGAGCTATGGTCAAATCGAGACGCTCCACCAGGAGATCCCGTCAGCTGCCGGTGTCATCGTGGCCAACGGGTACCAAGTAGTGAACGAAATGGCTTCGGCAGCGATGTTGGCCCTCATCCACTATCAGGCGCCAGTTGGGTTCGAACAGGGGCGCACCGCCGAGACGATCGTGACGGACACAATTGAAGGC
>CAZDBH010000650.1:0-2545 GCA_964503485.1 uncultured Bradymonadales bacterium | reverse complement strand
CGCCTCCACGCTCGGGCGGCCCAAATTTGCCGGCGGGTTTGGGGTATTTGGCGGTGGAATCACCGCCCGACGCTCGATCACATTCAACGGCAACACGGGAATCGAAGGTGACTTTGCGGCTAACTTCGAGGGACTCAGTTTGGTAGGACGGGCGCGAGTCTTCCTCATCGGAACCGAAGCCGTCGGTGTGTACTTTCTGGCGATGGGATCCGGAAATGGGGCCGCAGACGCGATGCTGCTGTCGGACCCGACGGGCAACGCCTTTCTGGACTCTCTCAACTTTTCTGCCGGCACTCCTAGCCCAGCCCAGAAATAGCACGCGCCTCTTCCTTGCCGCTCCGGTCTAGAGCAATGACATCACCTATACATGGCTGAGCTGAGACTGGTCGCAGTCAGCTCATCAGTTTCGAAGCTTGAGAATAGCTGAAGTGAAGCTTTGGCCCGAGGCCCAGGCCAGCTTGGCCCGATTCCTAGCGAAGATTGGCGACAGCGGACTGCCTAGTTCTGGTTCATCAGTTTGAGGCAGGCCTTCTCGCAACGCACGTCGTCGCACTGGTCGTAGAGATCGCAGCCTTTGACGTCGAGAAAGACGCCGTTGTGGCCGTCACGTACGAACTCGGCACGAGCAACTTGCCCAGAGGGAAAGCACTGAACGGATTCAGCCACGACGATCGGGTTTGTTGCACTGGTCGGCGGGAGGCTGCTCTTTGGTGCCAAGAGCACCACAAGCCCGGCCGCCAGACCGAGAAGTAGTCCCACCGATAGGCCGTACATTCCGCCGACGGCCAAGCCGCCGATTGCGCCCACGCCGGCGCCGAGTCCGACTGGCAGTCCCCGCATAATGAGACGGTCTAGTTGTGTTTGGTTCATCATTGAAGTCCTCCTAATAGACTCTTTGAGTTATAGACCCTCTTGTCGTCTAATTCAACGGAAAAGGAAGCCTAGAACGGGTTATGCGTCGTTTGATGGCTCGAGGAAGTTAGGTGCGGAGTTGGGGTTGACGCACCCGGCTGACCGGGTGCGTCATCGAAGGGTTTATTGCTCGACGGTCAGAGCCAAAGACCAGTCGTCCAGGGTTCCAAGATCGTAAGCAGCGTTGTCGCTGACACTCAATGTCCACTCTCCACTGGCGACAGTACCGACGAACTCGGTCAAGTCGAACGTGAGATTGAGGTCATTGGCGCTTCCGCCGGACTCGTTGTGCAACGTTGCGGTCCTTCCGTCGTGGGAGAGAACGACTTTGAGATCACCGCGCCATGTGTGAGTGATGTTCACGGTAGCGGTCCCTGATACGAGGTTGCCCTCGTCGGTGACTGAAAGCACGGAGGTGATTCCATCGCCGTTGTCATCGGGAATCTCGACCGCGGTGTCGCTCGCGACCGCGACTTCAGTCGTGGTTGTGGTCGGCTCCTCACCGGGCTCGTCAGTTGTCGGGGCAACCAGTGAAGCGGGCTGCATGATGGCTTCGACGATCGACGTGTACTCAATGTACGGATTCTCATAGTCGCGTCGGCTTGGAGCTTGTCCCAGGCTCGACCAGAGGAAGTCCGGATGCGCGTGGTCAGAGCCTTCGCTGGCGTGGTTCCATTGGCCGTCGCCCAGGATACGGGCGTTCTCGTCGGTAAGTGGAGCGTCGAGCCATAGCGTGTAGCTGAGCGTTCGGCTGTGAACCTGGTCTCCCCAGATTGCGGTCACGCCCGAAGAGCTGGTGGGCCAGTCCGCCGGATCCATGTCCTGCAGGGCGAGAATGTTCTCAGCGGTCTCTGCTTCGTGCGGCAAACCATCGGTCATCCAGTATATCGTAGTGGTCACTGATACGGGGTAGACGTCCTTTTCACCGAGTTGGCTGACACTGGGCTCACCTGAGAAGCGGTCGTACACGGTCAGGGCGATGTCCACGCGTTCGGCTGCTGCCGTGCCGTCTTCGCCGGTGGTGTAGGCTGCCTCGACGTTCGCGTTGTATCCCAAGACTGCCTGGTTCCAGACCTGTGAACCCGTGAAACGGTCGATGACGAACGCTCGACTGCGCTGTCCCAGTTGGGTTGCGAAGTAGATGTGGAAACCTGCCGCGGTAACGTCGTCGTATCGAACGCCTTCGTTCTCCTTGCCGTTGTGTCGCGATCCGTAGAAATCGGAGCGGTGCTCCATGTAGGCCTCTGTAACGAGTGCTTTTACTTCACCGGGTGTCACATCCACCGAAACGCCGTTGTGTTCGATGGTTGAGCGGTAGAGCGGTTCATCTGTCGCGGTTGCGGCTGCAGCCCAGGCATTGCAGTGGCCCCACCAACTGCCAACACCGGGGACGCCGTTACCGTGATTGATGTGTTCAAACTCGGTGGCTGTGTCGATATCGATTTCAGGCAGCGCCTCTTCGGCTGTTTCGAGTTGTTCCTGCAGTTCGAGGTATTTGATACCGTCTTCGGTTTCGCGCCAGGCTCCGCCTGGGTTCTCGGCTATCCACGCGTTCAAGGCGGGAACCAGGTCACGGATTTCTTCTTGCAGCGTACCAAGCTCGCCCTGAGCGACTTCTTGATAGGTTTGAATC
>CAZDBH010000649.1:0-3490 GCA_964503485.1 uncultured Bradymonadales bacterium | reverse complement strand
AGGTGGCGACGTTGCGGTCGGCCAAACATACGATACAGCCGCCTCCACCGCCGCCGGTGACTTTCGCACCCAACGCCCCCTCGTCGAGGGCGAGTCTGCAGGCCACATCAATCTGGTAGGTGGATATTCCCGCTTCGACCAAACGCTCTTGGTTTGCTGACATCAGCTGACCAAACTGCTCGAGGCGACCCCGTCTGAGGGCACTCTCCCCCTCGTCGACCAACGCCCCAATCTCTCCGAACAGGGCATCATAGTGGGTCCTTTCACGGCGCCAGCGCTCCCGGAGGCCACGAACCATTTCATGGGTCGGGGGACAGTCGGAGACCTTGGCGATGACGAGGTCGAGCGGCCTGTCGAGTGCGACAGGATTCGGTTCGGCTCCCTTCACAAAGCGCAAAACGCCGCCCAGAGTCGCCGCCGCCACGTCCACCCCCGACGGATTGGAGTGGAACACTTCTTCGGCCAGATTGGCGCGCTCTTTGACGCCGTTGTCGTCGAGTTCGGTAGCGGTCAACTGATTCAAGGCGCGTGTAATCGCCACGCTCAGCGCGGCGGAGCTTCCCAGACCGGCTCCCACCGGCAGCTGAGTTTCGATGTGCAGCTTCAAGTGGTTGGATTCAAGGCCGAAGGACGGTAGCAAGCGGGCCAAGGCTGCGTCGAGCGGCCCACTGACTTCGGTGTCCGCGCGCTCTCTACCTGCGAAACCGATGACTATACCGTTGGAGTCCGTCCGTTCGACGACGGCTCGCACCCCCTTGTCCATCGCAGCTACCAGCGCAGGCTTCCCGTAAACGACGGAATGCTCTCCAAGCAGAATGACCTTTCCGTGACCGAAACCAGTGGACATCATCGGTCGCGCTGGGCCAAAAGGCTGGCTATGCCCCTCAGAAAGCGGGCGCCAACCGGTCGGAGGGAACTCTTGTCGAGAGCCGCCACCGCTTCCTGGGAGAAGGTTTCGATCTGAGCCTGCACGTGTTGCCGGGCGCCGGATGCTTCTATCGCCTCGCAGGCGGTGTCGACCGCCTGTTGGTCGGCACCGGGCTGTTTGAAGACGCTATCAAGGGCAGCGATCTGTTCTTTGGTCCCATGCTCTCTTACCCACTGGACGAGGTCGGTGTTCTTTCCGGCCCGAAGATCCGCCCCGACCGCTTTTCCAGTCTTCGCACTGTCTCCGAAGACACCGAGCATGTCGTCGCGCATCTGGAATGCTCGCCCCAAAGGGTTCGAGAACCCCTCGAGCAGCACAACATCTGGGTTCTTGGCTCCACCCACGGCGGCACCCAAACGCATGGGACCTTGGGTGGTATAAGAAGAGGTCTTCCAGCGGTGGATTACCTCGGGCTCGGCTCCGCCCACCATGTCGAGGAGTTGGCCGTACAACACCTCGTACTTCATTCTGATGAGTTCGGCGTTCGCAGCGACGTATCTGAGATTTGGCAATCCCGCTTCCAAGAGAATCCGCTCGCTCAGAGCATAAGCAATCCCGCCGGCCAGTAGGGCGAGCGAGTTTCCCTCGTGTGGATCACCGGTCGCTTTGGTCATTTCTACATGGACCGTTGGACCGCCGCGGCGCGACAGGTCGGCATCCATGATGTCATCGTGTATCAGCAGTGCGCTCTGGAGAAGCTCGACGGACAGCGCCGAGTCCAGAATAATCACGTCACTCAACTGGTGGTCGAAACACAGGGCTGTGTAGTAGGCAAGGGCAGGGCGAAGCCGTTTTGCCGGGCGCAGTGTGAGGTCCACAACCTGGTTGAAGAGGTCGCTCGTGCTAACGGGCGCCTTCGATTGGGGAAGTTCAGAACGCCATCTGTCGAAGTGGCCTCGCAATCGAGCCTCACTCCGTTCGGCGAAGTCCTTTAGCAACTGTGCGGAAGTGTCAGCGCTCACCATTCGTGCCCAGAGTAACAAACATCGGGGCAGTCTAGAGACAAGTCCCCATCAGGACAATCCTGGCGTTCGATCTCGTTCATGTTGGCAGGACTGCGCTCGACACGATATGAGGGGCTGAACAGGGAGTCAGCGTCGCAGAAACGGCACAGCGCCCGTAACATCGTGCTAAAAATGGGCGAAAGAGGGGGCGGACCCTTCGCCTCGGTTGTTTCAGGCTGGATCTTTGCTTGACAAGGAGGGGACCGCTCCGTATGTTCGCACGCCTCCTGGAGGGGCGCATATTTTTACCTTTAGCCGGCCCATAGCCGGCAGTTTTCAGAGTGAGACCGAAATGGCGGTTACGATTCGAATGGCAAGACATGGCTCGAAGAAGCGACCCTTTTACCGGGTAGTCGCAGCCGACTCCCGATTCAAGAGGGATGGGCGATATCTCGAGCAGTTAGGTACCTACGATCCCAACAAGGATCCGGGTGAAATCAACCTGAAACTCGAGCGGGTAGACTTCTGGCTCAGCAAAGGAGCGGGCACGTCCCAAACCGTGAAGGGTCTGATCAATCGCGTTCGCGCTTCTCAGGCGGCACAGTGATTTCAGAACTCGTTGAGTTCATCGCCGAAGGGCTTGTCCGCAATCCGGACGATGTGTCGGTCGAAACAACGACGACTGGGTCTCAGGTAGAACTGAGCCTGAATGTCGCTGCGGACGATTACGGTCGCATCATCGGTAGAAGCGGACAGACGATCAACGCGATGCGTACAATTGCCGCGGCAGCCGGTCGCAAGCAAGGCCTCTCCGTTGCTTTGGATGTCGTCGAACCCGAACGGCCTCGACCATCGCAGGGTGCTCGAGATGGCTCTGCGGAAGAGGAACGGACGAGTGGCTGACAAGTGGGTCGAGGTCGGTGTTATCGGCCGGGCCCACGGCATACGCGGCGAACTTTACGTCTTCTTCCATAATCACGAAACCACGCTGGCAGTACCCAAGACTCGGCTGACAGCTTGGCCCAGTGATGCTCAGCAAAATGATGAAAGTCGTCGCGATCTCAAGGTCGCTCGACTTCGAGAGACACCGAAAGGCTGGCTCATCTTTTTTGAGAATATCGAGCAGCGAGAAGAAGCTGCCGCTTTGACAAATTGCAGACTGTTCGTGAAGCGTGAGTCGCTGCCGAGCCTACCCGAAGGTGAGTTCTACCAGACGGATTTGATCGGCATGACAGCTGTAGCCGAGTCAGGCGAGACCGTGGGCACAATCGAAGGGTTCTTCGATAACAAGGCCCACGACGTCTGTGTCATTCGGTCGACCGCTGGCGAGATTCTTGTTCCGTTCATTCCCGAGGTATTGGTCGAGATCGATGAAGACGGCGGAAGCGTCGTGTTCGCCATGCCCGAGGGATTGCCAGGTTGGGACGAGTAGCATCGTGTCAAACGCAACGCCGTACGCCATAAGCATCGTAACTTTGTTCGAGGAGTACTTCTCGGGTGTGCTTGCGACGTCCCTTCTGGGAAAGGCGATTCAGCGAGGCGATTTATCCGTTCGGATGATCAATCCGAGAGAGTTCACGACGGACAAACACCGGAGTGTAGACGACACGCCGTACGG
>CAZDBH010000648.1:0-3498 GCA_964503485.1 uncultured Bradymonadales bacterium | reverse complement strand
CAACACCATCACGATGCCGGGATGGCTCAGCCCCGCGACAGCGCGGATCTCGTTGGCGAAAGCCCGAATGAAGCGACCGTGACGTACCTCGTCTCGAGTGATGACCTTGATGGCTACGGGGAGGTCCTGACCTGTGTGTCGCCCCAGCCAGACCTCTCCCATACCACCGCGTCCGATCGGACGATGTAGCTCGAAAGGCCCAAGAGGGATTGGAGAATACGACTCGGTCAACAATTCACTCCAGCGAGCTTGCTTTTCGCACCCTCAGCGATTCATCTTGCTCTGCCGTGAGCGGAGGTCGTCGCAGTGGAAACGAAGGATATAGCATCGCACGCGTTCGTGTTCGGCTACAGCCAATCTCGCCCTTACATTTTTCTCGCGGCGACGAAGATACAGTCTCTGTGCGACCGAAACCAGGCCAACCTGAAACTAAAACCCATTTGGCCTAGGCGAATATTTCAGGCGCGGGTAGGTTGGGGCTCGCGCTGGGTCGTGTCAAAGCGGACGGTCTTGGGTACAACCAGCACCGTGTTGAGTCCCTCTGTTGGGTAAATGAGGTTCGAAATGCCCGGTCTGATCAACAACATGACCTCCCCGTATTCTGCTGCTGAAGCGTGGCTTTACGACGCGATCATCGCACCGGCGGTGGTTCGCTTCATGGATCAGCTCGAAAGGGGCCTGGACACCCTCGACAAGGGGAGCTCGGTGCTCGACGTGGGATGCGGCGGAGGACACATCCTCGTTGCTCTAGCGAATCGGCGTCCCGACCTCACCATCCGGGGTGTCGATTTGAGTGCCGAGCAGGTCGGGCGAGCCAACGACCGCCTAAAGAAAGTCGCACCAGCTCCACCGGTGGTCCAGGGAAACGCGATGGACTTACCCTTCGAGGACGGCACCTTCGACGCCGTGTACAGCTGCGCGTCGATCAAGCACTGGCCCGATCAGTCATTGGGCCTTGCCGAGTGTGCGCGCGTCGTTCGCCCTGGTGGTCGGTTGGTCGTCGTCGAGGCCGATCGTGGATGCCTGTTCTCGGATGCCGCTCGATTTGTGGCGCAGTGGCGCATACCGGCACTTCTCAAACCATTGTTCATGATGGGGTTTCGCACCTACGTGGCGGGTCAGTCCATCGATCTCGACGATGCCCGCCGGATGTCCGAACTCCTTCCCCTGTCCAGCTGCGATGTGTCGCGAATTCCGGGCACCCCGGGCCTCGTGATCGACGGCGTCAAGGCCAATCTTAGCTAGGGCGCTTCGCCGTTGGTGGTCAGCCACCTCCGTTCGAGGCTCTGACGAGCTGCTCGAGGGCATGTTTAGGGCAGATCTTGTCGTGAATGTAGTCCATCAAACCTGTGGCCACACCCCTTATCGCCTTTTCGGTCGCTCGGTCGGTACAGCGTCCGTCGTCGTCGAACAACCCACGAACGCCGGCGATCGAGATTGGTCCGGGTAGTGGCAACGCCCCGACGTGCGAACAGACGCTTCTCAGTTGCTCGAGCGACTTGATGGCCCCAATTCGACCGGCGGCAACCCCGAGCAGGCCGACTGGCTTGCCAGACATCACCGATGGAAAGCCCAGATTCTCGATGATCAGTTTCAACGAGCCGGCAAACGACCCGTGATACTCCGGTGTCGCCAACACGACCCCGGTGGCGGAGGCGACTGCCTCTTTTAGGGCTTTGGCGTCGTCGGTCTCGGGTTTGCCAGGAAAGTTCAGTGCCAACTCCTCAGCTCTGAAACAGGTCACCGGAACGCCCTGTTGAGCGAACTCGTCGTTGACCAATTCGAGCGCCTTGCCCGTAAAGCTGTTTGGGCGAGACGTACCCACGATGGTCACGATGCTGGGGCCTCTGTTTTCGGTCATTTTGCTGGACTCCTCCACTAGGGATCAAACAACGCGGGGATTTTCCTTGTCGGGGTCGACGCCGAGGGTGGAAATCGCTTCAGCGACTTCGGCGTGGTCGATCACCCCTCGATTGGCCAACTGGCTCAAACTCGCGATGACAATCGACGGTGCATCGACCTCGAAATGGCGCCTGAGGTTTGCTCGTGTATCGGAGCGACCGAATCCGTCAGTCCCGAGGGCACTCATCCCAGGTACCCAGCGTGCGATTTGCTCCGGAACGGCCTGAACCCAATCCGAGGCGGCGATCACTGGTCCTGACGTGTCCCCAAGCAGCTGTTGCACCTTGGGAACCCGGCGCTCATCGGTCGGGTGCAGGCGGTTCCAGCGCTCGGCGTCGAGCGCGTCGTTGCGGAGCTGCTGGTAGGAGGTCGCACTCCACACGTCCGCCGGAACCTTGAATTGGTCTTGAAGAATTTCCTGCGCTCTGAGTACTTCCCTCAGGATCGAGCCGCTTCCGAGTAGCTGCACTCGTTTCTTCTTCGCTTTGCCCTTCCCTGCCTTGAGCAGATAAAGCCCCTCGAGAATCCCCTGCTCGGCGTCTTTTGGAATCGCCGGCATGTCGTACTGCTCGTTCTGAAGAGTGATGTAGTAGATACCGTCTTCCTGCTCCTCCGACATCCGACGCAGCCCCTCGCGAATAATGACCGCGAGCTCGTAGGCGTAGGCAGGCTCGTAGGCACGGACATGCGGGAAGGAACTTGCCGTAAGGAGGCTGTGCCCGTCACAATGCTGAAGGCCTTCGCCCATGAGTGTTGTCCGGCCCGCTGTGGCGCCTAGCATGAAGCCTCGGCAGCGCTGGTCTCCTGCAGCCCACACTTGGTCGCCGGTGCGTTGAAATCCGAACATGCTGTAGAAGATGTAGAAGGGAATCATAGGCTCGCCAAAAGAGGCGTGCGAACTACCCGCTGCGATGAAGCTCGCCATCGAACCGGCTTCGCAGATCCCTTCTTCTAGCACCTGTCCGTTTCGGGCTTCGCGGTAGCTCAGCAGGAAGTTGGCATCGACGGGCTCGTAGAGCTGTCCGACGGATGAGTAGATTCCGTACTTGTTGAACAGGGTGTCGAGGCCAAAGGAACGAGCTTCGTCGGGAATGATCGGCACGATCCGCTGACCGATCTCATCATCATCCATCAGGCTGGCCAACAGGCGTGCGAAGGCCATGGTCGTCGACACGTCTCGCCCACCGCTGCCCGTGAGAAACTGTTGGAAGGCATCCGGATCGGCCGGTGGCATCGAAAAGTGGCGCGAGGTACGGGTCGGGACGGGCCCGCCCAAAGCGCCTCGCCGCTGGAGCATATAGTCCAGTTCGTCGCTACCCTCTTCGAATTTCAGGAAGGGGGGCTCGTGGAGTTGGTCATCGGGTACATCGAGCTCGAGCCGATCTCGGAAGGCCTTGATCTCCCGCAGGCTCATCTTCTTCTGTTGGTGCGTGACGTTGCGCCCTTCGGCGCCTTCACCAAGACTCCATCCCTTGATGGTCTTTGCGAGGACCACCGTCGGACGATCGAGTTCTCGGGTCGCCCGCTTGTACGCCGCGTAGACCTTCTGGAAGTCGTGGCCACCCCTGCGAAGGTGATGAATCTCGTTGTCCGAGA
>CAZDBH010000647.1:0-3500 GCA_964503485.1 uncultured Bradymonadales bacterium | reverse complement strand
CATTCTCCTCGACCAACTCACCGCCGGGTTCGACGGTGATATCGTGATGAGCGAGGTCTCTGTCAGCGGCGACGAAGGTAACGGCCTGATCGCCCAGGGCTTTGCTGCAGACGATGCCTGGGACGTGACGATCAGTGAAACCCTACTCGAAAATGACGAAAATCTCGCCGAAGAACTCGCCTCTGCAACCAACCTCCCCGCCCTTCCGTCGGCATTCATCATCTGCGAGGATGGCCTAGTAGCGCCCGAGGCGATCATCGATGAAGACGGCCACCTCAATCCCGACGCACGCATCGGCGCCAACGGGCAGATCGAAGACTGACCCAGCAGACAGAAACCCTGCAGCTGGCAGGCTTGACCGATAAACAAAACCGCGACTACAGTCGAGCTTTCGCCATCAGAGGCTGGTCAGCCCGTGACAGGAACTCCACTATCGATCGGTCCTTTTGAGCTGGAGGGTATCCTCGGGACCGGCGGAATGGGTAAGGTCTGGAAGGGGCGTCACATCAGTCAGGGTGTGCCCGTCTAGGTAAATGTGGTCAATCCTCAGTTTGGCCGCGAGGCGCACTTCAAACGGCTCTTCCGAAATGAAGTTCAGGCCGTCGCTAGGCTCAACCACCCGAATATCGTTACCATCTTCGACTACGGCGAGGTATCTGCCACCGCAGCTCGGGCATCTGGCGGTCAAATCTCGGTAGGTGCTCCCTACCTGGTTATGGAGCTCGTCGAAGGCGGCAACATCAACGACTTTGGTATCCACCTCTCCTACACCGAGATTCGCCCATTGCTCGGGGCAATACTCGACGCATTGGCCCACGCCCACGCCCGCAATCTGATTCACCGCGATCTCAAACCGGGCAACGTGCTCTATACAGGCCGGCCGGACCGTTGGTCTTCGGTGAAACTGACCGACTTCGGCATCGCTCACGCGACCGATCGAGGTACCCGAACTGCCGAGACCAGCGCCACTCAAAGCAGTGTCGAGACGATTGTGGGAACGCCAAACTACATGGCGCCGGAACAGTTCGAGGGCCGATTCAGAGACTACGGTCCCTGGACTGACTTGTATTCCCTCGGGTGTCTAATCTTCCAACTCGTGACCGGAGACGGACCCTTCGAGGGCAGCACGCCCCTGGCACTGGCCGTCGCCCACTTGCATCACAGGCCTCGTCCACTACCCGTCGGAGCTGGTTTCCCGAGGGGCTTTGATGCCTGGGTGGGACGGCTGCTCCACAAGGACCCATACCACCGGTTTTCGCGCGCGGCCGACGCCCTGTGGGCATTGAGTCAGCTCGAGAGGACACACGTTCACGAGTCTGGCGCCCACCTGAGAGTAAGTACGAAGCGCAACTCGTTGCGCACACTCGAACTGCCCAACCCAATGACCGGCAATGCGACCTTGGCTGAAACACCCTTTAGGCATGCGACTGGTTCAGAGGTGGGGGCAGAGCTCCCTGAGTCCTCTTCGGGCTCTAAACCCGACGTCCTCATTTCCTTTGCGCCGCCCCCCGCCCCGGAAAGCTGGCGACGACCCGGCCCGGTCGGTGTCTCGGCGCGTCTTCCCAGCACGGGTTTGCGTTTGCACGGGCTGAGGCGGACGCCGTTTGTCGATCGAACCGGTGAACGCGACACGATTTGGGAGGCGCTGACCCAGGTCACCGCGTCGGGCCAAAGCCGCGCGGTCGTTATCAAGGGCGACGACGGGTTGGGAAAGAGTCGGTTGGCCGAGTGGATGTGCCAGCGGGCGGACGAAGTGGGCGCCGCAAACGTCCTCAAGGTAGTTCACTCCCCTCAGGGCCTCGAGACCGAAGGCATCCCCCGCATGATCGCGGCTCACCTGCGCGCCGTGGGCCTGAACTTTGACGCGTCGATGAAACGTTCTCAGGCCTTCTTGAAGCGACATAGGGAGGACGATCAGTATCTGCAGCGTGCCCTCGCGGCTATCGTCGTCGAGCGGAGCCGAACGACCGGGCAGATCGACCCGGAGGCACGCTACGCCGTTCTCGGCAGATTCGTAGAAGTCGTCTCGGCTCTGCGGCCGCCGCCCTCAGGAGACAGCCCAGCTCCGCGCCATCCAAGCCCTGGAGCACTGCGCCGAGCAAGAGATCGGAAGCCTCGAGGACGAGGATTGCAACCTACTGATCCGACAGTGGTTGGGATTGAGTGATGTGTTGGTAGCCCAGGTGGCCCGTATGGCTCACGGCAAACCCCTTTATGCGATTCAACTGGTTCGGGGCTGGATAGAGCAGGGCCTGTTGGCACCGACCAGTTCTGGTTTCGTTCTCGATGGTGAGCCGACTTCGCCAGAGGGGGTCACAGATATTTGGTTGCTGCGCCTGCGCCAGGCACTCTCTGACCTTCCGGACGACAGCTGGACTGCTCTCGAATTGGCAGCCGCCCTCGGCAACGAGGTCGTGTCTTCAGAGTGGGAGCGAGTCTGTGCCCTGGCTGGCGTAGGTGTCGATCGCAACGTCGTTGACCGGCTCGTCGCAGCGGGCCTCGCCCGGCGGGTCATGGATGAATGGAAATTCGCTCACCAGTCGATTCAACGAGGGCTCCAAAAAGAAGCGGAGGACGCGGGTCGCTGGAAAGACCACCACCGCCTCTGCGTCGAGATACTCGAGCAGAGCGGTGAATCAGCAGGACAGGCCCGTATTGCCCATCACGCCCGCCACTCGGGTGACCTCGATCGAGCGGTGGCACTGCTCCTCGCCGCGAGCCATGAAAAACGGGAGGGCGGTGATTACTTGGGGGCGCTGGTACACCTCGACGACCGTGAGAGTGTTCTGGACCAGCTCGAAGTCGCAGAAAACGATCCCCGCCGACTCGAGGGATGGACACTGGGGGCGTGGATTGCGAACCTGCAGCAGCGGGTCGATCGGGCCGAGGAACTCGCCCGCAAAGTCATCGATAGCATCGGCGATCTCGACCTTCCGGAGATACTTGCTGACGGTTATTGGCAGTCCGGATGGGCTCAACGCCTCAAGGGTGATCTCGACCAGGCCCGCTCCAACTATCAGGCGGCTGGTCAGCTCTATCGGGCGGCCAACCTAAAAGGAGGCGTGGCGCGCTGTGTGCGCGCCGCAGGGATGATCGCGCGCATGTTGGGGCAACTCGACCTCGCAGAGGGCTTCTACCAGCGTGCTGAAACGCTGTTTCGAGAACTTGGGGATGGCGATTCGGTGGCTCAGTGCCAACTCGGACTTGGCTGGGTCGCACAACTGCAGGGCGACTCGGTCCGAGCCCGATTGCTACTCGACAACGCGGTGCTCCGTTTTCGTGAGAGTGGAAGCCAAAGAAACCTGGCCACATGCCTCAACGCGAGAGCCGATATTGACCGGTTTTCGGGAGACCTCGATGAAGCCGAGGACGGCTACCGCGAAGCAATCGCGATACATGACCGACTTGGCTCTGTCGGCACACTAGTTTCAGAACTGAATCTCGCCCTAGTCCTTCTCACCCACGGCGAATTCGAAGAGGCGCGAATACTTCTCGAGAGT
>CAZDBH010000646.1:0-3501 GCA_964503485.1 uncultured Bradymonadales bacterium | reverse complement strand
CGCTAAAAGCCAATGGCGGAGCCTGGAGCGCTATGCGCGACAGGCTCCTAGAGGGACTCGGCTTCGAAGAGGGTGCTGCGGATGGGCCACGACCTGAAGACCGGATCTTTGTGGGTCGCTACTACATCGCCTGGATTGACGAGACCGGCTTCTACGGGAAAATGAACGGCTTGTGGCGCCTCAACGGCTCTGAGGGGAACGAGCTCGACTTCTCACTCACGGAACCGGACGGAAGGCCCATAAATTTTCTGATTCCCGGCGAGAACGGCCTGGGCCAGTGGCCGGGCGGTTATCCGGGTGCCGAGCATATCGAGTTTCCCAACCGGACTCCCGAAGAAAATGACTCCCCGAGTTGCGCCGACGGGGATTGGTGCAATCAGTACGGCCACAACGAAGCCCCAGATTTCGACGACCCCGACATCCCCTGGTGGTCCTCCTGCAACGAGGGGGCTCCAGCTTGGACAGACGTGTTCGCTCCGATCTCGGTCGACGAGACCGAGGACGGGTTGACGGTGTGGTACGAAGGGCCTCTCGTGAAGGTCGCCGACGGCGACGGAACCTACGACGGCGACGCCTGCAACGAGGACTACCTCTTTGCGGACGGCGTCAGACGGCGCGTTTTCCTGCAAGTTGGGTATCAACTCTACGCCCAGTCAGACCACGTAGACCGCTTGATGCGCATCCGAAACCCGGCCGAAAACCCAGCGTTCGACGGCGCGATGAGCCTGATCGGCGGTTTTGTAGTCACCAGCTGGCCAACTCCTCACCGATTCAAGCGGCTCGACGATTACCTGAGACCCGAACTGAACGACATCAACGACCCGCGCGACGGGACCCTGTTGGCGGCGGGCGTGTGGACATCCCACTATCATCGAATCTTGACTCTGAGCGACGAGGTATTCGCCTGGCTCGACCAACCCATCTCCCTCAGCGCTTCCGACGAGTTTCTTGCGGGCCGTTCTGCCACACTGTCCCACGTGGGTGAAAGCGATAACGCAGACGTCGGCATCTGCTTTTGTCGGGTCCACGGCGGACTCGAGCTCGGTGGCGGGCTGATTCACGGCGGCGTTTCCTTGCCGCTGGATTCGGGCGAGTCCAGTGTGATAGCCCGTCGACGACTGCAGTTGCCAGGAACTGATTCGGGTATCACGACTCGGGTCTACGAAGCCGAGAGCGACTTGTCCCACAACAGGGGCCGAGCATCCGGTGTAGGATGGTGGGCCAACGTGGCTGACCACTCGGGGGGCTACATGGCCTACGGCCCCTATGCAACCGATTGGGGTGGAGGGAGTGGCAGCGCGGACTTCCTCTTGATGATCGACAATCATCTGGCAGACAACTCGATCGTAGTGACGGTGGACGTCTACGACGCAGACGACGACAGGGTGTTGGCGCGCAGATTCGTGCGGCGTCAACATTTCGATGAGGCTTTCGTCTATCAGAACTTCTCAGTGGACTTCGACCTGACCGATAGAGCAGAGCACCGGATGGAAACTCGGGTCTACTGGTACGACAATGCCTCTATCTGGTTCGACAAGGTCTTCGTTAGTCTCCAAGAGTAGTCACAGCTCGATGACCCGCTTCAGCACCGGTTCGACCCCGCGCTTTCAAGGATCTGCAATTCGGTCCGATCTGAAGTTTCGGCTATCGCTCGCGACCTTAAAGGTTTAGAACACGCGAGATGGCCGAGATTGTTCTGACAACACTGAACGCGAAGTACGTGCATGCCAGCTTCGGGCTTCGCTACCTGTTCGCCAATCTGGGCGGTCTTCAAGATCGAGCGGAGATTCTCGAGTTCACCATCAACTTGCGTGTGATCGATATCGCCGAGCAGATATTGGCGCAGTCACCTCGCGTCGTCGGCTTCGGAGTGTACATCTGGAACGTGGATGAGACAACTGAACTGGTCTCGTTACTGCGACGGATTTCTCCCGAGCTCGTGATCGTCTTGGGTGGGCCTGAAGTCAGCCACGAATGGGCCGAGCAACCGATTGTCGGGGAAGCTGATTACACAATCACCGGCGAGGGAGAGCTCGCTTTTCGCAAACTCTGCCAGGACATCCTGGACGGTGACCCTCCTCGGGAACGGATCATCCCCGGCGGCCTGCCTGCGATAGACGAGCTCGTGTTGCCGTACTCGTTCTACACTGAGGCCGATATCGCCAACCGGGTTATCTACGTCGAAGCCTCGCGCGGTTGCCCGTTTCGATGCGAATTCTGCCTGTCTTCACTAGATCAGGGCGTCAGGAAGGTGCCGCTAGACTCGTTTCTAGTGGCGATGCAAGACCTGCTCGATCGGGGCGTCAACCAGTTCAAGTTCGTCGACAGGACGTTCAACATCGATATCAAGTCGGCCGTAGCCATTCTCGAGTTTTTTCTCGGGCGGCTTCGGCCAGAGTTGTTCCTTCATTTCGAGATGATCCCAGATCGACTGCCGAGTGAGCTACGAGATTTGCTAGAGCGTTTTCCTGCCGGAACGCTTCAGCTCGAGGTGGGAATCCAGACCTTTAACCCGGATGTGGGGCGTAGAATCAGTCGACGAACCAATCTGAAAGCCGCCGCGGATAACTTCTGTTTCTTGCGAGAGGAGACAAACGCCCACATTCACGCTGACCTTATCGTGGGTCTGCCCGGAGAATCGCTTGCGTCCTTCGCTGCGGGCCTCGATGAGTTGGTTTCCTTGGCCCCGCAGGAGATTCAGATCGGTATTCTGAAACGGCTTCGAGGAACACCTATCGCGCGGCACACAGCTGAATTCGGCATGGTCTATCGACCGCAGGCTCCCTATGAGATCCTTCGCAACGATGAGATCGACTTCGCCACGATGCAACGCCTCAAACGCTTTGCCCGGTACTGGGACCTCGTCGTCAACAGCGGCAACTTCCCGCGTTCTGCACCGCTGCTGTGGCGAGACGGATCCGTTTTCGACGGCTTTCTCGGCTGGTCTGATTGGCTCTACGCGCGACTCCGAGCGACGTGGAATATCGGCTTGGATCGGCTCAGTGAGTCCCTTCTGGTCTATCTCACCAGCGAGTTCGATCTAGACCCAGAGCACGTCGGCCCGCTTATTGCTGAAGACTACGGGCAGGGGGGCCGGCGTAGGCGTATCCCCCCTTTCCTGCGAGAGTGGCAACAAGTGGCGCCAGCACGGGGCCGGATCGCGTCGCTGCCGCGCCAGGCACGCCACCTGGCGGCTGACGACTGATCCTTCAAGGCGTTTGCCTGTCACCCCAATCGACGGTACGATCAACCCCAAGGGCAGCCAACAATGCCAACCAAAACGGAAGTCGAACCATGTGCATCATTTGTGTGGATATCCAAAAGGACCGGCTCAGTGCTCGCGAAGCGCGGAGGAACCTCGGCGAGATGCGCGCTTCGCTCGATCCGGAGCATGTCGTCGAGGTCGAACAACTGATCGAAGAGACTGAAGAAAACGAACAAGCTGACTAGCTCGCTCTTGTTCCAGCCGCCGGTGGTGTGAATTTGTAGTCGGGCAGCACC
>CAZDBH010000645.1:0-3510 GCA_964503485.1 uncultured Bradymonadales bacterium | reverse complement strand
AACAGCAACATTCTGAGTCCTCCCGCCGTCACCCAATCGACTCCATGTCGTCTCCACGGCTGGAGGTTGACTCCTCAGTGAGGGTCAAGAACACGCTCTCGAGATCTTCGGCACCCGTACCTGCGTGTTCCCGCAATTCGGCCAGGCTACCGGTGCTCACGATATCGCCCTTGTTGATGACTGAGATCCGATCACACAACTCCTCTGCAACCTCCATCGTATGCGTGCTGAGTAGGACCGTCGTCCCCCGATCGGTGCAGACATCGCGAAAGACGCGTTTGACTAGCCGATGCCCCTTCGGATCGAGGCCGACCATGGGTTCGTCTACGACGAGCAGCTGGGGGTGTGTCAGGAGAGCGGCTGAGAACACCAGCCGTTGCTTCATGCCGTGGCTATAGCTTTCGATGAGGGAGCCAGAACGTTCCGCCAAGCCAAACTGTTCCAACAGTTCGGCGGCGCGTTTGCCGCATTCAGCACGACTGAGGTCATACAGACCGCCGACAAAGCGAAGGAACTCAGTCGCTGTGAGCTTCTCGTACACGTAAGGCCTGTCCGGGATCATGCTGGTAATCTGTTTGGCCTTCAGCGGTTCCTTCGCGAGGTCGAATCCGCCGACTGTAATCGAGCCGGCGGTCGGTTTGATCATCCCGGTCAGCATCTGAAGGGTGGTTGTCTTCCCCGCGCCGTTGGGGCCGAGAAATCCGTAGACTTCTCCGCGCTGAACAGAGAGGTCGATACCGTTTACCGCGGTAAATTCGCCGTACTTCTTTGTAAGTCCCCTGACGTCGATCAAGGTTGCATTCCCCCGTTCAGTTCAAGAATTCGACTCGCAAACGCCCAAATAGCTCAACCAGTGTCGACTGCTGTGCCAGATTGCCCGAGACCAGCCGTATGTGCCCGAGATCGGCTGGAAACTGCCCCCACGTGGGATCGGCTGTACGCCATCCGTCGTGCCAGTATTCGACCCACGCATGATAGAAGAAGGAACCCTCCATGTAGGCAATCCCGCTCGCGATTCGGGCCGGGACTCCCGCCGCGCGGTACATGGCGGTGGCAAGCGTCGCGTGCTCGTTGCAGTCACCCACGCCGTTCTCGAGGACTTCGAGAGCGCTGGGAATTCCGACGACACTTTCCTTTCGGAGTGTGTCAAAGACCCAGCTGCTAATCAGCCGTGCGATTGCCGCGATGCGCTGCTCTTCGCCAACAACTTCTCTAGTCTGTCGTTGTACAGCCGGATCGGATGATTGAATGAGGCTCTCAGCCTCGAGGTAGACCGCGATGTCGTCTGGAATTGGCAGCGTTTCGAGTGTGTAGGTCTGGTCAGAAGGCTCTCTCATGAGTCGGAGGTCTACGTCCTCGCCATTGACGGTGAGCCTCTGTCGGCCACCGTCCAGTTCGTATCGATCGGGATTCAAACCACTGAGACGCCAGGTTAGTCTGGGGACCTGAGTCACGTCCGGTGGGGGAGAAGAGACGGGAATCTGCGATACGGTAATCAGGTCCACCGTGTTGCTGTCGTCGTCTTCCGCTCGAATGACGCCATACATGGCTTCAGCGCGACTCTCTCGTTTTCCAATCATTCCGAGGGGGAGTTCTTCGCGCAGCACCTCGCCCAGGTCGTTCACCCAGACGTTGAGCTTCTGCTCACCAAAGTACTGGATCAAATGGTGAGCCTCGATGCGCTCGCCCATTACCACGAGCGGTTCCTCGCCCAAATACTCGATAATGACCACCCGTTCCTGTTGACTCAGGGGATCGAAAAAGCTGTGCTCGAACGTGGCGCCTACCTCGGGATCTCTCATGAGCACTGCCGAACGCAGGTCAGACTGCAGAGTCGGGGGCTGACTCAGGTCGATCGACCCGGACTGGGTCGTGCCCGCGGTGTCCAACTCGTAGTCCACCCTGAATTGCCCACCGGGCAGTTCGTGAACCGAGCCACTCATCCCGATCAGGCTGACATCACTGCCGAGCGAGCCACTGAACCGCTTCAATACGAACGAATCGTCGACGATTGTGTCGAGCTCGACCTCCATCCGCTGCGACCGTCCGAGTACAGTCAGCTGAAGCACGCTGCTGTACCGAATGCTAAACCCGTCTTCGACTCGGTTCCGGACAATGCGAATGAAGCCGATCTTCTGATCTTGCAGATAGAGGCCGTGCCATTCCTCCCCCTCGCGGAAGCCAGCTTCGATGTCTTCTGCGCTGAGTGCGAGCTCGGTCTCGGCTGTGGGGGGACCGGTAGTGATCGCAAGAGCCGCCATGCAGCCAATCCACGCCACGACCGCGAGGATCCCGAGCACATCAAACGTGCTCATGCCGGAACGCATGGTCGCTCGAAACTCACTGGCTGTACGATTCAAGTCCACTCGCAAGGGGCTGTTGCCAAAGCATACCCGGGAACGATCCGCGATCAGGGCGAATTTGGCAATCAAAACGCGGACAGCAACCCCCGGTATTCCTGCGTAGTTGACAATGCCCTGCGGACTGGGCCACGCTCAGCCCATGGGCCAGGATACCCGCACACAGTTCCGACTCGACCTACCCGGACTCGAGATCGATATCTCGGGGGACAAGCGTTTCGTCGAAGATCTGTTCGGGCGAATAAGCCACGACCTACTCCCCATTTTGACGGGTCAAGGGAACCAGCCAGCTCCTGGAATGGAGTCTTCTGAGTCCTACACTTGGGTTTACGGCTGCACCGAGTACTTCAACAAGGTCTACGCTGTCCGGGACGCGCAAATCGAGGCGAGCATCCTCGGCCGCTGCGTCGCTCCCGGAAAGATCGGGCGGATCTACTTGGACCGGGAAGAGGGGCCGCTGTTTCCCGCCCTTGCACAAGGCCAGCAAACGCTATGGGCTGAGTTTACCGAAGAGGGCCGTGAACACCTGAGTTCGCAGGAATAGCAAACCGTTAGCTTCCTATCGCTCGTCTGGATTCGGCACACCCTGACGCCGCGAGAAATTGACCATCTCTGTGAAAATTCCACGCAGCGTACCGATCTCGCGCTTGTCCAGGTCAGCCCTCAGCAAGATCGACCGCAACACAGCGCCCATGGATCGCTCCGCCCCATCGAATTTGAAGAACTCAATGAAGCGCAGCGCGTCAGACACATCCCCCATCAGGGCGTCGACGTCACCGAGTGTGGCGCTCGGCTCCCGCTCTCCGGTCCAGCTTGCACGCGTAAGGTCCAGCGACGCTCGACGGACCGCGTGAGTGCCCAAAAGCACTGCCTGCGCCAGATTGAGTGAATGGTGCCCAGGATCTGTCGAAACGGTGCAGCAAATCTGGCAGAGTTCGAGCACTTCGTTCGAGAGTCCCGCATACTCGGGTCCAAAAACGAGGTGAAGGCGGCCAGCTCCTTTGGCGACAGTGTCCTCGATCTGGTCTACGAGCTGCTCCAGAGACCAAACCGTATGTCTGGAGCGCCGCGCGCGAGCCGAAAACCCGATCGCGACGAGCCCGTCTGCCAGTGCCTCTCGAGGGGTGTCAAAGACGGGAAGGTTGGCGGC
>CAZDBH010000644.1:0-3516 GCA_964503485.1 uncultured Bradymonadales bacterium | reverse complement strand
CCTGTCCTTACCATTACGGTCTCTCATTCGTCCTGGGTTTACGTTCTTCCAGTAGTCTTGTCTGTAGACCCAGTAGCGCCGGATCCACTGCTGATCAATTTCCTTGATGTCTGGGAGATCCTTCCAGAAGCCTCGGAGAAAGCGCTCGTGTTTTGTGCGATAGGTGGTTCTGCTTCCGATCGATCGGCCAGCATCATCATCTAGCGAGTCAAGGAAGCTCTCCATCAGCTCGTTAAACGATCGCTTGGCGAAAGACTGGCCTTTCTTAGCTGTGACTTTTCCCACATAGTACCGGTCCGCAGCACGCTCTTTAGCGTCAGATTCAACCTTTGTGCCCAGGCTCTCGCGAAACGTTCTGAGCTTCCCATTCGGTTGCCGCAGTCGGTATTTTGCATAATACATTTCGCTGTCTGTATCTGCCCGCCTGTAGATTTCCAACGCTCCCGGGACAAGCACTAGACGATTCTTGTAACTCTTTGTGTCTTCAAGGGCTTTCACTTTCTCTCCATGGAAAGAATTTGGAAGTTGATAAGAGCTAACTTAGCGAGTTTGGAGAAATTTTGGAAGGCGTTTAGGCGACATGTTGAAGAATGATAGTCTCGCTAGCCTCTACTTATGATAGCCTTAACGATAAGCATCGTGTTCCCTCCGCCGATCGCTGACCCGAGTCTCCATCGTGTTCTCGGTCAAGACCTCATAGAGTAGCGCTTGTTTTCCCTCGGCTCGGCGCAGAATTCTGCCGAGCCGCTGGACGTGTTCACGAACACTTCCGGTGCCGCTCAAGACGATCGCGACATTGGCCGTGGGGATGTCGACCCCCTCGTTCAGGACTCGACTCGTCACGACAGCCCGATAACGGCCAGCGCGCACACCGTCCAGGATCTCCTTTCGTTCCTTGATCCGGGTTTGATGTGTGATCGCTGGGATCAGGAAGTCCTGTGCGATTCGGTACACCGTGTCGTTGTCGTTGGTGAAGACCAGGGTCCGGTCGTTCGCGTGGCGGCTCAGAAGTATCTCGAGCAGCTCTAGCTTCGCCTCGCAGGCAAGTGCGATCTGGCGCTGCTCGCGGTAGGCCAACATCGCCTGACGACCCATTCGAGAGCGTGCAGACATCTGAATGAATCGTGTCCACCCGTCGGGGGCACCCATGGGGATCTTGTTGTATCTGATGAAGCCCAAGTAGACCCCGCGCGCAGTCTCGTAGGCCTGGCGCTCGTCATCGCTGAGCTCGACAAGCACACGGCGGGTGTCATAGTTGGCCAGCTGGTCGCCCGCGAACTCTTTGATGTGGCGGCGATACACCACCGGCCCGATGAGGGATTCGTACTCGTCGAGCAACTCACCATCCCGTTCGGGTGTTGCGGTCAATCCCAGACGAAAGGGAGCGATATAGCAGCTGCTCGCCTGCGAATAGCTCGCGCTGGGCAGGTGGTGACATTCGTCAAACACTAGCAACCCGAAACGATTGCCAAGCCGTTCGGCGTGGATGGAAAACGAGTCGTAGGTCGTGACCGTAACCGGCCGGATATCATAGTAACCGCCACCCACCAGGCCGACCTCGTCCAAACGAAAGGCCGCCAGTAAGCGAACGTACCACTGATTCATCAAGTCGAGGGTCGGGACGACGATAAGGGTCGAGCGCCGCGCATTCGCCATGGCCATTTCGGCCACGAAGGTCTTTCCGCTGCCGGTCGGCAGGACCACCATGCCTCGCTTGCCTGCCTTCAACCATGCGGTCAATCCCTCCCGCTGATGTTCGAATGGCGAACGCTTTGCCCTGAATCCGAGTTTGACCTCTTCGTAGTCCCGCGCCGTGTCCTCAAGGTCACTTTTGTGCTCTTGGTGTAGCGCCGCGAACACTTGGCGATATCGATCAGCTGGGGCGCGAAACAGACCGACCCGTTCGTCATGCACGAACTCTGGAGGCGGGGTTTCGCCGGCGTTGACCTCGAGCAGCAGTGTGCCCCGGTCGTAACTCAGGCTGGCGGCGGCTTCTTTCACACGATTTGTCCCATATGCCTGCATTTTTCGGGAAATTACTGGAAATCCGTTCAGTGGTCAAGTTAACAACGACGTGGAGTCATAACCGTCGGCTGCCCCGGACTACTCCGTCGGATGGGACATGTAAACGCCGCCACCACCTCGGACCCCTCCATCGCGAACGGACCCGACCCGGATGAACGACGAATAGGAATCGTCATTATCCAAGTTCCCAAAGGCGCTGGCCGTGAATGTAGAATCATCCCGAGTGCCTTCGGAGTCGTATTGGTAAGCGAAGTAGTGGGGATCGGAAATCCAGAAGTTGAGCGCTTGCCAGGTTGGAGACTGCCATTCGGTCAAAGATGGCTCCCGTTTCCTATCCCCAATTTCAGTAACGACAGGTGTGGTCACGTGGGTGGTTGGAAACTGATAGGGAACGACGGTTCCAGCCGACTCGGCGTGTTCGGTATCGAAGTAAACGACAGATTCATCGAATAGACGCCGGATATTCATCAGGCCTTCGATGGTCCGCGCCCTCTTCGTGTATTTCAGGAAACTCGGAATCGCAACTGCGCTCAGAAGCCCGATGATGGCGATCGTAACCATCAGCTCGATGAGAGAAAACCCCGGTCTCTGTGGGTCACGGTCCATACGGAACAAAATGTCTGCTGCTAAAGGGACCTGTCCATCATAGCGGGGTTCGAGTCAGATTAGCAACATGGACACTGCTGAGTTCAGTCTAGGTGGGCAAGTTGCCGTGCCACTTTTGCGGCCGTGCTCGACGCTTACCCGATAAATTGGCGAGGGCAAAACACAGTTTCGAACGAGTCTGAGATGGTGGGATTACCGCATCCACGTAGCCGCGCTCGGAGGCCTGCCGCGGACTCATGAACTTGTCCTCGTACTCAGCCACCCGCGCATTTGTGGCGGCTTCTGGGTCGTCTGCGGCCAGAATCTCCCGTCGATGAATGATCTCAACGGCACCCGCTGGACCCATCACAGCGATCTGAGCGGACGGCCAAGCGTAGTTTACGTCCCCGCCAACGTGTTTGCTGCCCATCACGATGTAGGCTCCGCCAAACGCCTTTCTGAGTATGACGGTCAGCTTCGGTACCGACGCCTCGCAGTATGCATAGAGCAACTTGGCGCCATGCGCGATCGCGCCACCGTGTTCCTGGTCGAGTCCCGGCAAGAAGCCCGGCACATCGACCAGCGTGACGATCGGAATGTTGAAACTGTCGCAGGTTCGGATAAACCGCGCTGCCTTTCGAGACGACTGAATGTCGAGCACGCCCGCCAGAACGTCTGGTTGGTTGGCCACGATTCCGACGGGATATCCATCAAGCCGAGCCATGCCCACCACAATATTGGCTGCAAATCCTGATGCTATCTCGAAGAAGCTGTCCTGATCGACGATATCAGAGATGATGTGTCGCACGTCGTATGGGAGCTTTGGATTGTCTGGAATCAAGTCCTCTAGAGCGGGGCATTCGCGGTCGGGATCTTCCTGGGTTGGCGACGCCGGCGGGTCGTTGT
>CAZDBH010000643.1:0-3519 GCA_964503485.1 uncultured Bradymonadales bacterium | reverse complement strand
AGGTCCTTGTCACCGGTGATGATGGTTACCTCGAAGCCCTCCGCCGCCGCCTTCCCGGCTAGTGTGCCGAGCACATCGTCTGCTTCGACTCCGGCCTCCTCGATGCACGGGATGTTGAAACCGCGAACGATGTCCCGAAAGAGTGGGAATTGTGGGACTAAATCCTCGGGGGGCGCATCGCGGTTAGCTTTGTACTCAGGGTACATCTCGCTGCGAAACGTCGGCCCCTTCTTGTCGAAGGTGACGATGAGATACTCGGGACTCGCATCATCGACGAGTTTCTTCAGCATCCCGACGAAACCGTACAACGCGTTGGTGGGAAAACCCTTGGAGTTACTCAGCCCGCGCAGGGCGTAATAAGCCCGAAATATGTAGTAGCTCCCATCGACAAGATAGAGCCGTCGTCCCTTGCTCATTTTCCTCTCCGATCGATCGGCCGAACAGTTGCATGCTGGCTGCGAACCGTCAATCAGATGCGACACGACACGGGCGGGTTGCCCCCCAGCCGAGCCAAGATTAGCTTCGTCAGTGGATAATCTGGGGATAGAAGATTGCTGCCGATCGCGGTAGTGCTCGCCGGATCGACGGGTCTGTGTTAGCGTTTACTCGTAAGTGCAGGCAGTTTTGAGATGACTACCGAGTACTCCGACGCGCCACACGCGACCGCCACTAGTGGCGATAGCGCCCCCACCCCAAACGACGAGATTGGTGCGCTCAAAACAGCTCTAGTCAGGCAAGAGGCTAAGATTGCCTCGATATTAGAGATTTCGAACGCCTTGCGAGCGACTCGCTCAGAAGGGGAACTCCTCAACCTGATCATGGAGAAGATTTCAGTCCTGATGGACGCCGATCGGTCGACGCTCTTCCTCATTGACGAGGACGGCCAGGAGCTTTGGACGAAGCTCACGCAGGAACTGAGAACCGTCGAGGTGAGGCTGGCCCTGGGTGAGGGGATCGCGGGGTGGGTCGCTCAAACCGGGCAGTCGATCAACATCAAAGACGCCTATCGCGACCCCCGCTTCAACCCGGGAATCGACCAGCGAACCGGCTACGTGACTGAGAGTGTGTTGTGCCAGCCGATGCGGAATCAGGACAGACGAATCATCGGCGTCATTCAGGTGCTCAACAAACGTCACGGCTATTTCACCGTCGAGGACGAGCTACTCCTCAGCGCAGTCGCATCACAGGCTGCCGTCGTGATCGAGAACTCCACGCTCTACCACACCGTGCTGGAATCGAACTACGAACTCAACGAGATCCGGGAGGCTCTCGAGCAGAAAGTATCTGAGCAAGACACCCTGTTCGAGATTCAACGTAGTGTGAACCAGGCTCTCAGTGTCGAGGACCTAGTCCAGTCGGTCGGTGAAAAAACGTTGTCGCTGCTGCCGAGCCAAGCATGCGTGATGACCCTCCGCGAAAGTGGTGGCCACGCGGTCTACCTGTGGAAGGGCCGCAACGCAGGCGACCAGGACTCCAACCTCGTCGTATCACATCGGCTTGATGACGAAGGCCCTAGTGCGCATGTGATTGCCCGCGGTGTCCATTACCAATGCAGCGATCCCGACAACTGCCTCCAAGACCGGGAGCTCGCCAACAGTGGTATCCACTATCGTTCGGTCGTTGCGGTCCCACTCTTCTTCGAGGACGAGGTCTTCGGAAGTCTCGAGATCATCAACAAAGCTGGCGTTTCCGATACGGGCGGACCTGCCGCTTTCACCGATACCGACCGAAAGTTCCTGACCGTTCTCGCCGGCCAGATCTCACCGGCTATTGCGACCACCCTGTTCCGGGCCAAGAAGGAAAAGGCAGACCGTCTAGCCAGTATCGGGCAGATGCTGTCGAGCGTCCTGCACGACTTCAAAACGCCGGTTACGATCATCTCCGGCTATGCCCAGTTGATGGCTCGACAGGACTCCAAGGAGCAGCGAAGCGAATACGCCCAATCCATCAAAAAACAATTCGAACACCTCAATACGATGACCCAAGAGGTACTCGCGTTCGCTCGCGGAGAGAGCACAATCCTGCTTCGCAAGGTTTACCTCGGGAAATTCATGAACGAGGTCAAAGAGTTGCTGGAACTCGAATTCGAGGGCAGGAATATCCAGTTTTCGGTGGCCGCGAACTACCGACGTACCGCCAAGTTTGATGAGGGCAAACTCAAGAGAGCCATTTTCAATCTGGCTCGAAACGCACGCCAGGCAATGCCCGACGGGGGCACCTTCTCCATTTCGGTCGACGCCAATAAGAAGTGGTTGATGTTCCGCTTCAGCGATTCCGGTCGTGGTGTTCCCGAAGATATCCAAGATCGCCTCTTCGAATCCTTCGTCACTCATGGTAAGCGGGACGGAACAGGCCTCGGTCTCGCTATCATCAAGAAAATCGTCGACGAGCACCAGGGTGAAATCGATTTCCACACGGAAATCGGGAAGGGTACGACATTCGAAATTCGACTCCCTCTGGAAAACGATAAATGAGATTCAGCACAAGCGGGGTAGCCATCGGGCTTCTCCTGGTCTGTTTGGCCTGCAACAAAAATCCTTCATCGGCAGCGGAGAACCCGCCCGACGAACCGGCCAACCAGGTTGACGACAATCAGGTTGACGACAATCAGCTCTCACAAGCTACGCCTGACTCGGAATCGCCACCGGTCGGGTTCGAAAACTCATCTCCTCGACAGGAAGAACTCCGGGGTATTGCTCAGATAGCTCTTCAGTCCGGAGACCTCAACCTCGCCATTGCGGCCTCGATCGCCCTTATGGAGACCGCCGAGAAATCGGGGCTTCGGGCTTCGGGGCTGATCTTGCTGGCTGAGCTCTACTACCAGGAAGGGAATGGCCTTCGAGGGATTGAAATCTTGGAGCAGACCATCGCAGAGTCGCCACCCGTCGCCGAATTCCACTTCACACTGGGAAGAATGCTCGGGGAGCTGCAGCGATTCGCCGAGGCAGAGACCCAGTTGCGCCGAGCGATCGAACTTCGACCGGAGCTACTGCAATCGTACATCTATCTGGGTTCGACGTTGATCGCAGCCGGACGAGCCGACGAGGCGGGCCCAGTCTACGCCCAGTATGAGGCTGCCCTCGCCGAGATGCTGCGGTTGGTTGCCAGCGCTGAAGCACCGATGGACCTTCGTCTCAGCATCATGGAGCTGTTGACTCTCGCGAATCCGGACGACTCGATTACAGCAACCATGGTCGCTCTGTTGGGCTCGCCAGAATTGCCAATCTCAGCTACTGCGGTGCAAGTCCTGGGCGTCATCGGCACAGCCGAGGCTGTCCCTGCCCTACAGAGTTTCTCCCAACAGACAGGGCAACCGGAACTCTCGGACTTCGCCCTCCAAGCCATCGCCCAGATCCAGGCGCGTGCCGCCCACGCAGGCCACGGTCACTAGACGGTCCTTTCGCCGCGCGGGGGAACCTGGCACCGGAGTTGGGGCGACACCCCAGGTGGTGTTGGGTGTAGGGCGCTCTAGGAGCCTGTCGCGCATAGCGCTCCAGGCTCCGCCATTGGCTTTTAGCG
>CAZDBH010000642.1:0-3532 GCA_964503485.1 uncultured Bradymonadales bacterium | reverse complement strand
TTCCGCCAGATCGCTCGGCGCCTTGAGCTTGCCCCCGACAGCCAGCGCAGCATCGTGATCTACATCCACGGTTACAAGAACTCGTTCGAATCGGCCGCGTTACGCGCCGCGCAACTCGCCGTCGATCTCAACGTTGACCTGAACGACATCGTCTTCAGGTATGTGCTCGTCATCGATACATCGGACGAGGCCGGCGAGACTGGCACGGCAGGATTCGACCTGAATGCGTTCGTTCGGACGACCGATGCGACCCCCTCATTCGCAACCTCAGTCGTCTCGTTCGCTGCTGGAACTGGAGATATCTCGAGCGCGAACGACCCAGATCTTGTTCTGGGGGAACCCAGAGGATGCATCACCCCCGAAACGGCGACCCTCTCACTCGGTGTAGGAGGCCGGGTTGTGGTCGAAATGGACGCTGACTTCAACTGGGGGCACACCATCCGCGTTTGGGGTTGCGCTGACGACTCTTCGGCCTTCGAAGCGTGGGTGGGAGACAACCCCGATCCAGATTCCGGCTTCTGGTGGACCTGCAAGTCCGACGGGGCCAGTGATGGTGGGGACTGCACGGTCCAACGTTGAACCCTGCCGCCCGCTGAAACCAACGAGAAAATCGCCCTGTTACTCGGCCGAACTTCGGCCGCGAGAGTGAATTATGGCTGCCTTGGAGCTGATTCAGGTGCGGATTGTCGCAAGGGACCCGCCGAGCCGATCGAAGCTCTTTCGAGTGGCCATGATGCCTCCGAGTTGCAGCACTGAGTTTTCTCGCTTTGCCTTACTTCTGACTATCGGCTGTCTAGCCGGGCGCCTTGAAGAAACGACTGTGCTTTCAGGTACTGGAGGTTCTAGGCCGACCGGGAATCGGCCCTTCGGCGGGTCTACAGCTCCCAAATCTCGTGCTCGACGGTCACGTCCCCTTCGGCCGGAAGTTCGAATTCCACATGGGTCAATTCACCCTCGCACTGCTGCGAAACTGCATCGTTGTTACTCACGTCTGGCTCCAAGAAATAGCAGTCGAGACCGTCGTCAGAGGCAACGCAGTCGCTCGGAACCTCATCTCTGACCACCACTCCCAAGCTGTAGCGACCGGGTTCTACGGGTGTGTGATAACCAAGGGTTTCCTGGCTGCACATACCCGACTCAGAGCATTGAACCGGGGACGAATAGGTAATCAACTGAGTCGCATTCCACTGCATGTCGAACTGCTCGCCCGGTTCAAGCCGCCTGTACACCTCTACGAACGAAGCCTGGGGCTCGCTGCATTCGCAGGGACACCAAAACCCCAACGCGCGGTTCAAGCGCCGCTTTGTCTGATCGTCATTCACAGCAAACACCGACACCGCATCGCAACCGTTGCCGTTTGTTGCCAGCCAGCGGGTCGAGTCAGACGCGTTGGTGATGGTCAGCGTGACCTGTTGACTCGAGGGCGTGGAAGCGATCGTCTCAGCGGGTTGGCACGATTCGAGGGGACCGCAGTCTGCGCCGTTGAGTTCGCCCTCTTGGCAGATCCACTCCCCATCGGCGCAAACGGGTGAATCAAACACCATGTCGCTCTGACAGCAGACCGAGTCTCTGGGCAAATCCCCGCAGCTCGACTCATCCTCAACGACCCGATCCCCACACGATACTGCCAATAGTGCCGTGACCGCCGCGAGCAACTGTTTCTTAACAACCATACATGCCTCCATTTATCGTCTAGTCGGCTCCCAATGAACGGGGAGCAATCCAACAAAGTTTGGCAGCAAGTCTGGGTTTCCCGGGAGTGCGAATTATCACACCCCCGAAAGGCATTTGGTTGGCGCGGTCGAGTCTCCGAAACACTTCGTGGACGAGCGGCGATCACTCCTCACCGTCGAGCCACAAGACACGGAATAGAGGACGACGAGACCGTCCCCACGGCTAGTCCAAATTGTAGAGACGGGCGGGATTGGTGCAGGCGATTTGACGGGCTACGTCTTCCTCGAGCTGGTCGAGCAGCGACCAGGTTCCTTCGGTGCTCGGCGACCCTGCTGTTCGCTCTGAATCGGCACCGAAGAACTCGTCTGCACCCAAGACAAAGCGATCGGGAAACTCCTCGATCAGCTCTTTCCAGGCCGGCCAGATCGTTCCATCGGCTCTGAGGGGACGATTGTCGATGACCTGACACTCGCTGGCATCGTTGAGCAATTTCAGCGCCAGATAGAGATTGGTATGGGCGTTGAGCATCGTTCGAAGGCGGTCGGTCGTCATATCGCCGATGTTGTCCCATCCAACATGTGTCCAAACCACACGCGCATTCTCGGGACTGCCGAGATTCTCGGCTGTGGTTCGGTTGCGGGTCAGGAAGGTCTCAAAGCCGGTGAGGTTTTCGTCGAGTACGTCTGGATTGCCTCCACCCTGGCTTTCGGGGATGAAGCAGACCAGGTCGGTTCGCACGTCCCGTTCGGCAGCGGTCAGCTCAACGTGGACATCGATGGGAATCCCCTCCTGGGCGGCCACGTCGGCGAGCTCGAGGAAGAGCGGATGGTCAGCCTGAATCGAGATGAAGGGATGGCTCGCCTGGTAAGACAGGTGCAACACCGCGAACTCACCAAAGGCCACAACGTCATCGGCGATTTCGCCCGCAACGCCGCGGAAGTTCGATTTCTCACCCTCGCTGATCACACGGCCATCCTCACTGGCCTCATGGATCCACGGCATGAGGATTCCGCCGCCGGCAACAAGGGAGAACCGATCCGAGTTGGCCATTACGACGTCCTGTAGGTTGGGGTGGTCGTCGTCGTTGTAGGCGTACTCAGCCGAGCCTGGAGGTTGTTCCGATGACTCGGGTGGTGGCATGAGCAGCGCACGGGATATCCCCCGATCGTCCATGACTCCGATCAGCACCTCAGCCGACCGCTCGAAAGGTTCCGCGCTGGACAGATGTTGGTGGATATCAATGGCACATTCGGACAACGGCCTCTGGGTCGAGCCGTCTGATTGAGAGTCACTTTCGGCGGCGCCGTCCCCAGTTCCGCTGCTGTCAGAGGCAGTGACGGGTGTCGAATCTGAAGAACATGCCGATAGCCAGGTTATCAGGAACGTCGAACACAACGCCTTCGATGTTGGTGAAATCGCAATCATAGAACCGCCGGTATCTCGTTTGGCGGTAAGATAGCACACAGGCGTCTATCGACTCACTCCGTTCGTCGACGGAAGCTTCTCACGGTGTGATCGGGAACTGGTACCAAGCGAAACTTCCGATCCCTAGCTCATTCACCAACCACGGAATGTCACCCGCCGTGTCCACAAACGAGACCCAGGTCGCTGTGCTCGCGGTCGCGGAGGTAAGCACCACGGTGTTGCCGACGACGCTGATGTCAGTGATGGTCGCCTCGTCCGACAGGCTGAAATACGCCTCCGCGCCAGCCTGTAGAGTCAAGCTGCCACCCGTGGTGCCGAAGTCGATTTCGAGCTGGGTCGCCGATAGCCAGGTCGCCTCCACTGGGTTCGGCGCGTCGATGTCTACGTCGAAAACGCTGCCGTAGAGGTCGCGGTTGACCAGCCGAGCCATACG
>CAZDBH010000641.1:0-3559 GCA_964503485.1 uncultured Bradymonadales bacterium | reverse complement strand
CGCCGACCAACCAGCTTCGAGTTCTCGATTGTAATCCCGGCGACGGTTGGTACGAGAACGGGGCTGACCACAGTTGCCATGAGGGTGGCCGCTCGCAGGGGATATCGGACAACCAGACAGGTCCATGGGCCCTCAACTTCGATGTCGTTCGCTGGGGGGATGTTCCCCAGGTCGACATCACCCATTATCGAGGTGTGACCAGGGGTACCTGGGATCGGGAGGCGGGGACCATCAGCTATGACCACCTCTTCAATGATGTCGTCGACGAGTCGACCGACCCGATCACCTGGGAGAGCACTGGCATGGACAACGCCTGTGTCCTGGATGTGTTGGATACGGTCGTGGACGGGGAGCCTCGTCTCTACCAAACCGTAGGCGACGGCGGCGTTCTCATGTCTCGGGACGACGGCCAGAGCTGGCAGCAACCCAATGACTGGTTCATGCAAGAAGGGTGTTTTTACCTGGAGACTCCTGGTCCCATCTTCCACGACCTGCCCACCGACACTCTCTACGCTGCCATGGGCTGTGAGTGTGGTCACAGTGACCCAGCCCGGTGCAGGCCCTGGATCGTGAAGTCGACCGACGGTGAGACCTGGGAGAATATCGGGGGCTTTCAGTTCGACGAGGTCCACCCCGACGCGGTCAGCCCCTATGGTGGCTTGCAGAGCACCGTGCCCGGCGTGTCGTACAATGGCATTGGGCTCGTAAAAGGTCTCAGCCTGGACTACGGCGCGGGCAGAGCCGGAGACCTGATCGCAGCAACCACCCATGGCGCCTACGTCTATGATGCCTCGGTCGACCCTGCGGTGGCCGATCCCTGGACCCCGCTCACCGACGACGACGGCTGTCCCGAGGGCAACTTCTGGGGTGTCATGACCACCCCCGAGTTCCCCGATAGCGCCTTCCTCAATGGATACTCCGCCGGGATCTACGAGGTCGACCTCGAGGCCCACACCTGTGAACAACTGGCGGACAATAGAGGAGACTTCGAGCATTCCGGTTACTTTGTCGCACCTGTCGCTCTCACAGAGGACGCCGACGGCAACCACTACCTGCTGGCCGGGGCCGACAATTCGTACGCTCCAGGGGTGATCCGCCTGGCCTATGATCCCGACCATGGGCCTGTGACCCGAGATGACTGGGAGATCGTCTACGACGCACGAACGACACTCGCGGATATTGACCTGGACCCGCTCTGGAATGGGCAGATTTCTAATGCTCAAGTCAACCACATCTCAGTTGATCCAACGGACCCCACCCATGTGCTTCTGGCCATGGCTGGCACTCCCTACTTTACGACCCATGCGATGAGCCGAATCGTCTCGAGCCGAGACGGTGGGGCCACATTCGACATCGACGTCGCGTTGGAAGCGGATCTCCCCGTACTCAGCCTAACCATGCTTCGCTTCAACCCGTCCGGAGACCGTCTCTACGCCCTCAGCTGCTCCTCGCTCTACCGCATGGACCTGACGACGCTGGCCGACTGATTGTCCCCGTGGTGTGCCAAAAGTAGTCTCGCTCCCTGGGAGCGGGACTAGGGACTAGCGCTGGTCCCCCGCTCGTCTGTTTGACCCTACGAGGATTCTCAGGCCTGGATGCGACATCTTGCTCTAGACCTTCTGAAGCGCCTCGATTCGCTTCCACTCTTTGTAGGTAACTCTGGGTAGAACATAGTCCCCCGTGCTCCGCGAAAACTCCATCCGGGGTCGGTGGGGCTTGATCTTGGATACGAACTGAACGACATCGACGGGCGATGAAGTCGATTCTCAGGTCAGCGTATGTTGCCGCGCGTGGCGGACTACGTGGTCGCGCCGCACTCCTTCTCGAAGTGGCTGCATTGCCCCTTCGGCCCCTTCGGCCCGTTCCCTGGTTGATTTTTGGAGGTAGGGACAAACCCTTACCTCCCCATTCCCGCCAGTTCTCGCCAGTGCGTCGCCGCGTGTTGCGTTACTGACTAAAACCCGCGCGCTGCGCCGCTTCAAGGGGCGTCCTCCCCGAAAACTCCATCCGCGGTCTCGGGTGGCACCTGATGTCCCGAGAATCAGGCGAAGGCTGAAGATTGGTAGGAATCTGTCGTTCATTCCTGCCCCCAATCGCCGCTGCGGTGGCCCGGGCATCCAACAGGCACAGACCGGTGGCATCGGACCGTTTGGACACAGACGCTCCGGTGCCGCTACAAGGCCCTTTTGGAGAGCCTACGCCGCCAAGCGATAGTCGTGATGCAAGCCACCAAGAACCGGCTTCGCGACCAAATAACTCGACTCGGATGGCGGATCGCGAACGGGTACAACTCGGGGTCCGAGTGCTGGGATTCCGTCGATACCTTGATGGGGGCGTGCCGAGTTGTAGTAGCGGACGAATGCGGCGCCAATGCGCCGTAGGTGCTCCTCTGACAGGAAGATGAAATGGTCGAAGCACTCGCGTTTCAGAGTCCCCATGAAGCGTTCGATATGAGCATTCGCGTTCGGCGCGCCGTACGGAATCGGAATGCCACGGATGCCCATTACGTCTTCGAGCCAGGCGTCCAAAGAGCATCGATGGCTACCCCGCTCTCGCACGCGGTACTGTCCGAATACCCCGTCGTTATCGTGAATCAGAAACCTCGGTGCGTCATCCCAAGCAGTCGCCTCGCGAACCTGTTGCTTCACCCAATCGAGAGTCGGCGAGGCGGTAACGCCAACATGGACAACTCGGCGGTTGTGCAACGCCATGATGATCAGGACGTAGCGGGCCGAGTAGTTCCACAGACTCTGGGTGGTGAGATCGAGAGTGAAGATCTGGTCTGCGTGTGACGCGAGGAACTTCCTCCAGCTAGACTTGGGCCGCAAACCGCTCTCGACCATGTAGCGACGAACCGTGCTCGGTGCGTGGTCGACCCCGAGCCTGAGCTTCAGAATCAACGCGATTCGATCTGCACTCCACTCGGGGTGGTCCGTGGAAATACGGTGAATGAACTCGATGTGCTTGCGAGGGATCCGCGGGCGACCAGGCTTGCCCTTCGACCGATAACGCCAATAGCGTCGGTAACCCTCGCGGTGCCAGCGGAGCACGGTCTCAGGCTTCACGATAACCAGCGCCGAACGCCAGCCCTTCCAATGACGGCTCAGCCAGATCCAGAAGAGCCGATCACCCCGCTGGAGCTTCGGTCGCGGAGTCTCACGCTGATAGACCGTGAGCTGCTGACGAAGCGCCGTCACCTCCAGCAAGAGGTCGGCTCTCGAGCGGAAGAACCTCCGCACGCCCCAGGAAAGGGACCTTGCTATCGTTTTCATGCCGGCCGGTTTCGTCGACATGGCCTGTCGAGTCAAGCCCGACGGAGGGGGAGGTCTCGCTCAGTCTCAGTTTCCAATGGACGCCCGAAAGCGCGGTCCTGCTGCAGCGGATGGGATTTTCGGGGAGCACGACGGGATCGAACAATCTCGGTCGGATCGAGAAATCAACCAGGGAGCGGCTAGAACGTCCTATGCTGACCTGAGAATCGACTTCATCGCCCGTCTCGTTCAGTTCGCATCCAAGATCAAGCCCCACCGACCCCGGATGGAGTTTTCGCGGAGCACGG
>CAZDBH010000640.1:0-3581 GCA_964503485.1 uncultured Bradymonadales bacterium | reverse complement strand
CAACACCCAAGTGGAGCTGGCCGTCGAAGCGATGAACATCAACCTCAAGAGCCAGCTCCACTTGGGTGTTGGTATAGCAGCTGGCTCCCTGGTTCTGGAGCACACTGGCGAGGGTAGCGAAGGGCGCTTCTCGTGGATCGCAGAGGGCGATTCCTGGGAAGCGGCTCGCCTTCTTGCTTCCTCGGCGATGGCCGCTGAGGTGCTGATAGACGAAGCCACCTTCAAGCGTACGCGGCGTACCTACCGACACAAGGTGCTCAGAGAAAGTGAGCTGTCCCAGATCGGTGGGGGCTATCGGGTCGAGGGGGCCAAGTCCCACCGCGAGCGCTTACTCGAGCGCCGAAAGAGCTTCACCACCCTTCACGGAAGAGACTTCGAACTACGGCTCCTCCGGCAGGCGTTTCAAACCGCAAAACGAATCCGGACGACACAGACTGTCGTTTTGCTCGGGGAGGCGGGTGTCGGAAAGGCCTCGATCGTAGAAGAATTCGTTTCGGGCTTGGCGCCGGATCGAGTTCGGGTGGTTCGAGCATCGTGTAGTCCCGATACCAAGGACCGACCGTTTGCCCCTATCATCGAGATGTTGGAGGACTTCTTCCAAATCGAAGATACCTCCGATCTTCGGGCCGTGAAGTCTCAGATAGAGGACCAAATCGGTTCGCTCACCAAGAATTACGATGAGCCGGAGCAACGCTACATTCTTCACGCTGTGGCACTGCTGTTCAACGTGAAGTACCCCAACAACGTGATCGAATCACTCGACGCCGGACGACGTCGCTCGCGGCTCTTTCTTTCTCTGATACGCCTGCTCGGTGCCACGGCGTCAAAGGGCGCAGCCGTCATCATAATAAACGACATCCAGTGGGCCGACCAATCGAGCCTCGAGTTTTTGGTGGAAGTTGTGCGGCAGCCGCGCAAGCGCTCGATACTCCTGACCTTGACGGGGAAGAGTACGGAGCTCCGGGGACGAGAGCTGCTCGAGATCTTGAACGACGTTCCGGGCGCGGTCGTCCACAATGTGGCGGACTTGCCCCCGCACGCTACTCGAGCCCTGATTCGAGACCTCTTCGATCTGCCGCTTGCTCCAGCCCTCGTCGAGCAGATTGTCGACCGATCGGGCGGTAATCCGCTGTTTATTAAAGAGATTTCCGAGCATTTGCAGGAGGTTGAGCGGGCGCTCGTCGTCTCAGATGGTATCTTGGTGCTTCCACCGGGTAAGGACGACCTCGACCTGCCGGTATCGGTAGAGAGTATTGTCTCTGGCCGAATCAACGCTCTGCCAATGGGGCCCAAGTACGTGCTCCAAAAGGCAGCGGTGATTGGTAGGAACTTCCAAATCGCCGAGCTCGACGCCGTGCTGGGTGAGATTCCCCAAGTCGAACTCGACGACCTCGTCGCCAGAGGCTTTTTCAGTTTGGTCGAAGAGGCGGGACGAGACAGCTACTATCGGTTCCGAAAGGGGCTGACCCGGAAGCTCGCACTTAGAACGCTGCTCGAGGAGGAGCGGGCTGAGAGCCATGCTCGGCTTGCGGAATACCTGATTTCGAAGGACCTCGAACTGATCGGTGCCGAGCTATCGGCTGTTGCAAAACACCTGGAAGCTGCCGGCGACCTCGAGGACGCCGGACAGTATTACTTGCTGGCCGCCGAGCACGCTAAGACCAACGCTGGCTTGGTTGAGGCCTATGCCCACGTCGGACGGGCCCTCAAGCTCCTCGATCAAGAGAGTGCTTTCCTTTTCACTGCTCTGGACTTGAAGGAACGCCTGCTCAAAGACCTTGGCCGAAACGACGAGCGTCGAGCCACTCTCGACCAACTCCGCGCATACGTCGAGACAGCAGGACTGCCAGAACTCAGTGTCACCGTGCTCAACAGGTTGGCCCGCTACGAGTTCGACCAAGGACACCTAGACCAGGCCGAAGTCGCGGTTCGATCGGCGTTGATGGAAGGCAACGAGATCGGTGACTCGCTGGGAGTGGCAGAAGCGCTGACCCTCTTGGCGTCGGTGCTGAGGAACACCGGCCGAGTCAGAGAGGCCAGAGAGGCCTGTGAAGAATCTCTCGAACTCTATGAGGAGAATCCCAACCTGGAAGGACAAGCCGCTGCCTGGAATCAGCTCGGCATCCTCGAGCACCAAGCTGGACACTTGGATGAAGCCCTGGACGCGTACCACAACGCAGTTGATCAGGCGAAAGAGGCAGGCCTCCAGGCAGCCGAGGAAATGGCACGCATCAACATTGGTTACTGCCTGGTCAAGATGGGCCAGTTGGAGAAGGCTGTGAATACCTACCGCGGCGTTCTCCGCGAGATTCTGCAGCTTGGCCACAGGCGAAACGAGGCGGCGCTCCTGGCCAACCTCGGCCACGTCCAAGTCGTACTCGGGGACTTTCCCAAAGCCGAGCACACCCTCAAGCGGTGTGTCCGTCTCGCGAAACGAAACGCCGATCCGACACGCCTGGCAGACGGACTCCTCACTTTGGCGACCGCCCATATAATGAGGGGACGTCTGGATGAGGCCGAACAGTCGCTCAAACCCGGCCTGAAGCACGCGTTGGACTCTCAGAACGAGTTTCTGGTCTGCCACGGACGATTGCTCAATGCCCAACTGCGCCTCAAACGGAGAGGCAAGGGCGACTTAGAGAAGGCGTTGGACGAAACCGCGAGTGTGCTTTCGACGACGGGGCGCACCAACCACCCCTTTGCGCGAGCGAAAGCGCATTCTATCAGGAGCCGGGTGTTCGCCCGACTGGATCGGAAGAGCGAGGCCTTGGAGGCCAGCGCTGAAGCGATCAAGGTTGTTTCTGGTGGAGTGGTTGAAGGGGCCCAAGATGTTTTCTTCACTCAGGCGGTGTTGTTGCACGAGCTCGAGCAGGACGACGACGCGCGTATGGCGATAAAACACGCACACGAACTCTACACTGGCATTTGCGAGGGGATAAGCAACCCCAAGACGCGTCGCAACTACCAAGCACTGCGCGCAAACCGCCGTTTAGTAAGCCTATTTTCCTCCCTAGGGGCCGGCTCTGAGGAGCCCGAAGGCTCAGTGAGCGAGTAGTTCGAGACCGATCTTTCGCTGCAATCTTTCTGAAATCAAAATGCAAATCGCTGGCGGAAAGCCGGGCTGAAGTTGATCTAACCCGTTGTTTTTGCGTGTGAAAGTTAGTGTTTAGAATTCCGACCTTTTTATCTTGACACTGAAACTTTCCTGAGTAGTATCCCGCCTCGCTTCACCGCACTCCGACAGGAGGGGATGAGGCCGTCGGGCTCGGTTTTCAGCTGAAAGAAAGTTGGAAAATTGGTCTTGACAACAGAAAGGCGCTGAGGCAATGTCGGCGCCCTTGCGAGCGAGACTCGCAGAACTTTGACAGCTGAATAGAAGGTACACAGTGAAAGAGTCACAAACCGTTCATCGGGTCGACTTCGGTTGGCCTGATAGAACCCGTTCATCGGTTCGGCTTCGGTCGAGTCGATAGAACACCTTTGAAATCAAACAAGCAGACTGCTTTGGCAGTTTGTTTCCGGAAATTAACTGGAGAGTTTGATCCTGGCTCAGAACGAACGCTGGCGGCGTGCTTAACACA
>CAZDBH010000639.1:0-3608 GCA_964503485.1 uncultured Bradymonadales bacterium | reverse complement strand
CCAGATGGAACCCGGCGGGTGGTTGGTCTACCGTGCTCTCCCGAGTTCGAGCAGTTGTGTACAGGCCGACTCCTGTGGCAACTCCTGCCACACCGACGCTCCAAAGTGTCCAGTGCACAGCGGTCGGTCCCGAGCTCGCTGCTGATGGTGCTTCCAGTATCAGTGGGTCTTCTGCAACGGTCGAATTCACTTGCGTGGCCTGTATATCTGTGGGCGCCGGTATCTCCGAAAGCTCGTCGACCGAAAACTCACTGATTTCACCGTCTGCTACGGCGACGATCGATTCCGAGGCTTCGTAGCCCTCATATTCAACCGTAATGACGTAGGGGCCTGGCACGAGCTCGATGTCTGCGGGGGTTGTGCCACTGACGACCCCATCAATCGAGATCGCAGCCCCCTCCGGCCGAGTATTCACGCGCAGGGTGCCGCGCTGCTGAGCCTGCGCGAGTGCAACACAGCCTACCGCGCGCTGCTCCGCCGCGCGCAGTGCTTCGACGAGTTCCTGATCGCCGTGATCGGTAGCCAGCAGATTTTGGATGCGCTCATAGGCTTCAGAGCAGCGTTCCATCGCCAACATTTGCATGACCAGATTGAACTCCCATCGATAGCGGTCGAGTCGGGCGAGACTCTGCTGCTCCGGAGACAGGGCAGCGAAGGCGTCGGATGCGATGAACGCGTCGAGCCAGTTCATGATCGCCAAATCGGCGGCTACGGCCGCTTGCCGAAGTGGAGGGACGTTTTCTGGATCGGCTGAGTGAATCGCTTCGAGTATGCTGTCAGCGTGGTTGGTGAGACGTGTGTATTCGTCGAAGTCCTGCCCAGTCACCATGAGTGGAAGCACGAGACTCAAACAGAAGAGAACGAAAGCTATGCTCGATTCTCGCAGTTTCATCTGCCCACCGGGTCTAGCCGGACACCACCAAAGGGAATCCCAGCCGCGGCTTCGCTCTCTTGCGCGTCAGGAGTGCCCTCTGAACGGGATTCGCTTCGGTCCTCGCGAGACGATACCCGCTCGCGTCGCCGTGTTCGTCGTCTCTCCATCTCTACCCGAACCTCTTGATCCAACAAAGAAACCGTTCTTTCATCGGGTCGAAATCCATCAGCTTCGTAACGAATCACCACCGAGTGGTCCAGACGCATCGCGGGCCAGTCAAACGGGGTTGTTCCGAGCAAGAGATCGCCTCTGAATACGTCGACGTCGGACTGACCTACGAACCGGATGCTACCGGTAGACGGAAGGGCCTGATGCGCTCGCTCGACGGCAAAGGCGGTAGCCAAGAAGGTTGCTTCCCAATCGGGAGCCCGTTCGAGGGCGGGAGGATCGGGCGTGGGATCTTCTTCGATCGGAGTGATCGTGATTATTGGAGGGGAATCTTCAGCTTCGCCTCTGTCCCCAATGAAGAGGAGGGCAGCGGCGCTAGCTAAAAGTAGTCCCGCAGCCAAGAGGAGGCCTTGTTGGCGCCTGCGAAGTCTTCTTGCCTTCCCCACGAGCGCGTCGTCCGTCTCCACTTCAGTTTCTCGAAACCGGTTGGCTCCCTTCACCCTGTTCGGCGCTGTCACCATCGTATCGAGTGGCTGCGTTTTGAGGCGATCCTCGCTCAGCCGGGGGAGTGCTTTGAGGCACTCGGCCATCACTTCTGCGCTGGGAAACCGCATCCGAGGGTCTTTGTCTGTCGCTCTCTTGATAATTGGCCAGAGCGCGCAGTTTCGGACCTCCTTCGGGAACACCAGCGGCTTGGGGGACGCGTGGGTCTTGAGAATGCTCAGCATCGTGTTTCCATCGAGCACCGCTCGACCGGTAAGACACTCAGCCATAATGAGGCCAACCGCATACAGATCACTTTGGCCCGATAGCTCACGTCCTCTGCATTGCTCCGGAGACATATAGGTGGGCGTGCCCATCACGACGTCTGTTTTAGTGATCTTGGAGTGGTCCTGCGGGTCGAACAACGCTTTCGCGATTCCAAAGTCGACCACTTTGACGAAGTCCCGAGTCCCAATAATCTCGCACAGAAGGATGTTCTCGGGCTTCAGGTCGCGATGAATGATGCCGCAGGAATGGGCTTCAGACAGACTTCCAAGCACCTGTTCAGCGATCCGCCGGGTCTGTTCTGGGCTCAGTTTGCGCTGGGTATCCAAAACGTCGTCCAGAGGCCTGGAGTCGACGTATTCCATCACGTAGAACGGGAGTCCGACCTTTGTCTCACCGACGTCCAACAGCCGAATGGTATTGGGATGACGCAGTCCCTTTGCCAGGACGATTTCTCGTTGGAAGCGCTTGTTGACATCTTCTCTGGTAACAACGTGGGGAAGTAGGATTTTGACGGCTACATCTTCGTCGAGTCCAGCCTGGCGCGCCCTGAACACAACACCGAAGCCGCCGCGGCCGAGTTCCTGAATCACCTCGAAACGTCCGCCTACGAGGTGACCGGGTTTGGGTATGATATCGTCAAAAATGTTCGGCATGCGTCGACGAGCACCTTTCGGTGATCGTGGGACGACCACCATCCCGTTTCCCGATCACCGTTCCCATAAATTGCCGGACACCGATCAAGGAAATGTACTGTCTCCGAGATTGCCCTGTTTGTGACATCGGCCAGAACGGTCTCGGACCAAAATAAGGGCTGTTTCCCTGTCGAAACGAAACAGGGGGCGCGGTGTTTCCGCGCCCCCTGTTCAGCCATGGCCCCTGTTTCGTCGTTTTTAGAGGGAGTTCAAGCCTCGCGGAACACCGGCTGGAGGTCTTCGAGCGTGTCAGCAACAGGTCGGGAATCCCGGAGTGTCCGGTGAACTTCCGCGAAATTCTGTGGCCTGGCTACCGCTCGGTGCGTGGAAGCGTTTAGCGGTTCGCATGCATCAACGAGCTCGCTGATCAAGTTCAGAATTGGCTGAGCCTGCATCATGGGTCCCCGCAGGTCCAACTCGAGACAGCCGCGCACGGCCTTGAGAGGCATCCGTTCGGCGAGTTCAGTGAGTCGGCGTGTGTCGAGCTTGTTCGCTCGGTAGGTCCAATTCCCGGGACCGAGACGAGACCAGTCAGCGCTCGGAGCGCCACCGTCAATGAAGCGGGCAACTCGTAGGTCAGATGGACTTACAGCACGACGGGGGACCACTCGGATGCGCATGGAACACAGAACGTTGGCTCCGAACACAAGGTCCCACACCCTTTTGAGCTTTCCGATGCCCGGATTCAGTTGCATAGGCGACTGAACATCAATGGGTGTCAACGAGACGACGGAGGTACCCTGCCGAGATTGAAGCGTGAAGTCGCGGAAAACGAGTCCATCATTTAGGCTCGGCATCGTCAATGTGCCGCCCAGCGCTCGAGCGCACTCGCGCCAAGCGGACGTGATTTTGAATCGAATCGCAAGCGCCGGTACAAGCAGCGCAACGCAAAGTGCCAGTACCCAAATCATGGTATCCCTCCTGGTCGTAGGTCACTGATGGCTTAGCAATCCACTTTGCACGGCGGATGCCAAAGGCGTGGGTTAGGTCTAGAGTTCGGATATTATTGGGAAAAGTTCGGTTGCTTGGCTGTCCGGGCGTTTTCCAACCAGGAGCCGCCCGCGGGCGCGCGCGGGCCGCCCGCTGCGCCCGGATCGTGGCCC
>CAZDBH010000638.1:0-3629 GCA_964503485.1 uncultured Bradymonadales bacterium | reverse complement strand
ACGACTCGATCATGTCGTGTTACGACAACGCACTGGCGGGCAACTTCGACGAAGCCTACGGTGCGGGCTACGGTGTGGTAAACGCACCGCTTCCCGCCTTTTCGGCGCTGGCACGGGTATGCCTCGATCGGGTCCAACTCATTCGCTCTCAGATCGCTATACACGAACAGTGGCTTGAAGCCGTCGACGATTGGGATGCGACCTATCCCGGTTTCTCTGAAAACGCGACCGCCCTCCACGAAGCCCTGCCGACTGATGACTGGGACGCGATTGTCGATGTGTACCCTCGCTACAAGATAGCTGAGGAGACTATTGGAGGAATCGTCGCCAGCGGACTGCTCGCCGAGGATCCGCAGCGCGGTGCGGACGTTGCCGCCACCGCCGAAGGACTGCAGGTAGTTCACACGTGGGAAAGCACCAATCTCGAAAGCTATGACCAGATGCGGGACGCGATCAACGCGCTGGAAGACAATAGCGAATACAATCAAGCACTCATCGAATACGAACGCCTCTACGCACCGATTCCTGGGCTCAGAGATGAGATTGCGACCTTGGAGCTGGCGGCCGAGGCGACGACCGGCTCGGAGCGACGCAGTGTGACGGCCAGAGTCGACGCCAAAGAGAGCGAGATTCGAGATATCAACCGTAGCTTACGTCGCATCATGGTGACGATAAACGAGATCAGAGAAGGCGCCGGTCTTCCGGCTCGCGAAGCGCCCTACGGACTCGAATAGTCGTCACTCTTCCTCGAGTCTCAAGCTCTTCAAGACAAAATCTGGCACCACCCCGTTGGTGGAGAAATCTATACTGTCATTGGCCAGACCACTCATAACGAGCGCTGAAGCAATTCCGTATCGGTTGGCTCCTGCGATGTCGGTCGCCAGCGAATCGCCGATCATCACCATGTCGCGAGTTCCGGAGAGACGAGCCGCCCGCTCGAAGATTGCGACGTTTGGTTTGCCCAAGCGAACGAACGTCGTATCAGTTCGGGTGGGATAGCGCTGCGCCAACACCGACTCAATCAGCGCGGCGACACTGCCACTCGTGATGCCAAAACGACCCGGCCCAGCCGGGTAGACCAAATCGGGATTGGGACACACGAGGCGAACGGGTTGGTCAGCGTCAAAGCGGTGAAATAGGTGTGTAATCACCTCATCGACCGCCTCGACAAATGGGAAGCCCTCTTCGTCACCGATCACCAGCACATCAAACGCCTCACCGGCGGGGACGACCGCGCCGCCAGCCTGGGCAACGATCCAGTGTGAATCGGGTGGACCGAGTACAGCACATCGGCTTCCCTCCATACCGTGTGCCTCGAAGTAGTCATGAATCAAGGAACCCGAGTTGATAATCCGTTCGGCCGGGACCGAGACGCCACTCGCCAGGTAGTCACTCGCTGTGGTCTCGGGGGTCCGCGATGCGTCATTTGTCAGAATGAAGTAGGGCTTCCCGGTCTTCTTCAGGCGTGCTAGTAGCTCCACCGCCCCATCGAGGACCCCAGTGTGAGTCACGAGGACTCCGTAGGCGTCGATCAGGAGCGTATGGTACGCGTCGATCAACTCCATAATCGTCGTCCGTCTCGGCAGCACGGAGCTTGGCTCATCTGTGGTCGATTTTGGCATCCTCGGATCTCGCCTCATTTGTCCTGTTCGGGCGGCTCAGAAACTGTCGGTAGCGCCGAACCTGGGGTACACTTCCGCCACACTTATGGTCACTAGGGTTCGCAATGTCCACTATCACCATTGAGCTGGCTCGGGCCGAAGACTCAACTCGGCTCACAGAGCTGTACGCGGCAGATATGGTCGACCTCGGTATCGACCGAACTCCCGAATCTCTGGTCGAGCTCGTCGACCGCACCCTGGCCCTGCAGGGAAATGGGGTCCACACTTTCGTCGCTCGGATGGACGATGGGAACATCGGCGGGGTCTTGCTTGCGGATGAGTTCTGGAGCCTCAAGGTTGCCGGCAAAGCGCTGTGGATCGAAGAGCTCTACGTTGACCCTGAGTTTCGACGGCGGGGCATCGGCCGACAGCTCGTCGAGCATCTGCTCGACTGGGCTTACGACGAGAAGTTCGGCGGCGTCGAACTCGAGGCCTACCGTATGAACACCACCGCATCGATCCTATACCGCGAGCTTGATTTCCGAAGGCTGGCCCGCGAGCGCTACTGCTACTATTTCGGCGAAGATTGAGAAGCAGGGGCGAGCTCTTCCTAGTCTAGTTCGATCGGCCAGCCGAGATTGAGTCCACCGATCACCATGACCAGCTGGTTTGCAACGAGGCCGGTAGACAGGTCGTTGAAGTTGGCTTGGTAGGTGTGCTCGCCAAAAATCGCTTCAACCGACAGCCCGACCAGACCTTGTTCGAAGTCGAGGTCGTACCGTCCCCCGACCGTGGCCTGCCAGGTGTCACTGTCCAACTGTCCGTCTCCGGAGTACAGGTGAAGCAGGTGGTAGCTCCCCCCGCCGTGCAAAGACCAGCGATCTCGGCTGTACCCGATGGTTCCACCCGCAAACGCAAACCAGCCGCCCTCTTTGGCACCCGGCGCGACCAGACCTGAAACCGGAATGGCTATCGTGATGGGTCCCAAATGAAGAATGGGCTTCAGGTAGGGCATCGCGCTCCTCTCGAAGCTCCGTTCCTCGAAGAACTCGGTGCCCGGTTCTTCGATGGCCTCAAAGAAGGCGGGGTCTGCAATCCGCGTGTACTGCCCCCCCGCCTCGAGGGAGAACCAGCCCGAAACCGGAGCGATATACGACGCCATCGCCTGGAACAACTGCCGCTGTTGGTCGTGGCCGTATTGAAAACTGGTCTGAATCAATCCGTCGTCGATTCGCAGTGGAGCTGGGCCGAGGCCGTGGGGCGGTAGGCATGCTGTTGAGACGGCGAGCACGACAAAGAGAACCGTGAGCTTGGTGGGAGCAAGAGGGCTGACTGAGGTGTGCTGTCTCACGAGTCCCTGATCGCTGGCGAAGTGGCCGAGCTGGCCACTCAGAGCTGGAGTTTCAGTCCTTTCGCCTTCGAGTATAGACAAGAGCGCCGATCAGACCCAATACGAAGCCGCCCCCTACTCCACCCCAGGTCAACGCGTAGGATTCGTCGCCACCGGGAATGACTTTTTGTACGAACATCACACCGACGAGCGCACCGAAAACCGCTGCTCCAGCGATGATTTGACCCGATCCATACTGCTTTGCCATTGGTTGTCCCTCCTCTTAACGTAGCGCGCTCTGCGGAATCGAAAAAAATCACCCGGAAACCAGAAAGTGACGCAACACGTTCTGACACCCGCCGATAACTCATCGGGCGGCAGTAGAGACAAGGAGAACCCGAATGATCGGATCGATCAACTCTGCTGCGATAATAGGAATCGACGCACTGCCGGTGCGCGTGGAAGTCGACCTCGTCGAGGGCATTCGAAAAATTCACCTGGTCGGCCTACCCGACGTCGCGATTCGCGAATCCCTGCGCCGAGTGGGATCGGCGATTCGCAACTCCGGCTTCCGCTGGCCGCGAGGGGTGGTGACCATCAATCTGTCGCCGGCCGGCCTTCGCAAAGATGGGACTGGCTTTGATCTGCCGATCGCGCTCGCTCTGCTGTCTGCTTCGAGGCAAGCGCCGCCGCCCTGC
>CAZDBH010000637.1:0-3653 GCA_964503485.1 uncultured Bradymonadales bacterium | reverse complement strand
CTTTTTTTTTCTCCCCCCCCCCCCCCCCCCCCCCGGGGGGGGGGGGGTACCGAAGGATGGGTGGGGATCCGGCGGGGCCAGGGAACCAATTCTGCAGGATTAAACCCCTAGAATTAATTCTGGTGGTGTGGGGCCCCTTTTTCTTTTTTGTTTTGTCGGGGGGGGGGGGGTGCGGGGGGCCCCGGCTCAACTCCCCTACAGCTCGATTGACCAGCTGACAACTCGACCGGTATCGATTCGCGCGGAGTCGACCACTTCGAGAGTCCATGTTCCAGAAGCATCTAGACCGGTGAAGTGTTCGGTCGTCAACTCTAGATTGAGGTCGTCACTCGAGCCACCGGTGCGGCCGTGCAGCGTGAGGTAGGTGTCACCCTTGGTCAGTGTGACCGTAAGGTCGCTGACGTATGTGTGCTCGATCTCAGCGCGTACCGTGATGGCACCAACGGTTCCACTGTCTGCTGGCACTTCCAGTGACTGGGATGCACCTGCATCGTCGTTGTCGGGAATCTCGAGGCCGCCAGCGCCTGTGTAGGTTGTCGTCGTGTCCGGCTCGGGCTCAACGACTGCAGTCGGGTCGAACTGATTCGTTCGGACGCCGCTGACACCGTAGATCTCATGGCTCTTGGTACCGCGGGAGGCCTGGTTCTGAATGGCGTAGTCGTTCATCGCGCCGATGATGCGGTCCCATGTGTAGTAGCGGTCCCCGTCAACACCCTGGTTCTCGGCACCTTCCAGAAGGTTGAAGAACAGAATGCGGCTTTCTGCCGCCATGTTGTGGAACCAACCGGATTCGGTGTCATTGACGACGTCGACATTCAACCATCCGTCTGGATCCTCATCGGTGACGTTATGTCGGAACATTTGCTTCGTGTAGTACTCGTAGCTCCAGCAGGAGTTGATGAAGAAGATTTGGTAGGAGCCAGGATACAGCTCTTCGTCGTCGAGAACGCTCAGGCTGCCGTAAAATGAGTGGCCATTGTAGAAGACGATCTCGTTTGCGCTGACGTGGCGTTGGAAGAGGCCGTCAGTATCTTCTTTGAGCAGCTTCAGAACTTCCGGTCCAATAACACGGATGCTCTCGACCAGTCCATCAACCGTGCGGGTGTAGACATCGCCCTCGTCGGTGGAGGTCGAAGAGAAACCTCGGCTTGTGAGCGCGCGCGCGAACTGGTCTCGCTGGTAGGTACCCCAGTCCCAATCACCCGGCTCCCAGTCGTGGTCGGCGGCGCCGAAGAACGCTACTGCATCGATTCGGCCGTCTGCTACGAGCTGGTCGTATTCAGGGAACACCGACTTGCTAGGCGCCAGGTCTCTGAGATCGAGTGTGATACGAACCTGATTGACACCGGCCGCTGCCATGGCCTCGGCGCAACCTTCCCGCTCGGGCTCGTAATAGTAGAAGTAGTTGTAGTCGTGAAACTCCGCGCCTTCTTCGATGCACGCTGCGCCGACTTTTTCGTACATCACGTCCGGTTGGGCCGGTACGACTGCCGAGAAGTCTGTTTCGAGCAACTCTTCGAGCGTCGTGCCCAGTTCCTCAATCTCTTCAAAGCTAACGATGGTTTCGACGCTCGTGGTGTAGCTCACGGTGATCATGCCGGCGTCAGACAATTCGACGTCGGCGATTTCGACACCCTCTGCCGACAGGTTCAAGTGAAGTCCAACCTCGTTGACCTGATTCTTGGCGAATCGAACCTGGGGACGGACCAGCGTCTGAATCTCAGAGGCGTCCTCGAGAAGCAGGTCAGCATAAGCCTGACGATCCTCGGGGGTCTCGCCGGATACGTCGATCTGAACCTGGCCGTTGACCGTCGCCTCGAGCTCAGTCGAGAGCGTAGACAGATATCCGGTATCGAATTTCCCGCCTGGCGTCTCAGCGATCAGGTCATCTTCCAACGACGGAATGACCTCATCCTCGACAGGCGTATCGCCTGTAGTCTCTTCGACGGGTGCCAACGCTTCGGCACAGCCGACGAGCGCGACACAAGCGGCGAGAAGAACCAGAAATAACCAGTGAAAAGAGCGCATCATTTTAAAACCACCTCAACAAAGTTAATGAACCCAGTCAGCGTCGCAGTAGAGCAAACATCGTGCCGGATCGTCGAGTTGAGATAATCTTAGTTATTTCAACGAGTTGGCGGGTGTGCCCCAAACCTGAGACTGGTCACTCGAATAGACACTCTGGGGTCAATAGACCCCGGATCGGAGACTCTCTCTCTCCTTGACTGGGTTGCGAAATCGGTCATGTTGTTCGTGCCGAATCCGGGCCTTAGTTTGAGAGGAGATGCGTTCGATGCGAGCAATGATACGGCTCTTCGTCACCGCAACCTTCACGTTGATTTCACTGGCGCTGTTCTGCACAGCCGGATGTGGCGAAAAACGCCCCACCGAGCATGACGACGTAGTCGATATCCTGGAGGGCGACGGGTCCGGTGAGGTCGAGTTCCCCTTCGACATAGGCTCCGAAACCGAAGACTCGACCGTCGACCAGGTCGAGGCAGACGAGCAACCCTACAGGGACGTCGTAGAACCGCACCCGCAAGCAGCTTGCACAATGCGGTTCTTCGCTGCCGAGGACGGCGTCGCCACCGGGCCACCTTGGTCGTGTGCCATACCCGTCACAAGCACCACGGGTTGCGACGAACTGGCACGTTGCGTCTGTCAGGCCCTCGAGGAGCTGGAGCGGGCCGAAGCTCCTCTGGACATCGACCAGTGCGTTGGATCAATGACGATTCCCCGAGGCATGATCACGTTGGCCGACTACTGCGCACTGAGCGGGACCACGAGCGAGGTGCCGAGCCTAAGCGAGCTGGTGCCAACAGTTGATGACGTTGACGGCATGCAGTGGATGAACCCCATGAGCGACATCACCATCGAGATGGACGACGGTTGCGACGAGGTGGCCGCCTTCACTGTGTGGGCTGAGCCACACGAATGGCATCTGAGCCTGGGGCAAGAAGGTGAGCCGTTCCCGGTGGGCGGCTGGAGCCTGGATGAGTTTCCCATCGAGGCACCGCCACTGCTGACGATCGACACAATAGCTGGGTTGGAACACGCCACCGCCACATTGCACCTAACCCAGGCAGGCCAGGACCAGGTCCGAGCTCGATTCGCCGAACCCTCCAGCCTCGCAGGCCGCCCCTTTGTCATTCATACCGCCGAGCATGAATTGGAAGAGGGAATCGTAATGAGCACGGTCGTATCTAGCACGCGCGACCGCACTGTGTTCCTCATCGAGGATGTAGTCTCATCGGACTACGGAGAAATCCGATTCTATCAGAGCTATCCAGCTGAGGACCCAGCTCCCCTATATGGCCTCACAACCGGACTGCTCGCCGCCGAGGGTAAGCTCTTCGACGCCGCCTGCATCTCTACGTGCGGGTGCCCTCAGGGCCGCAGCTGTCGCGAGGGAATCTGCCAGCCGTTAACGGGGGGCGGTTGCCAGGGTGACGATGACTGCTGTCTCGGCACGTGCGGCGACGACGGGCGCTGCCTCTGAGTGGGCGCCTCAGAAGCCATCGTCTCGAACAGGCCCTAACCCCGAGTTTAGACACAGCGCTTCTAACCGAGGGGAATCTGTGTTGTGCGAATAGGCGTGCTACACTTTTCGCATTCACAGGCGTGACCATACGAGAGGTTCGCAGTGCGACGAC
>CAZDBH010000636.1:0-3683 GCA_964503485.1 uncultured Bradymonadales bacterium | reverse complement strand
CTGAACAGCGCCAGTATTGTCTTGAGTTTCAGGTTTCCAGAGCGGAATTCGGAACACGGAATCGACCGATCAGTTAGGTGAGCGCTCCAACGGGCAATCGAGTCAAGACGAGCGCGACGCCTACCACATGTTGAGTTCGAGCTTGGCAGCTTCACTCATCAGATCTGGAGTCCAGAAGGGCTCCCAAACGAGCTCGACCTTCGAACTCTTGATACCTTCGACCCCGCCGGCCTTGTACTCGACCTCTGGCGGAAGGGTGCCGGCCACCGGGCAGGCGGGTGATGTCAACGTCATCTCGATCGAGACGTTGTATTCAGCGTCGACCTCAACGGTGTAGATGAGACCGAGTTCGTAGATATTGACCGGGATTTCAGGGTCGTAAATCGTCTGAAGGACCTCGATCACTTGTTCTCTGAGTTCGGCCGGATCGTAGGAAACCGCAGCCTCATCGCTCGAGACCGCAGCCTCTTCCGGTACCCCAGCACTCTCGATGTCGATATCGCCGTGTTGTTCGCTCATTACAACCTCGCCCTATTCCGTCGTTACTGCTTGATCGTGTTCGTGAAGTGCTGCCTTCGCGGTATGCCAGCAGAGGCTGGCACATTTCACTCTCGCCGGATACTCAGACACGCCTCCAAACACTGCGAGTCTGCCCAGCTCGTCCATGTCGAAGTCGCCTTCGCCGCGGATCAGCTGGTTATACTGTTCAAAAAGAGCCTCAGCCTCGGCCTCAGTAAGCCCTTTCAATTCTTGGGTCATTATTGACGCCGCCGCGGTCGAGATAGCGCAGCCCACTCCATCGAAGCGGATGTCCTCGATCCGGTCGTCCTTCACGACGAGGAATACCGTGACCTGATCACCACAAAGCGGGTTGAAGCCCTCCGCTTGGCGGTTGGCCTCCTCGAGAGCCCCGAAATTCCGCGGAGACCGGTTATGGTCCAGGATCATCTCCTGGTAGAGATCTCTCATGAAGTCTGACATCAGCCGAAAATCTCCCTCACCTTACCGAGCCCGGCCACCAGTGCGTCGACCTCAGCTAGGGTGTTGTACACAGCGAAAGAAGCGCGAGTCGTCGCTGGCACCCGAAAGCGCTTCATGACCGGCTGAGCGCAGTGGTGCCCGGTTCGCACAGCAATTCCCTCTTGATCCAGAATGGTCCCGATGTCGTGGGGGTGCACCCCATCCAAGACAAACGAAATCGCGCCCGCCCGATGGCGGGCCGGTCCGATGAAACGCACTCCGGGTACCCGTTCGAGCTGGTCTGAAGCGTACGACATGAGGTGATCTTCGTGTCGTCCTATCGCGTCGAACCCAATCGACGTCACGTAGTCGATCGCCGCACCCAACCCGATCGCCCCTGCGATGTCCGGTGTACCGGCTTCGAATCTGAACGGGGCATTATTATAAGTGGTCCGCTCGAATGTCACCGACCGGATCATATCGCCCCCACCCTGATACGGCGGTAGGCTATTGAGTACTTCTTCCCGCCCGTAGAGCACGCCGATGCCAGTTGGACCGTACAGTTTGTGTCCAGATAAGCAGTAGAAGTCGCAGCCGAGTGCTTGGACGTCGATGGGGGCGTGCGCCGCCGTTTGAGCACCGTCGAGCAGGGTCAGAGCGCCTACTTCGCGGGCCAATGAGATAATCTCTGAGACCGGATTCACCGTGCCCAGCGCGTTCGAGGTATGAACGACAGACACCAGCTTTGTCTTTGGATTCAGCAGGCTTCTGTAAGCGTCCATGTCCAGTTCGCCGGCGTCCGTCAATGGGACGACCCGAAGCGTGACGTCCTTGCGCTCGGCTAGGAGCTGCCACGGGACGATGTTCGAATGATGTTCCATTCCCGTGATGACGATCTCGTCGCCGGCCTCCAGCGTACTGCCAAAAGAGTTGGCCACCAGATTGATGGCCTCGGTGGTGCCCCGCACGAAGATGACTTCGGACGAGCTGTTTGCGTTGAGGAACTGGCGGACCGTCTCCCGAGCTCTATCGTGCAAGCTGGTCGCTAGCTGACTCAAGTGGTGAACACCCCGATGAATATTCGCGTTCTGGCCCGAGTAATAATCCGTCAGCGCCGTGATGACGGTCTGCGGTTTCTGTGTGGTTGCGGCGTTGTCCAGATAGACCAGCGGCTTGCCGTGAACCGTCTGCTCGAGAATCGGGAAATCTCGGCGAATCGCCTCGACGTCCAAACCATCTCTCACTTCTGCGACCTGCATTTGTGATCCTAGGGAAGCCATTGGGCCAAATCTCTCTCGAGCAGTTCTTTCACCGCCTCGTTGGGGAGCCCGTCCAAGACCTCATTGGCAAACGCATAGGTGAGCATCTGCTTCGCAGTCTCGTGGTCGAGCCCCCTCGCTTGAAGATAAAAGAGTGCATCGGAGTCGAGCTGACCGACCGTCGCACCGTGAGTGCATCGAACGTCGTCAGCCCAGATTTCCAATTGCGGTTTGGTATTTATGGTGGCATCCGGCGACATCAGTAGGTTCTTGTTCGACTGTTTTGCGTCAGTTCGCTGGGCGTCCTGCCGAACAAAAATCTTGCCGTTGAACACAGCCGTCGATTTCCCACCCAGGATGCCCTTGTAGGTCTGGAAACTGTTCGAATTCGCTTTTGCGTGGTCGATCGTGGTGTGGTTGTCGATGTGCTGGACCCCGTCAGTGAGGTACAGGCCGTTCAACGTTGTCGTAACCCCTTCGCCATCGAGCAGCGCATTGATGTCGTTGCGCACCAACCCGCCTCCGAATGAGAAAGCGTGATTAGCGTAGCTGCTGTCGCGAGCCTGCCGAATTCGGGTGTTCGAGATATGGCTACCCGCCAAGGCTTCTTTCTGTATTCGATAATGATCGACTCGGGCACCCTCTGAAACTACGAATTCGGCAACCGAATTCGAGAGGTATGCCTCTCCCTCAGGTCCGATGTGGCTCTCGACCAGTGTGCACTGGCTGTTCCTCTCCGCTACGACCAGCAGGCGAGGGTGGATGGCCCGTGCTTCCGGATGTGGCAGAGAGACAAAAACCACCTCGACGGGTGAGTCCACCACGGCGTTCTTGCCGATGTGCAGGAAGGCGCCGTCCGTCGCATAGGTGGCGTTTAAACACGCAAACGCGTGTTCGCGACCGCCCAGACCATGCGTACCCTCGTAGTGTTCCCCTACCGCTGGGTGATCCCAACTCTCGGAAAGGGGCTTCAGAGTTACGCCGGCGGCCGACAGGTCTCCAGATGACAACACGTCCGAGTAGAACCCATTGACGAAGACCATCCGGTGAGTGGGACCCGATAGGAGATGGGCTTGAATCGCCTCGTGCTCCACGACTGCAGGTGCTGTTGCTGCAGCCAAATCCAACTTCGACAGGGCCTTTGTGCTCGTATATTTCCACTCTTCGTACCGAGTGGTGGGAAGACCCAACTCGGCGAATCGAGCGTATGCGTCACTCTTGACCCGTTCCAACCAAGCTGGCTGATTCGAGTCAGCGCCCCCTCGGGGAGCGCCCCCTCTGCTGCTATAGTTTTCGATACTCATCGTCGTCTGACCTACGCTGGGCTGGCTGAGCCAAATCCCGTTTCAACCCAACCATAGCCCTTGTCCTCGAGCTCGAGGGCGAGGTTCTTGTCACCCGAGCGAACGATTCGCCCGTGGTGCAAGACATGTACAAAGTCAGGGACGATGTAGTCCTACAGCC
>CAZDBH010000635.1:0-3689 GCA_964503485.1 uncultured Bradymonadales bacterium | reverse complement strand
GCTAAAAGCCAATGGCGGAGCCTGGAGCGCTATGCGCGACAGGCTCCTAGCGCTGCCGAGTTCGACCTCACTCGAGTCGGGCAGATCGCCACTCCAAACAACGTCTGCTTCCTGGGCACATGTATCGCCCGAACATTCACTTGAAGAGGAATCGGAGCCGCAGGCAGGTATCAAAAAACATATCAGTAACAGGATTCGATTACGCATTTCTCATTCTTCGAGTCTTGGCCCTACGCCATACATCGGCAGACTGGATAGGTTCCTTGATTCAGAGTTGCGGCGACACCCAGTACCCCAATCTTGACGCAAGCCCTCAAACTGCCGATTATCATGAGCGCTTTCAAATGCTCATACAGATCCAAACCAGTCGGTGGAGTTCATTCAGTGAAAAAACTCATCCTTATTCTATTCGCCATGCTTCTGGCAGCCTGTGGGGACGACCCGGTCAACACCACCACTAACGGTGGACCGGACGCGGGGGGACCCGACTCCACGACTAATCAAACTGGTCAGGCCCGTTTGGACTTGCTGACTGAGACGGCGCCGACGGTAACCTACAGCTCGCGAGTTGCGATTCGGGTTCAGTTCCTCGACGGCAACGACAATCCCGTGGCGGATCGGTCCATCGGTTTTGCGACCGACGGCGAGCTGGGAGGCAGCTCGCTCTCGGGCCAGATTGCTATGACGGGCGAATCGGGAATGGCTCAAGTGGAGGTCGTTGCTGGGAATACCCAGACGGAGTTTACAGTGACGGTCTCTGTCTCAGACGACGATACAGTCACACCGGTGGTGGTGACCGTATCGGTGGCTCCGAAAGACTCGTCCGACTACATCATCCGCGTAAACTATGCTGGACCGATTCCTCTACACGAAGTCACGGTTGCGCTGTACGACGCCGAGGGCACCTGCGACAGCCTGGAGCGCAGCCCGACCGCTCCACCGTCCTCCGATACGCCCTATACGAGCGTGGTATTGCGGCCAAACGTTTCGGGCGAAATCGCCGATCGCAGTTTGGATTCGCCATCGAACGTTCGCTATCACTACGCAGTAGCGCGCGGCGAGCCGCGCGGTGATGGGACAGAAGGCGCTGGCTACTTCGTGACGTTTGGATGTATCGACGGACTCGAGGAACCGAATCCAGCGGCCACGACAGTCATCGAGATCGACCTCGACAACCTGTGGCCCGAGATCGAGAGCACCTATCGGATCCAGACCCAGATTAACCTGCTGAACGCTATTCCTGATAGCGCCGAGACCTACGTCGACACCTTCATCGAGGTATTCGAGAATCCAGGCCTCGGCGTTCTGAAGTTGGTCGCCCTCGCAGCGACCGCCACCGGTGACGAGGACTACTGGGACGTCTCGCCGTGGAGTTACCTGTTCGAGGAAAACAGCGACGGTGAAGTTGTGGCAACGACCATCGGTCTCGTGGTCGGCGGCGTTCTCGACGGGTTCATCACCTCCGGTCTCGAAGCCAGCGGCGAATTCGGCGATACGGTCAGCGCTATTTCGGATGCCATCGAGGACTTGCTCGACAATTCGCAGAACTTCACTCTACACGGTGACCTCGTCATTGCCGCTGACCCCGACGCCAGCGGCAGCCTGGGCGACGAGAATGAAATCCGCTTCGACAAGTTGACCCTGCGGTGGGGCGATGTCGACTACAACATCCAATTGCGCAGCGGCTCCTTCATTGAGGCCACCGGTCTCAGCGCATCGCTGACCTTCCATCCCGACGAAGAAGAGTCCTACGCGATCGACATCGACGACTTCGACCTCAACCTCAACTACGGCGATGTCATCATGTGGGTCATCGAGAGCGTGGTTTTTCCTCGCCTGATGGGTGAGGAGGTCGACAGCTTCGAGGCGTTCTTCGACACCATCGTCGATTGCGACGAACTGGGCGACCGAATGAATTGTGAAGGCGACTTCGCGGATGGCGGCGATCGAGCTGATGAGTGCATCGACGAGACCGAAGGGCTAGGCCTGGGTGGCGTCGCCACGACCGCCTGCGAAGGCTTCGGTGCGGTGGCCGTCGAGACACTGGAAGACTTCATCAGCAATCAAACTGCGGACGTCAGTAACTTCTTCAGGATGAAGACCCCTGACGACGACCCGTGCATCGTTGGTTTTTCATCCACGACAGACGCCTTCGCCGTGACGACGCTGGGCGACGAAACAGAGGACGACCAGTGTGCTTGGGACGCAAACATCCGATTCAGCGATGCTCCCGAAGAAGCCGGAGAGTCCATGGAAGCCGACTGGTGGGGCGAGAAACTGTAGCGAGCCGCCAGCGTGATTCAACTAGAACAGAACCCTTACGAACCATACAAACTGGAGCCATTTATGCTCTCGAAAAATACCCTTTCTCTGTTCGTCCTCGTGGCACTCCTCCTGTCGGCAGGAGTCAGCTTTGCGCTCCCGGCAACTGAATCCGAAGACGACACCGACGATTCCGCGAAGATCACCCTAACCTTGAGGACGACTTTCATCCCCGATGACGCCAAGAGCTGGTGTTCGGTTCGACTGGAGGTCGCAGCCACCGACGAAATCGAGGCTGGAGACCGCATCTGGATTCGTGTTTACGAAGACGACTTGGCTGGCGATGACGAAATCTGGAGTACCGAAATCGCTACGACCAGTGGTGCGCTCGACCGAACATTCGACTGCAGCGCCCCCTTTGGCGACGATATTGGCGCCAATCTCGAGATCTATGCCGAAGCCCACATCGAGACAAACGGCTGTACAGTCTGTTGGGACGACGAACCCGAGACCGACAACATCGTTCTGTCACCGGCCGAGGATGACGGGCGAGAACAAGACGACGCGAGCGGCTCCGCCAAGGCGTTGGGAACTGGAACCACGCCGAATCTGGTTGGAATGGACGACGACTGGCACTCCTTTGAACTGGGAAGCAACTCGTCCATCCATTTCGATGTCATCCACACGACAACTGTTGGGCGGTTGGACCTGGCGCTCTTCGACTCGGAGGGAGGTGCCGTCACGACAGGCGTCGCTACAGATGGCCACACCGCCATCGACATGTCGTTCCTCGAGGCGGGAACCTACAGGGCAAAGGTAACCCAGAGGGATGCGGACAATCCCAACTTCTACGACATTAACTTCACCATTTCAGCGGCCGGAGCGGACTGCACACCGGACACCGATGAAGAGGTTGCCTGTGGCAACTGTGGAACCAAAACGCGAACCTGCAACGACGGGACCTGGGGAGACTACAGCGACTGCACAGGTGAGGGCGTATGCACACCCGGCGACAGCACGAGCGCTGTCTGCGGTAACTGCGGACAGCAGCAGACCATCTGCAGCGCCGAGTGCGCTTGGGAAGAAGACGAAGCGGGCTGCATCAGCGAAGGCTGCCTGCCCGAGAGCACTGAAACCGAGGCCTGCGAGGGTGGCGACGACGACCGAGTACGTACCTGCAGCGACAGCTGCGAGTGGGGTGAGTTCAGTGAGTGCGCTCCAAGCACTGGCTGCGAAGACGGAGATACGCGCGCCTGCTACACCGGTTCGGGTGCCACCCGCGGTGTCGGCTTGTGTACCGACGGGACCGAGACTTGCAGCGACGGCTCGTGGTCGGGCTCCTGTGACCGGGAACGTCTTCCTGCAGACGAAGTCTGCGACGACGGTGATGACAACGACTGCGACGGAGACACCGACGAAGAAGACTC
>CAZDBH010000634.1:0-3714 GCA_964503485.1 uncultured Bradymonadales bacterium | reverse complement strand
GGTGCTTTGCCCGCTTCTGGCCTCGGCATAGTGCGCACCCGGGGCTGTCGCGGACGCAGCAGTAGCACACCCGCGTCAGACGATATTTCTGGAGCATCGTAGGCGATTTCGATCGGTCTTCTAGGGTGAAATTGGAGACGACTACGCAGGATACACTCTGTCATGGCGGCTGTTACTCTCGAATTTGTCTTTCGTTAACGAGTACAATCGCTTAACAGCGCCGAATCCCCGCAAATTCCGGGTTCATGAATAATCCTACTAGCCGAATACTGTTGGGGCGGTCGTTGGATGTTGAGGCAGTGCGACACTGGTTTTATCAAACGACGCTAGGCCTTTGAGCGCTGGTGGTGCTAGTAGCCTATTCGGCTTGAACAACGATCTGCACGCTGGCATCCAAACTCTGGGTGTACCGATTCGTCTCGGTGTGCACCCAGTGAGCGGCATACGCGGTGCTTCTCAACCGAAGCTGAACACTGCGATTGGCGCGGAATGATGGGTCGGGGGCGATGGATTCAGTTCGGTCGAAGACGAATTCATCGTCGTGGGTCGCGTAGTTCAGGTTTAGGCAGTGGCCCATTTCCCCGATAACCCCGATCGACGCGTCGCCGTAGGACGCCGCCATCTCGAAGAAGGGGTCTGTCCATCCCGTGAGGACTCCTGCCTCGTCAACCGTCGTCTCCGCTGTACCGTGGCAGCGAACCCCGAGTGTGGTGTTGCCGTCGAATGCGGTCTGTAGATTGACCTGTAGCTCAACGGGAACCTCTGTCCAGCTCTGGCACCAAACGAATCGATCTGGGTCCTCTTCATATTTGCCGCCACAACCGGGCCCACCCTCGGGCGGGCTTAGTAGAGGCGCCGGGATCGGATTGAGGAATGTGCTGGCTTCGATCGTGTATTGGGTTGCGGAATTGCGAGTAATCGTCGCAGAGATGGTTCCCCGGGCGTAGGCGTTGGGGAGCTTGCGGTGGTAGTTGCAGTGGTCGCCGACTTCGAGCTCGGGGCAGTCTATCGATAGGGCTGTAGCACTGCCCGACTCGAGCGTTTCGGCTCGCGTTGCGAAGGACTCAGGGCCATAGGAATGCGCTGCCACCACCCCATCCTCTGTGTGGCGGGCTCCGCTTTCACCGCACGGCACGAGATAGACTCGGCGGTCCTCACCCTTGTTCAAAGAGCCGTCATCTCCGCGCTCGGGGCAGAGCGCTTCGACTTCGGCACCTGAGTTGTAGGCCATTGCGTGGACCCCCACACCGGAGCCAGCGGGCACGGTCCAGATCAGCTCCTCGTCATTGCTCAGCAGTGAACGCTCACCACGTGTGCGATCCACGGTGATTCGGACCTCGTCATAGTCCTCGTCCACCCCAACTGGCTCACGAGTCCGGATGATCAAGTCAGCCGAGCCGCCGCTGCCGTCAGGGCGCGGCAAGAGGCCGGGGAGGTCAGCTGCCAGCCAGCCTTCGGTTAAGTCGTCGGACCCTTCTACCCACAGATCGGCAAGTACGTCGATATCGCGCCAGTCGTTGCCGTTGTAGTCGCTGGTTTCGTGGTCCAGTCGTCCGTTTCCGTTGAAGTCATAGCGCGAAAAGACGCTTTCGCCGGGTGCGTTCGAGCAGTCGCTTGGCGTAGGGATGACACCGCCCGGGTGAGGGGGATTGACGGGCTGATCGCCGACACAGCCGTCGAAGTTGTAGTCGTGTTTGAAGTGGGTTTCTTCGCCGTCGAAGAGCACAGTGCCGAGTAGGAGTTCGTCGCCCTCCTCGAGCGCCGCGAGTTGGGCATCGCGAAAGGCGCGGAAGTCTGCCATCGAGACGAGACCGTCTCCACGCCTATTGCCGTCGGTCAGGATTCGCTCGTGATCCTCCTGGCGCCCGCTCGAATCATCGATTCGCTGATTGCCATCTGGCGTGCCGTCGTCGACATCGACCAGGGCGAGCTGAAGGGTGTCATCGCCGCGAATGGTGTCGATGGCGATGGCCGCCGCAAACGCATCGATCCGGCGCGCTCCAGGGCTGGATTGAGTCGAACTCTCTTGCGTGATCAGCTGGCGAACCTGAGCGAGGGAGAGCTCGGGATCGAGGTGATAGAGCGCCGCGATCAGACCCGACACGTGAGGAGCAGCAAAGGATGTACCGGAGTTTGTCGCGTAGCTGGCATCACCGGTATCAGTATGGTCGCAGTCGCTCGAGTCGTAGTTGCGGTCGAGGTCGAGTAGCTCGGTCGAACGAACACACTCACCCGGTGCGGCGATTGAGGCGCCACGGCTCGAGAAACTGCTCGTGCGATTCTCGGAGTTGACGCTCTCGACCGATAGCCATCGACCGCCGTGCCTGAATGCCAGATTGCCCATCGGACTGTTGTCGACTGATTGATAGTGCTGACCTGCGTTGCCCGCGGATGCGACGATGAAGACCTTGCCGCCAGAATTGTTGCTGTCCAGCTGAAGTCTGAACACGTTTCCGTAGAAGTTCATTACCTCAGACCAGGTATCATCATCGCCGTCGCCGTCGAGATCGAATCCGCGGTCCGCCGTGTTATCGTTGTCGGTGTCCACGCCGAATTCCCGGAACGAGAGGTCTCCTGACGTCATTCCGGCAATTATTCCGTCGGCATTGGCCTGACCAAAGGGCCTATTTGCGGGCTGGAATGAGCCGTCGCGACTGCCAATCTCACCGTGGAAGCGGTCAGCTCGAGCGTAGATTTTACTGAAGCCGTAGGAGTTGTTGATCGCCCGGATGTTTGGCTGAGTCGAGATCAACCTGGCAATCAAGCTGAGCTGACGGCCCCAGCTAGTGTGGTCCCAACTGCGCCAGACGATGCCACGACCGTGAATGTGGTTGACCCACGGATCGATTCCAGTCACAGCCGCCCCGTCTACCCAACTGGCGCCGATGACTCCGGCGACAAAGGTCCCATGCTCCTGCTCGTCCATCTGATTGCCCCCCGGTAGGGACGCGAAAGAGAGGAAAGCACCGCCGCCAGAGGGCCTCTGGAAGGCGGGATGAGTGGATTGCTGAAGGCCATTGGCGTTGTCAGTGAACCCGCTGTCGACCACGCCCACGTCGATCGATGTGCCGCTTCGTTCGCGGGTTGCGTAGTCGTCGAAGTTCCACATCTGGGGAGCCCGGATCAGCTCCAAGCCCCAGTTCCCGTGGTCTGCCGGTCCAGCTGGGTAGTCAGGTACGTCCCATTCCCAACGCGTCGGGTCCACATCTGTTGGGGGCAACGCATCGGTTCCGACCCCAAACTCGAGCAGCGCCTCGTCGATGGCCGGGTCCTGGGCTAACTCGTCGATGAAGGTGGTCATCTCGACAACCTCCTCGAAAGGTAGCTCCCAGAGATGGACTCGGCCGCCGGGCAGCGCGCCGACGATGCGGGCGTCGTATTCAGTCAGCAACTCGTTTATCTCTGCCACCGTCGCATCCTCAGCGATGGCGATCAGCGCCTCGGTTACTGAAATCGAGTAAATGTCTGTGATGTCCCAATCGTCTTCTTCAGGCGCGGGAAACCAGATCAGCGGCACGTTCTCGGAGGCCGAGTCGTCCGGGTCCCCCTCGATCGCGTCGAGAATAATCGGTTCGAACACTTCAGAATCAGCATCGCTCGCGTCGGCAGCATCGCTCGTATCGCGCGCGTCGGATGAGTCCGCCGAGTCGCTCGAGTCGGTTGCGTCTGCTACATCGTCTGAACCGGTGTCCGCGTCCTCTGTGTCCGAATCGG
>CAZDBH010000633.1:0-3767 GCA_964503485.1 uncultured Bradymonadales bacterium | reverse complement strand
TCTCCCTTTCCCTTTCTCCTTTCCCTCCGCCCTTTCTCCTTTCTCCTTTCGCCTCGTCCCTTTCTCCTTTCCCTTTCTCCTTTCTCCTTTCCCTTTTCCCTAGAATCGGCCCCAAGCAAGCCAGTGCGACAACCAAGCGGACCGGTTTCCCCAACAACCGTCAAGTTTGCTTGTCAGTGGCGCTGTCGAGTCACTACCCGGACAGGCGCCCCTAGTATATCCCATGTTATTTCCAACACTTAAGGCGGCGCCTGGTTTCTGGCACCAAGTTTGAAATGAGTGGGAGGTGTCGGGTGCGAAACCCGCAAATCAAACAACGTCTAACGCATTTAGCAGATGGGGTGTTCCTTATGTGTAGTCAGACCACTATATCCAAAACCAATCGCCGACTTGCCGTCGTACTTGCCGCTTCCGCTCTGATCGCCAGTGGCTGTAGCGGCCTCTTTGATGATGGCACCAGCCAAGGTTCGTTGTCGTCCACATCGGGCGAAGGTACGGCCGTGCAGAACGATGAATCCGAATCGATCGATGGTCAGGTGCTCGAGGGGCCCGGCGCCGAGGATGAGTCGACCGATGATCCGACCGCAAGTGAAGATGAGGAGGTTCCCGGGCTTCAGGAGCTTCAACTGGAAGGGTTCGGCCAAGTCTTGGAGACTTCTCAGGATATTGCTGAAGGTGTGCCCTTCGAGCTGTCGTTGGAGGCGCTCGAGGCAGCCGGGTACACCGCGGAGTACATCGAACGGGGTCTTGAGGCGCTGTCTCAGGCCGAGCAACTCCCCGAGTGCATGGATATCATCTACGTGGAGGATGAGGGTGAAGAGTGGACCCATATCACGATGGAGGACTGCCCCACCGTCAACGGCGGCACGGTCAATGGCATGATCAACGCCCACTGGAACGAGCCCTCCCTCGAAGCCGAGGCGGCCGGCATAATCGTCTGTGAAAACGTCGAAGTTGCTTTTGGTCTGGGCTTGGCTTGGGACGACGTGAACAGCGGCGACGCACCGGAAGCCGTTTACTCGTTGACGATTCACGCCACCGACCAGACCTACGGTGACGGTCCAACGTTGGTCATCGACGAAGCCCTTCTGCACGTCGAGGGACCATCACCCACACGCTTCGTTTATGCCATCCCAGAAGACAGCGCCCATTACGCTAACGAGGATTCGACACTCGATTTTGGTATGGCCGTATCGATTGAAGAAACCGACGAGGGCTGTGTAGCCAGGGGACAGTTCACTGGTGTGTATAACAATCCGAGCGAAGAGCTGGTCATCGACGTCAGTCGCTCTGAGTTCGAGGCCGAGGAAGGACGGCTGGCCGCAAGCTTGTCGTACGACCTCTACTCCGGGGAGGACTTTGTGCTCAACGTTGAAGAGTACGCCTTCGTTCTGAGTGACGAAGGCGTCCAGGGCGTACTCGCCTTTGAGGCGGTGGGTCCTATCTATGGCCTCGGAACCACGGGAATTCAGTTTGCTGGAGACGGAAACGTATTCGTTGTCGACGGCCCCTTCGCGGCTTCAGTAGCGGGCATCGTCTACACTGGGGCCTTCCAAGAGATCACCTTCCCTCACGGCTCGGCGGTTCCCAATGGCGGGATGCTGAACGTCGAACATGACGGCATTTTCAAGGCGACCGAGAAGAACGCTCACTTTCAGAGCAACACGCCCGAGACGGGTTGGGTTCACGTTCAGACCGTCCAGCTCAACAAGCTGACTGGTGCTACCACCGATGAGTGGACCTGCGAGAACTTGAATAGCGATGAACAGCGCGAGTCTACGAGCGGCGAGTACTGCGAATAGTTGGAGTTGGTAGCTGAGAGTTTGTAGCCCTCAACTCTCAGCTCCACTCCAAACGAAGTCGAGGCGTTCACACATGCGCAGCTCAAGCACCTGGCAAAGCCCGGTGAACGCGAATGGCAAACCCAAGGCCTCGTCTTGACCCGCAAACCGACCACTGACCAAACGAGGGATTTATTGTCCCCCCGCTGGAGCACAGCGAGGTGGGAAGACCAATCCCAGACCTCGTCTCTGACCCCGGCCGAGTTACTGAGACTCCGAACTAGAGGCCATAAACGCCACCGTCCGGACAAATTACGTAATTACTGGATCTTTACACTTGACCTGTTAGGGAATTAACCCCCTAATTCGGCATGGGTTTCGCATTATACCCAGCATCGGCCATTGAGGTGCCGTGATGTGGATGCCCTTCCCGTCGTTTAAGATGTTGTAATTACTTGCTGTTTTTGATTGTTCGAGCAACGTAGTTCAGTCGCGGTTTTCTGAGGAAAGGGTCAGAAAATTGGCGGCGATGTGGGAGGGAGTAGATGTCGGCACAAGCAACCCCAGCCTTTGGAACCACCCCTTCAGTTTCGCTTCGTTTGGGAGCGGGCGGTGATACCAAGATGAGTTGGGCCGCGACGAGAGTTCAGCAAAAACTTTGGATTGAAGAGAACGAGACCAGCAAGGCTGTCTCAGCCCGGAGACTCGCGGCCTACGTGCGCCCTTCAGGACTGATTTTTCTGGTCTGTGGCGCGGCGCTCATCGCATTGGCCACGAGGCTCCCCGAACTGCTCTCATTGGCAGATGTACTGGTGATATTGGGTCAGGCTTCGGTCTCTGCGACCGGCGTCCTCTTTTTGGCTGTTGGATTGGTCCGGTTCTTCTCGGACGTCGTAGCCGCTGGCCGCCATACCTCTGGCGATCCGGTCGGCACGGTGAAGACCTATTTCAGGGCCGTGACGCGTGGCACGTTTGATGCCGCCTATGCGATGTTGACCCGCACAGAGCGGAACAACATCGTTCGTCCGCTGCCCAGTGTACCTGGCATGTCGAAAGCGGATCCCATCGAACTGACCTTCGATAGTGCGGATGGTTTCCAAGCCTATTGGGAGCACACGCTTCACAAGAGCCGACCTGAGGGTTGGCGCGACGACTATTCCTTTCTTTCTGCGCCGCTTCGTTGGGTGAAGATGGATAGCCTGAGGCCCAAGAGAGTATCCAAGCAGATGATGGTTGTTCGTTCCACGATGACCATCTACCACCTGCCCTTCTGGACCCTCCTATCGGCGCTCTTTGGTGTCATCCCGGCGTTCTTCGTGATTCCGCGCTACATGGTCAAGATCCGACTCGGCGTGCAGAAGGCCGTCCTCAAAACCCCGAGTGGCTGGCGCCTGATGAACGGCGAACTGATTAGTGCGGAGGACCTAGCTGGATTGAAGTTGGCGGCCAAGTGAGGGGCCTGAACCACACGGTAAACCCGGCGCACATCGTGTCTAGATCCTTCATCTAATGAAGCAGAAGTCCGCACTATCCTCACAAGTCGCTTCCACCGAACCGCAGTCGTAACCGGGATCGCCCACACCGTCGCCTTCTGCTGGCCTGCTGTAGCCGCGCTGGTCGGTGTCATGACCAGTGGCCGTGTAGTCCAATGCCGGGCTGTCAGAGTCGGGTAGATAGTAGGGCACGGGCGTCCCTTCACTAATATAGGTCAAGCCGGGATCGAGTGGGACCGCGTCGGTTCCGACCGTATCGGACTCGAGCCAGGTGACACCGCCTGGATCTTCGCCGATGAGGTTGCCACCGAGTGACTCCACAGACCCACCCGCAACGAAGATATCGGCCGCACTAGCAGTGTTCGCGTTGTTCCCCGCGATGATCGAGTTCTGGAGTGAGAGGGAGCCGTTTCCGACGTAGATGGCCGCAGACCCGTTTCCATTGTTCGCCGTGAAGGTCGTTTGGAAGATCGTGGCAGTCGCGTTAGCATTG
>CAZDBH010000632.1:0-3770 GCA_964503485.1 uncultured Bradymonadales bacterium | reverse complement strand
CCCGCCGCGTCCACGCGACCGCCTTCTTCTGCGCCGTTTGGTAGGTTCCTGCTTTGGCCCGCGCTGTTTTTCGAGGTCAGAGTGATCGTCCGCGTCCGCTCCCTCCCAGACGTACTGCTCTTCGAGGCGCGCTCCAGCCCGCGTCACACGGGCATCCGACTTGGGTCTCGATGCGGTGATCGTGATATCTCGAGCGCGACGAATTGTGTTGTTGTCGACGACTACGTCGTTGAACTCGAAGACCTCGAAGGTGCCCGTTTCAAGCAGGACACGGAGCCGTCTTCGCAGCAGGTCAACCTCGGTTACGACACCGGCGCCCTCGGCGGTGGAGACTGCTCGATTGATGCGCGGCGCGCCCTTTTTTGCAGCGCGGTAGGTCGGGTGTTCATAGATCAGGCAGCACATCAGTCGACCGCACATCCCCGAGACCTTCTTGGGGTTCAGAGTCAACCCCTGGTCTTTGGCATGGCGGATGGAAATGGACCGGAAGTTCATCAAAAAAGACGAACAACACAGCTCCTTTCCGCAGGGCCCGATTCCACCGATCAAGCCGGCGCCGTCTCTGACACCGACTTGCCGCATTTCGATTCGAGCATCGAGTTCGCGGGCTAGATCGCGTACCAGCTGGCGAAAATCGATGCGGTGGTCGGCTGAGAAGTAGAAGAGAACTCGACTGCGGTCGAGCATGTACTCGACTTGGCACAGTTTCATTTTTAGGTTTCGAGCGCGAATCCGTTTCAGGCAGAACTGGAACGCCTCGCGAGCGATGGGTTTGTTCTCTTCGTGGCGGTCTTCGTCCTCGGGCGTCGCTCGCCGAATGACCCGCCGAACCGAGTTTCGCTCGACGACTTGCCTTCGCACCAATCCTGCGACAGTGGCAAGGGCCGGGCCCTTGTCGGGGGCGACGACGACGGTTTCGCCCACGCTCAGCAGGAGCTCGCCCGCGTTGAACAGTTTGCTGATGAAAGTCCGCTCGAACCGCAGGGGAACGACGTTATAGAGAGCTAGCTTACCTTTGAAGGGCCGGCGCTGCTTCGCGCCCGGACCCGATTGACCAGGCAGTCGAGCCTGCTCGCTGGGTGCGACTTGATTCAATTCGCTCTTCCTTCGGCGGTCGGCCGATTACGGCCTCGATACTTATTTTCCGACACCCGCCTGGGGTTGACCGCCGAGGGACCTTGCGAACCTGTGTCGGTAAAAAATACTCAGTTCATAGTCGAGTCGCTGACTCGGATCGCGAGGGTTTCGAGGATTAGCCGGGGCGTTACGTTGCCATCAACAGCCGCTCCTGCCTCGCGAATTGCCCGGAGAATCGCGGATAATCCATCCCAGGTCAACCTTCCGCCGGCTTCCACCAACTGTTCACGAAGAGTTGAGTTGAGCAGATGGGACTCTGCGCCTCCAGATCGGGCCACCATTAAATCTCGTACGAGAAGATTGAGTAGCGCCAATACGCCTCTGAGAATGAAGCGTTGTTGGGCCAGTTTTCCACGGTTTTCGGTCGGCCGCGGGTCTCTCAACTCCGCCCAATCTCCAAAGCCGACTGGACTCGATTCCTGGGTGACGAGACCCAAGAACTGCCCCATAATCTCGCCTCTCGCCAGAAACACCGGATCGTCGAGCAAGGCCAGCGCATGACCTGGGCTTCCACCCGAGAACACGGCCGCCGAAGCCATTGCTTCGGCCTCGAGGTCGGGAGCTACCCGCCGCATCACCGTGGCTACATCGTCCGCACCCAGAGCGGAAAAAGGCAAGTGTTGGCAGCGGGATACAACAGTCGGCAACACCTGGGCGTGGTTGTTCGCAGTCAATATAAAGGAAGAACCCGCAGGGGGTTCCTCGAGCGTCTTCAATAAGGCGTTTGCGGCCTCTGGTGTCATGTGGTCGGCCGCTTCGATCAAGACGACCCGTGCGCCGCCCTCGAACGGGCGGAAGTTGAAGTCGTGGTTGAGCTTGCGAATCGTCTCGATCTTGATGCGCTCGCCTTCGGGACTCACGACAATCCAGTCTGCGTGGGACCCCGCAGCGACACGGGAGCACGGGCCACATCTGCCGCACGGTCGCCCAATCACACCTTCCTGGCAGAGCATTGACTGCCCGAGGATGTTGGCTACCGAGCGTTTTCCGACCCCATCGGGGCCCGAAAACAGGTAGGCGTGGTGGCCTCGGCCAGAAGCAAAGGCTCGGACCAGTGCGTCGAGAATAGGCCGGTGCCCGACCACCTCATCGAAGTGTCGCGGCGCCTTCTCGCTGGAGATCTCAATCACCGATTCCATTGCCAGCCCATGTCCGCTAAGATGCACGAACGTTCGTCCCAACTGCGGCTAGGAGGTATCATGTTCTTTTTCTGGCGTCGACGGGTACCGTACCTGCTGACACTGGCTCTAATGCTCGGCTCGTGGAGCGCGAGCGCCCAATCTCTCGTCGACATCAACACCGCGAGCGAGGACGAACTGCAGACGCTGCCGGGTATTGGACCCGCAAAGGCCGCCGCAATCGTTGCCTATCGCGACGCTCACGATGGGTTTTCCAGTGTAGAGGAGATCACCGCCGTCAGGGGTATCGGGGACGCAACGCTCGAACGGCTCCGCGACCAAATCACTATTGGCGACGCGGCCTCAGCCACTCGTGAACCGGCTGAATTCGATCAGGACCCGGCAATCGATTTGAGCGGTGATGAACCAAATCGCGCGCCACCTGAAGGGCAGGCCGCTACCACGGTCACACCGACGACTCCAGAACCCCGGACTGCCCCAAATGTGGACGTCTCGCCGTTGATCAACATCAACACGGCCAGCGCCGAAGAGTTGGACAGTCTGCCGGGTATCGGGCCGAGCAAGGCCGCCGCGATCGTCGCCCCCCGAACCCAAAACGGCCCATTTCAGACGATCGACGCCCTCGACGACGTCCCGGGAATCGGGCCGGCCACACTTCGCGACTTGAGGGAGCTCGTTACGGTCGATTGACCGAGAGCGACGTAGCCGCCCACTTTCAACGTCAGCTTTGCCCCCCAATCTCCTGTCCTGAGGCCCTTTCTTGTTGACCAAACTGCCTTCGACCTGCTATCCAGCCCGCCCGAAGAGGAGGAACGACGCATGACCGACGAGACAAACGCGCCAGAAACCGAAGCTGTGGAAGCTCCCCCGGAGCCCGTGGAAGAGCCGAAGATCATGTGCTACGTGAGCAAGATGATGGTTCCTCTCAGCCAAACGGTTGAGATCGAGTACGAAAAAGGTACGAAGTTCCGGGTACAACCCAAGTATCTCAAGTACAGCCAGACCCCTGACGCCTGATGACCACTCCGTCCCAGGACGAGGTCAGTTCATCACAAGAGACTGATTCCACCGAGGGACAGGACCCTGCGTCCAACGCCGATTCTTCCGCCGTCGAAAGCGCCCCTGACACCCCCCCAGAAGTCCAAGAGCAGGTCGAACCCAGCGTTCTAGACATGCTGCGTGGAGAGGTTGGGCTAGATGACGACGATGAGGAGCTAGTTCAGCTTGTAGTCGATGCCGAGACGGAGTTTCGGGCCGGCAACTTCCGGGCGGCCGGCAAGCTCTTCACATCTGTGGCGGAGCGCTCTCCCTCGCCCAAGATGGCCGACTTCATTCAAACTCGACTCAAGCGTATTCGGCCCGACTTCGCCGCACTGATCGTGGCCGCAGTCTGTGGGATCGCACTGATCGTGATCTGGATATTGGCCGTGGGCCACAGCCACTAGGAGCCTGTCGCGCATAGCGCTCCAGGCTCCGCCATTGGCTTTTAGCGAT
>CAZDBH010000631.1:0-3785 GCA_964503485.1 uncultured Bradymonadales bacterium | reverse complement strand
TCGCTAAAAGCCAATGGCGGAGCCTGGAGCGCTATGCGCGACAGGCTCCTAGGCATCGATGGGCTGGGTCCCCTACTTGCCACCCTGTGTCAGGTTGTGTAGGTTCACTTCAGGTCGGGCGAAAACCTAAGTATATTCACGCGATTAGCTTGACGGGTGTGGCGTCCTGAGACTAAGTTTGCGTATTTACTTGACTTTTTATTGTGGATCCGCGAAAACAGCGTGCAGCGACCTCGTCGCAACCGCTCTCGATGCAGCGCGCACCGTCTCTTGATTCAAGCCAACAACGGCACGACGGCACCCATCCGAGACCGAATTTCACTGACAACAAAGCCTCGCCTTTGCGCGCAGCAGGCTTCGCTCGACTACCCGAGCCATTGTGCTGGGATCTGTCGAGCAACAATTATGGAACTCAATGCAAAATCAGACCTTTTCAGAACTAGACCTCCACCCAGCTATTCAAACGGCGGTGGAAAACAAGGGTTATACCCAGCCCACTCCAATTCAGGCTCAGGCCATCCCACATCTAATGGAAGGACGTGACCTTCTGGGCGTCGCACAGACCGGCACAGGGAAAACGGCCGCTTTCGCGTTACCGATCCTCCATCGCTTGGCAAACGCCCGCAGGCCCTCGAAGGGTCGAGCGCGAGTGCTGGTGCTGACACCAACCCGCGAGCTCGCGATTCAGATCGACGAGAGCTTCGCAACCTACGGTAAAGGCCTCCGCAACTCACATACGGTGATCTTCGGTGGGGTAGGGCAACGACCCCAGGTCAAAACCATGGAGAAAGGCGTCGACGTCCTGGTCGCGACGCCCGGAAGGCTGCTCGACCTCATGGGTCAGGGTCACATCCATCTAGACGAAATTGGTATCTTTGTCCTCGATGAGGCCGACCGCATGCTCGACATGGGCTTCATTCATGACGTCCGTCGAGTGGTCAGGGAGCTTCCAGCTGAACGGCAGACGCTTCTGTTCTCGGCTACGATGCCTTCGGCTATCGCCAAGCTGTCCCAGAACATCCTTCGGGACCCAATTCGAGTCGAGGTCACCCCGGAGTCGACAACGGTCGAGCTGATCCAGCAACAGGTGATGTTGGTCGAAAAGGCTGACAAAATCCGGCTGCTCCGCGACGTACTTCTCGAGCCAGACGTCGAACGGACCCTGGTGTTCACCCGGACCAAACACGGCGCAAACAAAGTCGTGAAGCTGCTGGGTCGAGACAACATCAAGGCCGAGGCAATCCACGGCAACAAATCACAGGGTGCTCGTCAGCGGGCCCTCGGGAACTTCAAGGCGGGTCGCATCAGTGTGCTGGTTGCGACCGATATCGCAGCTCGCGGTATCGATGTAGAGGGAATCAGCCACGTCGTAAACTACGACCTGCCCAACATTCCAGAGAGCTACGTCCACCGTATCGGCCGCACCGCGCGAGCCGGCACCGATGGTGTCGCAATCTCGTTCTGCGGTGTCGAGGAACGCAAACACCTGCGGGATATCGAACGCCTGATCCGACAGCGGATCAATATCGTGGCGGGGCACGCCTACGAGTCAGAGGTTCCCTTTGGCGAGCAGGTGACTCGCCGCCGAGGTCAACGACGACCAACCAACCATCGCCGCCGCCGTCGCAGCAACCGACCCCAATACGCTACCAGCTGAGTTTGGGTACGTGCCCTTGCAGCGAGATGCCCCTAGGGACTCGAAAACACTAAATCCTCGAGCACGAACGAGTCCCCGTCATCAGTCGAGCAGGACGCAAGCGGTGGGCATGATTGCACGCTCAGCGTTCCGGTGACCGGGTCGACACGCATCTGCCTCATTCGACCTGTCCCACCGAGGGGTAAATCCTGATAGTTGGCGAACACCTCGACAACTTCGGAGCCGTCTGCGCGAGCACGCCTTCGGCGCGCGGCCGTTCCCGCGAGATAGTGGCCGCTCAGAACCAGGATGACGTTCGAGTGTGGGTCGACTATCTCCCGCTGGATATCCCTGCCTTCGGGGCCGGTGTTGGCCGAGGGAGTGAGGTAGGCGTGAGTCAGTACGATGACGCTGTGCTCCGGGTGGTCCGCCACCAGTTCAGCGCCCCAAGCCACCGCCTCATCGGTCGGATTGTAAGCGAGAGAGAGGACCAGCCAGTCAATCCCCCCAGCCGAGAAGACGTGTGCGTGGTCATCGGCCGAGAGGTCCGACGCCGAGGCGTGGAAGGTCGGCTGTCGCTCGAGGCGCTCTAGGCCGAAATACTCGTTGAATCGGGTTGTGTCGCGAGTCCCGGCGTCGTTGCCCTCCATGTCATGATTTCCGACGCAGAGGGCGTACGCCACGGTGCCCTCGATCATCGAGAAGATGCGATCGGCGGCCTCCCACTCTGCGTAAGTGTTGTTGTGGGTGATATCGCCCTCCTGCAAGACCATCTCGATTCGTAGTTCTTCTCGGTTGTCCAAAATCCAGTCCATCATGTACTCGAGGACGGGGGCGCGATCGGCGTTGAGTGTGAGGTACTGAATGTCGGGGATGACCAACAGTGTGAACCACTCGTCAGGCTCAGAGTTCGAGTCCTCGACCTCGGGACCATCGTCCTCGACGTCCGCCGAGCCGACAACCTCAACCGTCTGATCGCCCGACTCGTCGCTGGCTGGCGCAGGGTCCTCGTCTGTGTCGCCGACGAGTGCGACCTCCTCACCCGTGTCGTTCGGCTGAGCGCCCGAATCGAGACGATTTTCGCTCTCTGAGCACCCAGCTGCCACGTTGGCCAACACGGCGATGAGAAGCGTTCCCACGGCATTTTTTGATCGACCAATCATGCGTCCATACTTCCTGCGAAACGGGCCTCGTCGAACCGGGAGCAGCTTACGGATCCACGAAGAGGATGGTACCGGTCAGGGGTAGTCCTTCGATGTCTACGCTCTCATCCTCCGACTCTGCATCCACAGCGATGATCTGGAGCTGGAAGGTCAGGGCGTCGCCCGGTATCTCGACACCGTCGGTTGGCGCGTCACTGACATCGCCCTCGTCTTCCACATCGCCTACGGCGTCGCTCGTGTCATCGTCGGCGTCTTCGGCATCGGCAGCACTATCATCGCTATCGCTCAGGTCGACAGCAACATCCGTGTCGTCGGCCTCGTCTGCCTCATCCGTATCTGGTTCCGAGTCCGATTCCGAGAGGTCGTCATCCGTTTCCACGCTATCGAGTGTTGACTCGTCACCGGTGTCTTGTTCGTCCGGTACCGGTTCGGTCGCTGTATCGAGCGCACTATCAGTCGAACCGCCGTCGGTGTCTCCCGATTCGGAGGCCTGCTCGTCGCCGCTGCACGACCCGAGAAGCAGTCCCGCTGTGAAGAGCGCGACGCACAGCGTTCGCCGCCTGCGCCAACCGAGGAAACACAGCACAAGCACGATCGGAGCAGTCCATCCGAACTCGAGCCGATCGTCGCCGCGGGGAGTCAGGTCGCTGGCGTCGCCTAGCTCATCAGCGAATGTCACACTCAGAAGGATGGTCGAGCTGAGGGAGCCCGGGACGCTGGTTTCGAAGGTCAGCTCCAGGGTGCCGTTGTCTTCTGTGAATGAACCAGTCGTGAGCAATGTGTCGCCGTCGTCGACTACGCCATCGCCGTCTTCGTCAACGTGCGCACTCACGGTCGCGATGTGTTCGGCGTCGTTGCCTGTGCCCGAGGCGCTGATGGTTAACCCGGTGATATCGAGTCCCTCGGTCGGCGCATTCACCGTCATCTGAAGAGCCGGCGCATTGGGAGCGCCGGCCACCACTTCGGTCGCGTCCGGTAAGGCGTTG
>CAZDBH010000630.1:0-3786 GCA_964503485.1 uncultured Bradymonadales bacterium | reverse complement strand
TCTCCTTTCGCCTCGTCCCTTCTCCCTTTGTCCTTTCTCCTTTCCCTCCGCCCTTTGTCCTTTCTCCTTTCGCCTCGTCCTTTCTCCTTTCCCTTCTCCCTTTCTCCTTTCCCTTTCCTGGGCTTGACGAAGTTCGTCGCTTCCTCTAGCTTTCTGACTGTCTGGTCGGTTTCCTACCGTTCCAGCGAGCGAGGGAAAGAAAAAAGAAAGAGACAAAGCGGTGTCGGACGCGAAGAAACACAAACCGGGCACCCGGCGCCGGACCTTTTTGAAGACTGGTCTGTTGGCGGGAACGGGGATCGCTGTGGGTTTCCCAGTGGTGCGGGTCGGTCTGTGGTGGAACCGGCGTCCGGGAGACGGTCTAAAGGCGCTCTCAGACCGAGAATACGAGATCGCCGACGCCATGGCGGAGGCCTATTTCCCGCCGGGTGGCAACCCTCCACAGTCCGGTAAGGAGCTCAATCTTGCCCTGTTCCTCGACGAGCAAATTGCCGCGATGGATGATGACCTTCAACGGGTAATGAAAGCCGGTCTTCACACGATCCAGGATGTGACCATCGTCGATACCCTCAACCCGATGCCCTTTCACAAGCTGCCCTTGGAGCGTCGCCAGCAGATCCTCGAAGAGTGGGCGAACAGTGCGGTGTTCGCGAAGCGCGGCCTGCTTAGAATGATGAAGTGGTATTTCTGCATGGCCTTGTGCGAGATGCCGGGCATGCTGGAACAGCTCGAGATAGATTATCTCTGCAGCTAGAGGGGGGCGAACTGGACGCGATCTCAACATTTCACGACGTTACCAGCCACCTCGAGCTCGAGGCGGACGTCGTGATCGTTGGCTCGGGTCCGGGCGGTTCAGCCGCCGCTGCTCGTCTGGCTGAGGCCGGCAAGCGGGTGGTGATGCTCGAGGCGGGAAGCTACTACCCGCTCGGCAGTTTCTCGAACCTCGGTTCAGAGAGCCTGCGCAAGCTCTACATCGAGCGCGGACAGCTCGCGGCGGCCTCGCCCGCGGGGACCTTCGTCCCGATGGCCGCCGGAGAGGGCGTGGGTGGATCGACTTTGGTCAATTCGGCGATGTGCTTTCGCGGACCGACCGAACGTCTCGAAGAGTGGAGCGAGTTGGTCGGCAACGAACGCTATGGCCCCGACCGGATGGCTCCCCTGTACGAGGAAATCGAGGCGACGATTCACGTCGCGCCCACCACCGACAAGCCCATCATCGCGGGCCAGAACAACTTGAAGACCGCCGAGGGTGTGCGAATTCTTGGGTTGGAGGGCGGCATGGTGGACCGCAACGCCCCCGGATGCGTGGGATGTGCGGTCTGTTTCTATGGGTGCCCGGTGGGTGGCAAGGGGAGTATGGATCGGAACTTCCTCGGCGCTCGGGCTTTCAACCACGACTGCGAGCTTTACGCCAACGCTCCAGTTGAGGAGATTCTCATCGAAAACGGTCGGGCTGTGGGCGTGAGGGCTCGCATCCGTGACCCTGAAACCAGGCACAAGACTTACTCAATCACCGTTCGGGCGAGGATCGTGCTTATTGCTGGGGGGGCGATCGGAACGGCAAAGCTATTGTTGACGACGAAGGTGAGTGAGAACGAGCACATCGGCCGCCATTTACGGATGCATCCGACCGGTTCGGTTTACGCCTATTTCGACGAGGACATCAACATCTGGCGGGGGGTCACTCAGGGCTCCTACGGGCACCACCTCGATCACCCCGACGTACTGGTGGAGGCTTTCTCGGTTGGTGCCGAAATCCTGTTCGCCCAGGCGGTCGCCAAGGGGCAGAATGCAAAGGATTTTCTTGCGAATGTGCGGCAGATGGCGGGGACCGGTTTTCTGATTCGTGACGAGAGCGAAGGCCGAATCACCATGGCAGATCGAGGCAAGGCGGCCATTTTTTACGAGTTGATCCCGAGGGACCTCGAGAAGATGAACGTGGGTTTTCAACTCTGTTGCGAGGTGATGTTCGCGGCTGGAGCTCGCTCGGTGAAACCCGGATTGTGGTACGCGGAGTACGGGGATTCGATGGATCAGGTCAACGCCGACCTGGCGAGATTGACTGACCCGAACGACATCTACCTGTACGCCAGCCATCTACAGGGCACCTGCCGAATGGCCACCCGACCCGAAGACGGGGTGGTCGACAGCCGGGGCTCCGTTTTCGACGTTCCCGGACTTTACATCGCCGACAGCAGCGTGTTCCCGAACTCACTGGGGCGAAACCCGCAGATGACCGTAATGGCTGTGGCGTTGAATGTGGCTGAACAACTGTTGGAGGACTGGTAAATGCCGGTCGTGATGGATGTGCCAGGTCTGTTCTTTGCGGGTTCCGCGATAGCGATGTCGGGTCGCAGGCGAATCGAGCGAAAGAAGATCAAGGGCGAGTCCCGATACGTGCGAAGCGCACTCATTTTTGGTGTGTTTTATGGGTTGAGTGTCGCTTTCCCGAGCTTCTGGCGGGAGGACTGGATGTGGAGCTACATCATCCATCCGCCCTTGCCGACAATGATTTGGTACCTGTTCTACGTTGCGGTGCTGTGCACATCTGCCTGGACCGGCGCGAATATGACGCAGAACGCGCTCAGTAGCGGGTATCGGGACAGCGCCTGGCGTATTCTCGCCTCATCGGGTGCGGTTCTACTGCTGGTTTGGCTCCTGGTTCTGGACCGGTATCTGATGGTGGGGACCTACGAAGAGTATCACGCGGGTGACGCGTTCCCGCTCGAGCAGATGCCAGACACGCGGACAACGATCCTGGTCGGCGTTGCTATCAATGCCACGATCTTGATGCTCATCGGCGGCTACAATCTGTGGATGGATCACCGTGACCGACGCCGTTCCCTTCAGTAGGAGTGCTACTGACCGAGCTGGGAAGGGGAGCCAGTGGGAAGGCCCGCCGGCAGGCCGGTCGGCTGACCGATCGCGGGTGGTACTACCGATGGCAGCTGAGGCGTCGTGCCGAGAGGAACATCCGGCGGCGGATTCGCGTGGGCGGGCTCGACGGCAGGGGCTGGTGCCGGATCAGTCGTCGTTGATCCATCACCGGCTAAGGAGCGAACTGACTCCCGAGCTTGAAAGGCCGCCTGTGCGTACAGATCGTTCTGCAGGTAGCGTTCGCGGCCTGGATCGTTCGTGTCGACCATGATTGTGTCAGCGTTCGTCGCATCTATCTCGGCGGCACACACGATCGCGGCCTCTGCGTAGCTCCAAACGAAAGCTCGCCCGCGAAGACGACCGGGCACGAAGTTCGGTCCGGCCAACTCAGGGGCGATGTACTCGTTGGCTACGATGGCGACGTCGTGGCCCCACCAGGTTGGATCAGCGTAGCCCCCAATGATGTCTTGATGTTCGACCGAGAGCCGCCTCGGAGGGTGGTCGGAGCCCAGTGAGTTCTTGAGAGAGGACACTTTCCAACTGATGCTTTGAACGAAAGGTGGCACCTCACCCGGCGAAACGGCTCTTTCGTAGACCAGGTAGCGGCTGAGGTCGTAGTCCGAGGATATCGCCCAGGGCATCTCGATCTCGCATGGCCCGGCCAGTGCCGGAAGAACGGGGACGTTGGAGGCGATTGAAACGGCTTCACTCCAAACAGCGGTATGTTCACTGATCTGAGACTCAATAGCCTCGATGTCGTTCAAGTAGCCCTCGATTTTGTCGTCGGACAGCCCGTCTTTCTTGCAGCCGGTGGCCAGCAAAAGGAGACTCACGACAACGATTAGTAAGTGGATTCGCATCACATTGGTCCCGGCCGGTTGATGAAGCCCCACATTACGTCGAGGATGG
>CAZDBH010000629.1:0-3792 GCA_964503485.1 uncultured Bradymonadales bacterium | reverse complement strand
GCCGAAGGACCCGTACTTCATCGGAGTCCATGGCGGCGACCAGGGTCCCGGTCGTGTTGTAGGCGACGGATGAGCCGCTGGCTTCTTCGATTTCCCGAACATAGTCTGGATAGAGGGCCATGCTCTTTAGGCTGAGTTCGAGCAGCTCCCGCTCAGTGAAGTGAGCTTCAGCCACCGGGCAGAGCATTCCCGCGGCCATCCAGGAGGCCTCTCGACCGGCCGCGCCCCGCTCCAAGACGAGAGTCTGAAGGCCTTTGCGCTGAAGGTCCCAGGCCACCGACAGGCCAATTACACCGCCCCCAACTATGATCGCATCAAACATCGGTCCCCAATTCGGCCTCCGTCGCGGCTAAACTACTCCGCGCTCCGGTTCGACACAACTGGATCCAGAGCGGGGGCTCGGATGAGTTTGTCGACCCGTTCTGCGTCGTGATTCCGGGGTGGTTCCCACCTGGCTCTGCCGGGGGCTTCAATCTTCTCCACCCGGTAAACACCCTCCCCACGATTTTTCGCGAATGGGCACATAACTGATGGTAGAGTGACCGCATGCACTCAACCCGCTCTACATTTGGGATCAAAACCTGCGCTCTTGCCTCCCTGGTTTGTCTGTTGGTCGCGTGCGGGGATTCGAACTCGCCCGCCGAGGAAGAGGACGCATCAGTGGTCGAAACAGATGACGGGCGGCGGCGCGACCTCTCTGGGTTCCCCGATATCGGGGACGACCCGCTTCCAGAAGATGAAGTGCCGGTGGATCATAACGAGGCCGACGAGAACATCTCCGACCTCGATATCGAGCCAGAAATCGCGCCAGATCAGAGCGAAGAACCCGGCCCCGAAACTGATCTCGCTGAGACCGATCTGACTGGAGATCCGGATCTGCCGGACTTTGTTGTCGAAGTCATCGAAACGGACACGGACGACGAACGCGACACCGATCTCGACACGAGTTGGGATTCCGAGACCGCTTGCGGTCCGCCAAACAGTGACGATCCACTACCTGCCGTGCTCGACTTGCGGTCAACGCCGCGCTTTCTCGAAATCCAGGTATCGTTTGCTGTACTGCGCAGCGATCATGTGAAGAGATACGACATCTACATGGACGGAGAGCTCGCTGTCGAAGTGGGTCACGAAGAACGGGTAGCACGTCTTGGGGGGGTGGTATACGACCTGGCTTCTTCGGTTGATCACGTCTTCTTCGTGAGGGCGGTTAGCGACTCGTGCCGGGAGGGTGCTGCGAGCGAGGAGCTCACGGCGAGCAGCGTACAGCACTTTGCTCTGGCGTTGCAGGCGGGCACCGCACCAGCGGGCGGAACGGGGAGCTTTGATCTACTGCTTACCAACTCCGAACCGATCACAGCGGTCTCTTTCAAGATCGAGGACACGCCCGATTGGCTGACCTTCACTGGCGCAGCAGCAGAAGGGTGGTCGTGGGACGTGAGCGACGACGGCTCCAACGGGCATTTTACAGGTACGGCGAACGAGGCAATCCCGGTCGGCGAAGACCATCTCATCGCGACGATTGACGTCTCAGCAGCATCCGGTGTCTCAGGCATGGTGCGAATGACCCCGGGGGAGATCAGCGTCACCGGCGCTTCCAGCGTGGTCAACACAAGCGATGGCCGATTCACCGTGACAGAGTGAGGGACCGAGACGTCTGGGAAAGCCGTCACCCGATCTGGCGATTCATATCGCACATATGGGCTGGGCGATTGTTGACCCGGGCCGGGTGTAACAGTAGCTTCGTATCGTGAGTGAAGACCGAACCGAGACCGCGTCACGCCTTTTGGACGCTCCAAATCTTCGACCGACCATTCGTTTGGTGTTCAGCCGAGCGAGAGGAATCTGCCACGGTTCGGTCGCCCCCCTCCCTGCGGGCGTCTCCACGATCGGCAGACGGCCGGGAAACTCTCCGCTCGCGCTGGACGACGATAAACGGGTCTCTAGAACGCACGCCACGCTTCAATGCTCACCCACGGGTCCGTCTCTGACATTGAAGGATGGCGAGTCTCGGAACGGAACCTTCGTGAATGGCTCTCGTGTTAGATCGGCTGATCTGCTCGATGGCGATGTTGTCCGCACAGGTGACTCCTTCTTCGTGGTGCGCTTCGAGGCGCTCGATATCCAGGACTCGGTCCAACCTGATCTGGTCGGGGTCTCCCCCGCCATACGCCAAGTCCGCCATGAGATTGCGCTGATCGGGCCGACAGATCGGACGGTTCTGATCGGAGGTGAGACCGGCTGCGGAAAGGAACTCGTAGCCCATGCTCTGCACACGGCGAGCGATCGAAAGGGAGCCTTCGTGGCCGTCAACTGCGGGGCGATTCCCGAGAATCTGGCCGAAAGCCAGTTGTTTGGGCATGTAGCCGGAGCGTTTACGGGGGCAAACCGAGCTCATGACGGTTTTTTCTCGATGGCTGACGGCGGAACGCTCTTTCTTGATGAACTGGGTGAGCTGTCGGTAGCTATACAACCAAAGCTGCTTCGCGTCCTCGAAGACTCCCTGGTGTTGCCTGTCGGCGCCAATCAACCCAAGAAATACTCGGTTCGAGTGGTCTCGGCCACGGACAGTGACCTTGTGCACAAGATGCGAATGAGTGCCTTCCGGAAGGCATTGTTCGCGCGTCTGTCGGGCATCCGTATTCGGATTCCAGCATTGCGGGAACGTCGGGAAGACATTCTGCCCATCCTCGAAAGATACCTCCAGGGCGTTGAAGCCGAGTTAACCCCGAACCTGGTCGACGCTCTGCTCTCATACCAGTGGCCGTTCAATGTGCGGGAATTGGTCCGATTGGCGGAGGAATTGGTCCTTCGCGGTCGGGGCAAGAAACTGCTGACATTGGATATGGTCAAGGATCGATTCGAGTCCTTGGTCGCCGACACCTCGACTGAAGTCGAAGTCTCCCCGAACCCCGAGCCAAAGCAACCTCTGCCCGTCCCATCAGAAGGTGAGCTTCGGGAAATGCTGCGACGTTTCGAGGGAAACATCTCAGCTCTGGCCCGTGAGTTCGGCCGGTCACGCCGACAAGTGAGACGGTGGCTACAGAGTTTTGGACTCGAAGCAACCGACTATCAGGCCGACAAATGACGTGGACAATCTGTGAGCAAGGTTCGTAACTCGATCATACTCGATGAGTTCTCGCTGGAGGAACCCATCGGGCGTGGGGGGATGGCTGAGGTCTGGCGGGGACTCCACCAGAAGCGCGGCTTACCGGTTGCCGTAAAGGTGATCTCGCAGCGGGACGGACGCCACTCCAATGCGGTGCGCCAAGAGATTCGTGCGGCCGCTCGTCTCGAACACCCAGGAATCATCGGCCTACTCGACTACGGGGAAGTTGGAGCCGACGCGGCCGCAGCCTCGCAGGGCCAGCTGCTCGAGGGCGCGGCCTACATGGTGATGGAGTTGGCCAACGGCGGTACTCTGCGCAGTTTCAACGCTCCTTTGGGCTGGCCCACAACGTTGCGGACGCTGCTCAGCCTTCTCGACGCACTGGCTCACGCCCACGCCCGAGGTGTGATTCATCGCGACTTGAAGCCCAGCAACATCTTGGTGTTCAAGGACGACAGCGAAGGACACTACACTCTAAAACTCTCGGACTTTGGAATCGCTCACGCCGTCGACCCAGACTCCGAAGGCCTGACCCCGGGACAGGGTGGACGTGTGGCCGGGAGCCCGGCGTACATGCCGCCCGAACAGTTTCGCAATTCCTGGCGAGATTATGGCCCCTGGACGGATCTCTACGCACTAGGAGCCCGTCGCGTATAACGCCCCGGACTCCAGCCGTTAGCTTTTAG
>CAZDBH010000628.1:0-3826 GCA_964503485.1 uncultured Bradymonadales bacterium | reverse complement strand
CGCTAAAAGCTAACGGCTGGAGTCCGGGGCGTTATACGCGACGGGCTCCTAGACCGCGTCTCAAGCCTGAAATCTGCCGAGTTGCTGAGTTTCTTAACACTGCCCCCCCGAGGAGGTTTCTCTGTAGACGCTAGAAACGGATGATCAGGGCGGGTAGTCTTACGAAATGCAAAACACAGACGATTCATGAGACCGAAACGCGCCTTCGATACGTTTGACAGGTCGGGCCTGAGAGGAGGTCGAGCGTGACAGTTCGTGTTGTTTGCATCCTGACATTTGTCTTGTTGGTCGCATGTCGCCCATCACCGGTAGACTCCGAGGGCAACCCCGCGGAGCCGGAGGAGTCAGTCGTCAGCCCGTCTCCCGAGGAAGCGCCCTCCTCGCCCGCGGCTGCGCCCGAAGTCCCACCACCGGTCGAGCCGCAAGCGCCCGAACCTGAGCCAGGCCTGGAACCTCTCTCCCTGGGCGGCGAGTTCATCGACTTCGAGGTGCCTGGCTTCGCACCAGCGGTGATTTCGGTTCCACACGGAGCCACCGAACCTCGGCCCGTTGTGGTGGCGACGCACGGCAACTACGACACGCCGGAATGGCGCTGCCAGGACTGGCGCTGGATCGCGGGAGACGACGTTTGGGTGCTGTGCCCGCGAGGTATTCAGCGGGATACACCAGAAGGACAGACCCAACGTTGGGAATACCGCAGCAACAGGGTGCTGCAAGACGAACTCGAGGCAGGGCTCGCCGCGCTGCGAGAAGCCTATGGAGAGTATGTGGACGACGGGCCCATGCTCTACACGGGACTCTCCCTCGGGGCGATCATGGGCGTGTCGATTCTACGGAGGACAGAAGAGTCCTTCCCGTGGGCCGTAATGATCGAGGGTGGAACTGAGTGGAGCTCGAGCCGGGCGCGTGGCTATCGGCGGGCGGGCGGGCAGCGAATCCTGTTCATCTGTGGCCAATCTTGGTGCCGACGCGAATCAGAGCGCTCAATCGAGGAGCTCGAAGAGGTCGGAATCGAAGCTCGCCTGGTCTATCTGGAGGGAGCAGGCCACAACTTCGACCGAGAGATGATTCAACGCACGCAGGACGAATTGGAGTGGCTCATGGCGGAGGATGCCGCCGATGATGTCCAGGAGTAGGTCTCCTAGGTTCTCTTTCGCCGACCCCGACCATTGATCGAGAGAATCATTGATACCAGTAGACCCATAAGCAGTGATGCGTCTACCGCGCCGTTCCGTCCAGCCGCCGAGCAACCACTCTCTTCCGGAGCATCCTGGCTCGAGGTCTGCTCATCGGCCTCGCCTGCATCCCAATCAACGTCGAAGTCCGGCTCGTCATAGCCACCGTCTTCGCCCGACGCACTGCCACTGCTTTCGGGGATAGGGGCGTTCGGATCGAAAGATGCTTGTTCGCTGTCCATCCACGAGGTGACGAGGTCGAGTCTTGTCATATGGTCGACGTCGACACAGCTCTCGTCGCCCCAAGACTCGACCCCCGCCACCACCGTGTTGCCGCTAAGCGAAACCAGCAAGGGACCACCGCTGTCGCCGTAACAGATTCCCTGCTGCCCGCCGCCGTCAACGATGTAGTCGACCGAGTCCATTTCGGTCAGAGCGGCGAAATAGAGGCCCCGTGAGCTGTCGTGGGTCTCCCCGAATCCGGCCGCCTCTACCCGTTGCCCAATCATCGTGCTCGGCAGCGCCGCCCGCAGAGCCGGCAGGGGTTCGATTTGGGAGACGCTCGATACAGCGTCTCGGGTGAGGAACAGAAGCGCGGCATCCGCGTTGGGATGTTCCGAAATCTTAGCGACCGACAGGATCGCAATTGGATCCTGTGGGTTGCCGATCCCGAACCGGATATCACGCGGACCCATTTCCTCGGTGCAATGCGAGGCCGTGACGACCAGGTCGCGGTCAATCAGTGTCGCGGTGCAGAATTCGTCGCCTGTGTCATCAGTCAGGAATCCGATGGCCAGCTTCTCCCCTGCGGTCAGATCGACGACCTGCGGCTCTCTGGACCCGTGATAGATGGCCTGAGAGACCGTGGCGAAATTGCTGTCGTCAACATTGCAGGCGGTAAACACCAGGGCTCCTCCCAGAATGGAAATACAGACAGCAGACAGTTGAATTCTTCGGGTGCGCAACATTTAACCTCCCAGCAACGCAAGTAAAATCGGACGCAGAGAGGCTTTCGCACACTTCGTGCCGATCCGCGCAATACCAGGCAACTGGTCGAATTTGCTCAGTTCTTTGGTTTCACTCTGCCAGAGCCGTGGCGGAGCATTGGCACCGACCGACAAGTTTGACTGGTTTCTGCGGCTCTCAGATCGCGGAAACAGAAAGGACAACCGGATCGCGGGGACGCAGGGTTACTCGGGGCATGGGTGGGTTGGCCGGACCGTCAACGGGAGCAAACCACAAGTGTTGGGCCAAATGGGCAAGGACGACCTGGCCTTCCATCATCGCGAAGTGGCTGCCTACGCAGACCCGCGGCCCGTCTGCGAAGGGCATGAAGGCGCCTCGGGGAAGCGCCTTCTCCTTGTCGCCCTCGAAACGATCCGGATCGAACCGCTCGGGCTCGGGAAAGAAGTCTGCTCGGTGGTGAAGTCCGTAGATGTTCAACACCAGCATGACACCGGCCGGGATCGGCCAGTCGAGTAGCGTGAACGCTTCGGCCGACTGGCGCCCTACGATGTAGGCGGGTGGATAGAGCCGCATCGTTTCGAGAAAAACCTGGCGAGCATATGGAAGCTGGTCGAGGTCCTCGAAGGTGGGTGGCCTTCCCCCAAGCACGCTGCGGCACTCTTCCGCTAGCCGGTTAGCGACGTCTGGATGGCGCGCCAGCAGGTAACAGCTCCAGGTCAGAGCGTTCGAAGTGGTCTCGTGACCAGCCACGAACAGAGTCATGACCTCGTCCCTCACTTGCTGATCGCTCATCGTCGAGCCGTCATCTTCATCTTGAGCATTGAGCAACATCGAAAGGATGTCGTTGGGCCGCTCGCCGCTGTCGCGCCGCTCTCGAATCATCCCGTACACGACGTCCTCGAGGGGCGCGATAGCTCGACGCAGCCGCCGGTTGCGAGGAGTCGGCCACGAGTAGGGGAAGTGGACCGGCCGGCCCAACTCAGTCGCGATATAGGTAGTCGCTTCGTGTACAGCCCTGGCGGCGACGGCCGCATATCGGTCTGACGACGAGTTGAACATTGTCTCTGAGGCGATTGCCATGGTCAGGCGAGTGAAGTCGTCCATGACGTTCATGCGACCGTTCTGCTTCCACAAACGCACTGCGTCGTCGGTGTGTCGCGCCATCGCTTCAACGTACTGGGCGATCTGCCGGCGTTTGAGTCCAGGCGCGATGAGTCGCCGCTGGCGACGGTGGAATTCGCCCTCGCTAGACAAGGTCCCATTGCCGATCATCGGCTTGGCATAGCGGCCGAGGGCAGCGAACTTCGTCAGTTGTTTGCTGTGCGACTTCAGAACTGCTTGGGAGATTTCGGGACTTGTTGCGACCAGGACATCGCGCGTTGCCACGCGGATCCGTACGAAGTCCCCATGCTCGCGATAGGCCCGCTGAAAGAGCTCGAGTCGGTTTCGCGAAAAGTCCCGCAGACTTCCGATCAAAGGCAGTCCGCGGAGCGTCGGTATCGCTCGTTCGGTCACGACTGATTCCCCCCACTGGCGTCGTCCAACGTTGCTGAACCCGCCTCTACGTTTGCTGCATTCCCGAACTCAATCTGACCGTAATACTTTCAAGACCGCAAGTGAATCGGGGCTCGGCGGACTAGGAGCCTGTCGCGCATAGCGCTCCAGGCTCCGCCATTGGCTTTTAG
>CAZDBH010000627.1:0-3847 GCA_964503485.1 uncultured Bradymonadales bacterium | reverse complement strand
GTCATGTCGCTATGATAGTTGGCCGCCGAGAGCGTATAGTTTTCCGGCATCGCAACCTTTCTATCTCGTCTGCGTCTTGAGAGAGGACAACGCGTTATGTCGCAAGAGTTTTTTCGGGCCAATGTCTCCTCCGAAGTCTCTAATCCCCTTGGCATCTACGGAGGCACGCGCTGTGCGGTCGGTGTTGTGTTTGTGTGCGTCGCGGGTTGGTTCCTCACCGACCTGAGCTCGACGATCAAGGAAGTCATCGCCACCGAGGGTGCAGTTCTGGAACATCAGCCGGTCTTGACAAGCGGTCGGCTCGCGCTGGTTGTCTTTGCTGCGCTTTGGCTCGTGGTCGGAGTAAGAATGGTTGTGGGCGGGGCACGAAGTCTCGGCAGATTGATACTCCCGGCCCGCGCGCCAGCCGAGTACAGAGACTACGAAAATGACCTCGCAGCTGCGTTAGAGAAAGGCGAAATGCCAGCGTACGCTATCCCCAAACGGGGACCATGGCGGCTCGCCTACCGATTCTTTCCCCGGGACTTCCCGTTGATGACTCGGGCGGTCCGGAAGCTCGTCTCGAACAATCTACGCTCAGCCCGCAGAGGGATTATTCTTGTCGCGGCGATTGTAGCCGTTTTTGCAGGGCGAGCGGTGATCCCAAACGAGTTGTTCGAGGGGCGTGAAGGTCTACTGCCTTCCTTTCCGTGGGTTTTCGTCTTGGCCATCGGGGCCGCCAGCCTGGTGAGAATCCTGCTGGTACTCGGTCTTCTACCGAAGGCTGCCCCACGAGGAGAGGTCTTTCGCTTCGAACGAGCGATTCGCGGCGGCGGAGACCCAAACCTCATTCCCCACGGCCTAGAGCACCAAGTTGGAGCTCTGAAGAGGGACGCTGCCTCAAGTAACCGGGTTAAGCGACTAGGTTTCGAGATGAACACGGGTGGTGTTGTCGACACAGGGACCTTTGGCGGGAAACTGATCGTCGAAACGCAGCCGGTTCCGGTGAAGGGTGCAGCCTCTGGGAGCACAAACGTTCTCCTTCTGCTAGCAGCAGTAGTCTCCTGTCTGGCTCTCTGGATGACTTTCTCAACCCCGGACTATGTTGGTAGGGGTGGCGGCGACGAGATTGCGCAGAGTATGATCGGGGCTCGCTGGGCTGCTCGGCTACTGAGTGCGCTTATACTAGCGGCAATCGCGAGCGGTCTGTTCCGCCATGCCAGAGCGTATCTCGACACGTACCGCTTCCACTCCCTGGCGGTCGTCATCAACGTCGAGGGGAACTATGGCCGGTCGCATGTAAGAGTCGGCAAAGCCGTCCATGACTCCGTTGAGTCCGACAACGTCGTCGTGCGAAGCGATTGCAGTCTACAGGGATGTGCTACATCGATTCTGAGCGAGAGTTTTGGCCTCCTGGGTCCTCGAGACGTGGTGAGCATGCTCGTCGACGACGATGCGCGAGAGACAGAGCGGGTCGTCGTCGACTGGATCGAGGACTTCGCAGCCAAAGGGGCAGGTATTGCTGCCATCGACCTGGGGAACCAGGCTGTGGCCGACGTATCCAACGTCAATACGATGCTTCACGCAAATCGGGCAGCTGCAAAAGAGGTGGGAAAGCAACGAGCGCTCCGAGGCGATGCTAATGCCTTGGAACTTCCAGTTTCGATGCCGGCCAAGGCTTTGACCTCAGACCCGCTTCCAAATGCAGCTCAGGGACCCGACGGTGGGGAACAATCCGCCACAAAGAGCTGCCCAGACTGCGCTGAAACGATCAAGGCCGCAGCCCGGAAATGTAGGTATTGCGGCTATCGCTACTCGGAAGCCACTGGTGAGTGAGTGCGGGCCTCTATCGATCCTGGGAAAAACCACTCACCTGCCGCACACACCGCCGCACATTCCAGCCGTGACCGTCCACTGAGCCAACGTTTGTTGGCGTAACACTCGGCGCTAGCATAGTTCTGAGTTGGTGTGCCTGCTCCACCACGTGTCAGGAACTCGTCGAGTGAGCGCAAATCCTACCCGTCTCCACACAGATCGGCAGCCTCCGAATGGTTCACTTCCCACGGTCACTCTGTTGATTCCTGGACCGGCTCAACCGTCATCCAAGTCACCTAAGCGATTCGACAGCGTCCTGCGCTCTATACGCATCGAGTTCCGTTTCGACCTCGAAGAATATTGTCTCTCTATCATAACCGCCCGGGACCGGGGTCCAACTGGAACAAACCGCTGCGTCGCTTTCCAGGATTACATGGACGAACCAGTTTCCGAGACTTGATCGGACCCGCGCACCCGAAACATGCGCCGGATGAAAACAGCGCGTGATAATGTCGTCCCCACCTGTACGGTAGCGCCAAAGGACGAGTTCCTGGGTTACTTGAATATCGAAATACGGGTAATCGCCAAATGCGTTATCGTAGTTTGCCAACACCTGCCTCAGCGTAGCGAGTGCGTCGCTGGTCGACACGCGTTGAGGTGTGGCGGACATACCATAGCCCTCGCGGCCTCGTGTGGTCCCACAGGAAGCAACTACAGAAGCGAAACAAACAACGGAGAGCAGAAAGCCCGTTCTCAACTCCATGGAATCCTCCTCGCTAACACCCAGCGCAATGACTCGACATCCAACGGCCCTCAGAACCTCTAGGAGCTTGCCGTTACCTGGCTCCCATTCGTCGGAGCTTGAAACTCGCGACCACCGACACGACGAGCAAGAACCATAGCCCAGGCACCCGACGGCCATCCCGAGAAAACGGACTGACGGAACAAGTCGTTGTTTGAGTAATGGGCGGTATCTCAGGATCGTCGCCAACGCGGCAGTTGGCGCCAAAACCCTGTGCGCTGAATTCCTCGTGACCGATCGTTTCGCGCTGACCATTCACTTCGAGATCGAGCTGGAGTTGGTGAGTCCCAGCCCGTTTGGGCGTACAGTACTCGAGCAGATAGTAGCCCTGAGTTTGTGCCTCGATCCGTTCGGCTATTCGACCGAAAGCACTCGTGACTTGGTCTACATCAGATGCCCACTCGAATCCGTGGACTCCCGCTTCGCGAAGAAAATCCTCATCGATTTCGCCCCCCAATCCGACTGTAAACACAAACCGTTCACCACCTCTCATGTCTACCGCGCTTCTAACGGTGGACAGCGCACTTTCTTGTGACACTCTGCCGGCCTGGTCTGTCCCATCTGTGAAAACCACGATCACTCCGAACTGGATATCAATATTCTGATTCTCGCGCTCAACGCTGTTGAGCAATGGAAAGGCGTCGAGCAACGCCCCGTGTAGATTCGTGGACGCATCGACGCCATAGCGGTCAATCGTGTCAATACCAGTCGACAAAACCGAAGTGTCGTTTGTGAAACCCACTACTCTCGTGATTCGTTCGCGCCCGTCAAACGCCCAGAGGCCAATCCGGTAGTCAGCTCGGGCCTCGGGTGTGGCCAGCAGCGACTGCACAAAGCTCGCGCCTGCTCGTTTGAGGGAAGACATTGCGTCGCCTTGCTGCATACTGCCGCTCACATCTAGCAGCAACAGAATGTTCGAACGAAAGAACAGACTTCTTGGTCGGATTTCGGCCTGACTTTCGAACAACGAGACTTGATTCCCGTCCTCTGAGATCCGGAAATCTTCTTCGACCAAGTCCGGAACAGGATTTCCCTCGCAGTCGTGGACAGAGAAGAACAACGACACTTTGGCTGGTGGGGTTGCCACCGCTCGGAGAAGAGAGGTCGACAGACAGTCTGTAGACGGGGTAGGCGGTGATGGAAGCGGGTCCGAGCCTGCACGCATAGTACATGACGCAGCGAACACAACGACGGGTAAGATAGCGAAGCTCACCAGATACCAATGGGGACGCATATCGAAAGAGACCATTC
>CAZDBH010000626.1:0-3876 GCA_964503485.1 uncultured Bradymonadales bacterium | reverse complement strand
TCGAGGAGGAACAGGCCGTAGGCCAAGGACGCTCTGCCGAGTTCGGCGTCGTTTCCCACCTCAGTCAGGATTTCTATCGCCTTATTGAAGGCTTGCTCTGCCTGGTTAACGTTGCCGTCGTCATCGTCGGTGCCAACCAATGTGCTGGCATGAACCCGAGCGAGGGCGGTGAGAGCGATGCCCTCCATGACGGGGCTGGAGACTTCCCGAGAAACCGAGAGCGCGGCCTCGATGTGGGACAAGGCCTTCTTTGCGTCCTGTCTCTGCATTTCGAGAAGGCCTGAGTTCTTTGACACCTCGAACTGCAGATGCCGATGTGCGCACTCTTCGCAGATTTCAGTGGCGGCCTTGAGTAGGCGCTCTGACTTGTCGAGGTTGCCACGCTGCCGTTCAATCTCGCTCTGGTTGGATTGCAGCATTCCTTCGAGGGCTCGGTCTCCGATTTCCTGGGCTACTGCGAGCGCTTCGCTCCATACCCGCACAGCCGCATCGAGATCGCCGCGCTCGGCGAGAATGACACCCAGGTTGTTGAGGGAGTGGCCCTCGCCCCGTTGGTCGCCAATCTCCCTGCGCAGGGAGAGAGACTCCCGAAAGTGTCGCAGAGCCTCTCTAAACTTGCCCTGGACGAGGCTGAGTGACCCCATATTGTTCAGCGACAAAGCGAGGCTTCTGGGCTCGCCCAGTTCTCGTCGGTGAGCCAAGCCCTCGGTGTAGTGCTCTTCCGCGGCTCGATAGTTCCCCTTGAGCCAGTGCACCTTTCCGATGTCGTCCAGACTGCTCGCCACACCAACATGGTCGTTGGCCCGCCGAAAGAGGTGAATCGACAGATCAAAGTGCTCGAGAGCTCGATCGAGTTCCCCCAAATCTCGGTAGACTCGCCCGAGTTTGTTGTGCGCTGCTCCGCCCTTCGATGGGCTCCCAATACGCCAGCTCCATCTTGCCATTTCTTCCAAGTAGGGAACGGCTTTGCGGTACTCGGCCATGAGATCGTAGAGACTGCCCACATCGTGAAGCGCACCGACCCGTTGAAGGAGTCGGTCATCACTGAGGAGGTCGAGCGCTTTGAGCAACAGCCCGACAGCCCTCTTGTTGAAGTGGCTGGTGCGCGCAGTACCGGCAGCTCTGAGATAGGCCTCGGCAGCTCGTTGCCGACGACCGGCGCGTTCGTGGTGTTCGGCGACATTTGCATCGAGACCACGGATGCCTTTTTCGCGATTGACCTCGTACCAGGTTGCTACGAGTCCGTTTAGGCGCGCGCTTTCTGACGGGGCCAAGCTCTCGAGCAGCAATCGTCGGGTCGCAACATGTTTGAAGCTGTATTCGGTTTCATCTGCGAAGAGGGAGTCCTCATGGCGCAGAATAATGTCCTTACCGCAGGCTGTTTCGAGCACTTTGAAAATGTTGTCTTCCGGGCGCTCCTCGGGAGACCACAGGAACTCATCGTGACCAACGTCCAGTGTGCCGTTGTTGACGACGAATAGGCTGCCCGCCCAAAAAGTCTCGCCAACCACGGCAGCCCACTCGAGTAGCCTCCTTTCTTCGTCGGTCAGGCGTTGAAGACCCGCTTCGACGATGTCGCTAAGACCAATCGGAAGGTTTGTGTCAGCGACTCGGTCGGCGTGGATTATCCAATCGGAGTCGCTGGTGTCGACCGCACCTTCAGCCATGAGTATTCGCAGAATTTCTTCTGCGATGAGCGGGTTTCCCTTCGAGTTCGAGCAAATCCTTTCGAACACGAGCTCCGGTATCTCTGGGGCCCTACACAGGACCTGGGACACGAGCGAGCGGATCTCACTGTCTGCGAGTTCCTTGAGCGGAATCTTGTGAAAGTTGCTGATCGGCTCGAAGAATTTGTTTCTCGTCGCCGCGAACTCGGGAGTGGTCGTGACCAGGCAGAGGAGGGGAGCCCCCGTTAGTGACTGGGCCATGAACGGGATGAGCTCGAGCGCCTCGGGCGTCGCGAATTGTAGGTCCTCGAGCACCAGAACCATGGGGTTCTGACTGGCATCGATTCGAACGAGGTTCGCGAGGGCTCGCCAAGCCGCTTCAGTGCTCTCTTGTGCCGACTCGTGTTTTGAGAACGGTGAGTCGGGAAAGGGCAGTTCGATGAGGGCGCCGATTCGGTGCGCAATCTCGATTGCCCCGGAGGTCTTTACGATGGCTTTGATGGCCTCGAGCAGCCGGTCTCGGGCTTCATCTTCAGACAGTGAGCTGGGAATGTAGTAACGATTACGGAGTATGCGGTCGATGATCGCATAGGGCCGCGGAGAGCCTTCCGCCCACGCTCCGGATACCAACAGGGCGTCGCCGAACTCAGTGTGAACGCGTTGGCTAAACTCGTCGACCAGTCGAGACTTGCCGACGCCCTCTTCACCGACCAGTAGTACGGTCGCGACGCGTTCTTCGTCGACGACGTTGCGGAACGTATCGACTAGTTTCTCTAGCTCGCGGGACCGCCCAACGAGCTCGGTCTCAACGCCGTAGACACGCCACGTGGCACGGCTTTGGGCCGCAGCGCTGGGGTCGTGTACGATCTCCGGTACGTTGCCCAGCGGTGCGCCACAACGGTGACAGTATTCATTGTAAGCTTGGTTGCGAGAACCGCAGTCACGGCACGCTCGTTGACCAGTTACGACTGTGATCTCTTGCGTGGTCACGTAGATCCCTTCGTAGCGTGGAAGAGGCGGAATCGCCGTCAACCATGTCATTTCGCAGATGCGCTGCCGGGTTATAGTCGATGGCTACGAAGCCGTCAACCGCGAATTTTAGGGCTCTTACAGTATAACTGCCTGTTCTACATAGGAAAATCTCTGGTCTCGCTCTACGAAGCGCTTCGGCTGCTGAGAAATAAGAGCGGGTGCTGAGTTGTTTGAGTGATGCAAAGTGCGCCGTCGAGCGGTTTCGGGTAAGCCAAGGCACTTGGTTGCGCATTGACATTAGAGTTGGTTCCGGTAGGTTTTACCGTGCAGTCAACCGCACTTGCGCGCTGAGTTTGCTAAAGCGTGCTGGAGAGTCGTGACCATGAGATACTTTAAAGCCGCCCTTGTCGCTATCTTCGCACTTTCGGGCTCCGCCGTTGCTTTCGCGCAGCCCGCGCCGACTCCTGAGCTTGACGCTCCCCCTGCAACAGCGCCCGCCGCGGCCGAAGAGGAGGCCGATCCAGTTCTGCCGGCCGCACCGGAAGAAGAGGCGGCCCCACAACAGAGCCAGCTGGCTCGAATCCTTCAGGGCTTGTCGTGGGCAAACAGCAAGGAAGAGGTTCTCACGTACTATCGAGAAGAGTATCTGTCAGATTATCGAGCCGACATAGCGGGGATGCGCGATACGATTCGGATCGACGAGATTCGACGATTCCACGATGATCGCTATCAGCGAGTCCAGGAGGCAATCGAAACCTTCGAGAGTTCGCGCACCGGCTATGAAGCCTCTGTTTTGGGCGGCGAAGTCGCTGGCGGCAACGATGAATCGCTCATCACTGTGCGCACAGACAACGCCCAACTGTATTACATCTTCGCCTCGGATCGCCTGTACAAGGTTGTTGTGGCCTACAACTCGTCCTACCTGGGTGGTCTCTCTTTTGAGGGCTTCCTAGAGCAGGTGGAACGACGCTACGGTCCGGTTCAATCCTCGGAAATGGGGGAGACGCAGGCCGGTATTCGCTATCTTGCTCGGGCACGATGGGAAGATGGTGACACGAGGCTCCGCATCGAGAATCAGTCGAACCTCTTTGGGACCTTCATCATGGTCTTCACCAATACCGAACTCGAAGATCGGGTCTTGCGTTTGCGCGGTCAGGTAACCGAATCGAACTCTGCTGTGGTGGTATCGGACTTGATCAACCGGCTCGGCACGACCGAGTCAGGAAACCAGTATCGC
>CAZDBH010000625.1:0-3888 GCA_964503485.1 uncultured Bradymonadales bacterium | reverse complement strand
TGAACGAAATCGACGAACTCAAAGATGAGCGGGACGACGCGAGCACGATGGCGGGGGACGCTGCCTTGCGCGACGCCCGTTGGTCGGCCCGGCAAATGGCTGATCGCCTCGAGGACGATCAGGCTCGACTCGCCGACCTTGTCGACGGTGTGACACAGCTCGAGAACGATTTGATTACACAAATTGACGAGCAACGGCGCGCTCTCGAGGCGGGACTCGCCGACGCCGATGCAGCGCAGCGCTCACAGACACTGCAGCACCTTCGAGAGCTGACAGAGTTGAGACGTCAGTACGAGACCCCACTGCCCCAGGTACCAACCGTAGAGCTGGGTGCGATTCTCTTCGGACTGGAAGATGACGTAACACCCGAGGAGTTGCTTGCAACCGCCGACGAGCTCTTTGACAACGCGCAAGAGCTGGAAGAGTACATTGCCGAACTGGAGAGCCGAATCAGCGAGTTGGAACATCGGGACGAGCTGGACGAACGAGCCCGTCGGGCCAACGCCCAAAGTTCGCTCTTCGAGGAAGGCGTCAATTCCGGGCAGCGGGTGACACGTCCATCGACGGCCTCTGCGACGGGAGATGAAACTGAGAACACCGAGACGGGTGAAGGAACAACCGATCAGCAGAGTCGTTCTTCCCAAGACACCTCGGGTGGCTCGGAAGCGAACAATAACACGGCGGCCGTGTCAGATGACCACTCGCCGCAGGCGGCAACACCCTCGGCCGACGAACCGACGGCCACGGGCAACTTCTCTGAGAGCGAGGAGGTCGATTCAGATGGAGCGGGCGACGGCGCAGCCGGTCTCGCTAACGAATCGGAACCACCAGTGGTACCGGGCGATGCCGCCGACCCGACGGGAACTGGAAGCGTTGACATTCCTACTCCGGAAGTGATTCCCTCGGCTGTGAGCGGAACAGTTCGGCCGACGCCTGATTCGACCATCTTGTGGACGGAAACCGGCACCGCCGAGCCAGAGTCGAGCGCTCGGGGCAGACGGAATCTCAACGAGCTTCGGTCTGACCGGGACTCCTCTCGAACTAGGCTGCAAGAGCTTCAACGGCAACGACTCCTCATCTTGGAGCGAGTCGAAGAGCTGGAGAGAGACGATCTTTAGAGGACGGTTCACCTCGCCACACCTCATTGCTGCAGTGGTTGTCCTATTCCCAACCACCGCGATCGCCTCGGGACTGTCAATTGGCGGGGTTGTCTCAGCCGGCTCCGAGATCGATTCAAACCCAGAGCGGCTCAGCGGCGACACCTCGAACCTAGATTTGGTTGAGCGACTCTTCATCGAACTCAGCACCACCTCCAGTGAAGATCGGCACACTGTATCCAGCACTCTTCGGGCTGGAGCAAAGAAGTTCCACGAGACCGATCAAGAGGACACGTTTGTCATTGATTTCTCGGCAGCTTACCACCGCCTCATCGTGCCTCATTTGATACTGAACCTGGGTGTGTCTGGCCGAGACCGCACAGAACGCGGCCACCAACGAGACTATGCTCGAGTCGGGGCAACCGGAGGCTTGACCCTCGATTGGGAGCCGATCCGATTCAGGGTAGGGGGCGGATATCACTACTTCCTGTACAAACCCGTCGACACACTCAGTAGCGGAACGCTCAGCTTCAACGTGGGCTTGGTTTGGCAGCCGACAGAGATCATTCGCGTCACCGTTGGATATTACTTTGGCAAGAAGGGGTATGGTCAGGACCGGCTCGAAGAGCAGGGGCTTGGACTCACCGTCGTGCCGGGCGAAGGTCGGTCGGACGGTGGCCACACCGTCAGTACCTCGCTGGACATATTGACGAGTTTCCTGACACGGCTCGAGGTTTCTTGGCAACGAAATGAGAGCAACAGCTTCGGCAAGTCGTTCAGTCGCCTGGTTGCCCGGCTCGCATTCACCTTTTCACTTCCAGCCGAGATTTTCGTCTCGGCGCGTACCTCCGTTCAGCGCACCACGTTTGACGAAGGCATTCTCATCGATCCCACCCTGACCGTTGACGACGAAAACCGAAACACACTGGAATTGGTTATCAGCCGTGACATTGTGGAATGGCTGGGAGTCGAGATGCGGTACAGCCTCTATCTGCAGGAGTTCGGCGGCGACGATGCCGAGTATCAGAGACATCTAATCTACGCTGGGCTGACTGCGCCATTCTGAGCTTCCAAGAGAACTCCGCACTGTCCGCGAAATCAGTTGACGGATCGACGGCAGAGCGGTAGAACGCCCGCCAAACGTACTCTGCCCGGTGTCTTACAAATCCCGTCCGCTTCACAAAAAGCGTAACTAAAGCGAGAAAAGCGATGAATCGGTTTCTTCCCCTATTCTTGATTACACTCTTGGCTTCACTGGCGGCATGCAGTGACGATACGGCCCCGGTCGAAGCAGTCGATGCTGGACAGGACCGCGGAAGTTCAAATCGCAACGATCGGGACACCGGCACGACAACTCCTGATACGGGTACGACGACGCCTGATACGGGCACAACAACGCCCGATACCGGCACCCCAGACGTTGTGAGTACCCCGGACGAAACCACAACGCCCGATACCGGTACTCCGGATGTAATCGATACACCCGATGAGACGGTCGAAGATGTTTCGACCGCGGACATTACGACTGACGCCGGAACCGTTCCAACAGACACCACACTTTTCCCCGACCTCGAGATTGGTGTTCCCGACACGGGTAGTGATGCGGGGACAGATACGGTGAGCACCGATGCCGCTGACGCCGGCGATGTTGCTGTCGCCGAAGGAACCTGCGAGAGCCCGATTATTCTCGACGACTTTCCGCTCGGGGACGAAGGCGGGATCTGGGGTGGTCCATCAGTCTGGGGCGACACGGCCACCAGCATTTTTGCTCCATCCTGCGGGAACGACGACAACCAGGGGACAACTCCGGAAGACGTATTCATGTTCACGCCACCAAGTGCGGGACTCTATTTCTTCGCGGCTGGGTCGCACCCAGAGTTTGAGGAGGTCGATCCGATTATCAGCATTTGGAGCGACTGTGGTACCACTGAACTGGCCTGTGGCGACGATGTAATTCCCGTCCTTGTAACCGATTCATTTCTGTACCTCGAGTTGGGAACCGACCCGGTTTACATCGGTGTAGAGCCCTATTCGGCCTTGGATGAGGAAAACACTGGGGTCTATTACATCGTGGCTGGCGAAGCGACTGCAGGAGAGCAGGGCGCGACCTGCGACGTGGCGACCCGTGACGGAACAGACTCTACCGGAATTCTCTTTCCGAATGATGCCTCGATGGCCTGCGACTGGGACGCTGGATTCGCCTGTTTCGATGGGGAAGGCGATGACGGCGCTGACACCGATAGTTGTTCGGACGTGGCCGCCGCACCCGTTATCGACACGATTACCAGCACGCTCGTCACAGGGCACGTCACCGTTGAGGATGACGAACACTGTGGCAATCAGTTTGACCCGGGCACTACTGCCGACTACGCGACCTTTACGATCGCGGGCACCGCGGATAGCGGGATTATCGCAGTCGGTTTTGCGCACGAGGGCCTCGAAGACCACGGTGGGCTGTACGGCCTCGATGGTGACGAAGATGCGGGCGATCTCACTGAAGGAGCTTACGAAGTGAGTATTACCCTCTGCCTCGATCCGTCTGAAGGCGTTGCCGAGACGGCTGCGCTGCTCGGCGGGCCCGCAACCCTCCGCATCGTCGACCGGTTGGCGCTAGACGACGGCTGGCACCCCGACCTCTTTTTTATGGGCTTCGAGGACGACGAAGGGGATCTAAACGTGGTTCCGCTCGGCTTGGTTTCCGAGGCCGAAGAGCACACGGTCGTCAGCGAGTAGGCTCTCTGGAGGCCACCGCCAACGTCGCAGGACAGTCTTGAAAAGAGACCACGTCGAC
>CAZDBH010000624.1:0-3900 GCA_964503485.1 uncultured Bradymonadales bacterium | reverse complement strand
GGGTCTGAAAGAGGGGAAGGTTGGCGGCCTGCTCGTCCAGGCCGGTGGCGGTCACGGCGATCCGGGCCGGGTCGTTGTTCTTGGGCCGGACCAGACGAAGATCATGGACTCCCATATTCCAGCATGCCCGCAGCGCACTGCCGATGTTGAGCGGCTCGCTGGGTTCAATCAACACCACAGATGTACGGCTCAACAGGGCCTTTGAGTCTTCGGTTACGATAGCCAGTCCTCCGGTGACGTTCGATTTGCCAGATCGCGAGATCAGGCCACCCTCGCTGGATAGAAGTAGCCCCTGGCCCGCGAACAGGCAACACCGCCTTTCCGAGTGAGGCGCATTGTCCGCGGAAACAGTCACAAATAGACAACGCCCCCGAATTGCTTCGGAGGCGTTGTCACCCATGCGTCACGTAAGGAAGGAGCACAAGAGCCCTAGAGCTCAAGCGTCCTAGGGGAGAAAGAGTGATCCTTAGGAAGATCACTCGTAAGGGGTACTTTCAAAGTCGGGAGCCGTTAGCTCTCTGACACGCACTCTGAACTAGCAGTTCTCGTGCCAACCTGAAGTGAATATCGGTAATACGTCAAAACCTCTTAATTCTTTTCGAGTTTTGCGCAAAAAAAGAAAAAACTCGAAAGAAACCAGCGACTTCAAAGTGAGGTATTTGGCCCCCAGTTGTTGCGGCGGATTGTGCCGTATTGGCACATAGTTTCCGTCGAAACCGCACCAGGCAAAGGAATGGGCGGAAAACTCCGCAAATCCCCAGCTGTGGCATAAAAGCCACACCTGGCATGCAAGGTAGTCACGTTCAGTTCCAGGCACTTATCGTCGATTTGGACTTGCATTGCAACAGGAACTCAGTTACCCACCATCAGCCCGAAAACGCTGGTAAATCGGGGTCGGGACCGGAAACCAACGGTTCTGAAGCGGTAACAGTTGAACACAGTTTTGAGGTGCGAAATGGCAGAGCGACTGCAGCAGCCACACATCGATAATCTCGCCGAGATCCTCGACCAGGATCAGGCCAGTCTTCCCGATCCGCTCTTCACCCTAGTCGGTCATACAGGTCAGCTGACGACCCACTCGATGGAAGATCTTCGTTCGGGGGCCTACCGCTGGGCCGCCACAATGTTACCCAATGTAGAGAAAGGGGATCGTGTCCTGCTGTGCATGCCTACGTCGCTAGACTTCTATCACGCGTTTTTCGCGGTACAGCTGGTCGGCGCCGTCGCCGTGCCAATTCCCTACGCATTTCATCGCCAGGCCGAGTACCTCGAGGAGTATCTCCGAACTCGGGCGAGTGTGATCGATGATTGCGGCGCCGTCATGATCGCCACCCACCCCGACCTGAAGGACGTCAGTACGCCCGCCCGCCCCACCCTGGCAGAGCGCTGTGAATCGCTCACGACGGTTCTGACCCGAGACGAGGTCGCAGAATCCAGCGAGGGCTTCACGCCGCGACTTGTCGACCGCCACAGCCTGGCACTGTTGCAGTACACGTCCGGCTCCACAGGCAGCCCCAAGGGTGTCCAGATTACCCACGATTGCCTGATCTGGAATCTAGCCGGTATCGGTGAGGGGTTCTCAGCGGTAGAAGGCGACAAGGTCGTGAGTTGGCTACCGCTGTACCATGACATGGGCCTTATCGGCGGTTGGCTGTGGCCCCTGTCGAACGGCTGCGAACACGTCCAGATGGCGACTGAGGTCTTTCTGACCAATCCCTACTTCTGGCTTCAGGCCATGACGCAGATCAAGGCGACCGTCACAGTCGCGCCCAACTTCGGTTTCGCACTGTGCGTCAAACGAATCAAAGACGAAATGCTCGGAACGCTCGATTTGTCGACGATGCGAGTTGCGATGTGTGGGGCAGAGCCGATCGATGCAGCCGTGATCGACGCGTTCCACGACCGCTTTGCCGCTGCCGGCCTACCGAACAACATCATTATGCCCGTCTATGGACTGGCCGAGGCAACGTTGGGTGTCACCTTTACGAGCCGAGGAGAACCCGTCGAGGTAAAAACTCTAAATCGGAAGAAGCTGGAGGCGGACGGCACCATCGAGGAAGTCGCACGCGGCACCGAAGGCGCTGTCAACGTCGTCTGCGTCGGCAGGCCCCTACTCGATTCGAAGGTCGCGATCTTCGACGAGAATGACGAACCGGTAGGCGATGGCGTTCAGGGCGAAATCGTGGCGCGTTCTGGATCCGTAATGAAGGGGTACTTTGGTCGACCCGAGGAAACCGCAAAAACCCTCCGTGGAGGCTGGCTCCACACGGGTGACCTCGGGTTCACCGACGACGGCAAACTCTACATCACAGGTCGCTCCAAAGACCTCATTATCACCTACGGGCGGAACTTCTACCCCCATGACATCGAATGGCTGGCGGCAGAGGTCAAAGGCGTGCGGACCGGCTGCGTCGCGGCCTTTGGCGTGACAAATCAGGAAGCTTCCACCGAAGAAATCGTGGTCCTTGCCGAGACCCGGGTCACCGAACGCAAAGAGCTGATTCAGATCCGCCGGCAGATTCGGAAGCTGCTCATTTCGACAATCGAGTGCAATCCAAAACACATCGTCCTCGTCGGCCCGCGACAGGTTCCGAAGACGACCTCGGGTAAGTTGCGACGGGTAGAGGCCAGGCGTCAGTTCCTAGCTGGCGAGATCGACAAGCTGCTCTGATTCATTCCGCTTAGGCGCAGAAGCCTACTTTGAGTGCTGCTTCTGAAACTGTTGGTACAACTCAACGTCCTGTCGGCTGCCGAGAATGACCGGCACGCGCTGGTGTAGCTCGGTCGGCTGGATGTCGAGAATTCGTTCCCGATCAGTGATCGCAAGTCCACCAGCCTGTTCAGTGAGAAAGGCCATCGGAGAGGCTTCGTAGAGTAGCCGCAGCTTGCCCTGACCATCCTTTGGATCACGCCGATAGTCACGGGGATGCATGAACACGCCGCCGTATAGAAGGGTGCGGTGAACGTCTGCAACCATCGAACCGATGTACCGGCCCGTGTAGGGCCCAGCCTCCGCCGATTTCAGGTAATCAACATAGCGTTTAGTCGGCTCGTCCCAAGCCGAGGAGTGGCCCTCGTTCACGCTGTAGACCTTGCCCTTGTCTGGGATCCGAATGTCCTCATGGGAAAGCAAGAACTCCCCAACGCTGGGATCGAGAGTAAAACCGTGGACGCCTGCGCCTGTCGAATAGACCATGATCGTGCTCGAGCCATATACGACATACCCAGCCGCGACCAGGTCTCGGCCCGGTTGAAGGGCGTCGTCGAGTGTCCCGTCGCCGTTGCCCGAGACGCGCTTATGAATCGAGAAGATCGTGCCGACCGAGACGTTGGCGTCGATGTTTGATGAGCCGTCCAACGGGTCGTAACTCAGGATGTACTTTCCTTTGGGGTACTTGTCCGGGATCGGAATGAGGTGTTCCTCCTCCTCGCTGGCCATACAGCACAGATGTCCACCATGGTCCATCCCTCGAAAGATCAGGTCCTGGGCGTAGAGGTCCAGCTTCTTCACCTCATCGCCGGAGGCGTTGGTTTCGCCTTCCAGGCCCAGGATGTTGATGAGACCCGCCTTGTTGACCGCGCGGCTTATCATCTTGAACGCAATGGTGAGATCCCACAGCAGACGAGTGAGATCGCCGGTCGCATCGGCGTGCAGAGATTGCGTTTCGATCAAATGGCGTTGAACAGTGACGATTCTGGCCATTACAGCCCCCAAAAAAGAAGTAGGTTGTCCGGGACAAAGTCATATACCGCACACCCCAACGTCCACAAGCCCCAACTGGGAAAGGAAAAAGGGGAAAGGAGAAAGGGAAAGGACGAGGCGAAAGGGAAAGGGAAAAGGGACGCGCCGCTGTACGGACCGCGAGGCGCCGCATGGGACACGCACCCGCCACCCCCAAA
>CAZDBH010000623.1:0-3910 GCA_964503485.1 uncultured Bradymonadales bacterium | reverse complement strand
CGCTAAAAGCCAATGGCGGAGCCTGGAGCGCTATGCGCGACAGGCTCCTAGCCTGTATTCCTCATGCCCGCCGCCACGCCATGAATCGTAACCATGAGCGCTTCTTCTGTGGCCGACTCACCGCGTTCGCCGGCCCGCAGACGGCAGAGCAGTTCGGCCTGCATCAGATTGATCGGATCCACGTAGGGGTTCCGTGCCGCGATCGAGCGTTTGAGGTTCGGGTTGTCTTCCAAGAGCTCCTCATCCCCCAAAGCTACAAGGAGGGCCTCACGGGTCGTGACGCAACGCTCGCGCAAACGGTCACCTAACGGGCGCAGGGATTCGGGGACGAGTCGCTCGTCGTAGTGAGCGGCGATGTCTGGCAGCGTCTTGGCCAATACCATCCCGATCAAATCGAGCGTGCTGTTGAGGAGGGGCCAATCCCTTGCCATCGCCTTCAGAACTTCGGCCTCGTCACTTGCGAGCACGTCGCTGAGGGCCTCACCAGCGCCCAACCAACCAGGCAGAAGAAGCCGAGTTTGCATCCAGGCAAATGTCCACGGGATAGCGCGCAGGCTTTCGATCCCCGACCCGCCCTTACGACGTGCCGGTCTACTGCCGATATTGAGAGAACCGAGCTCGAGCTCGGGCGTGGCGACGCGAAAGTACTCCACGAAGTGAGGTTCCCCGTGCACCATCTGCCGGTAGGCCTCCGCTGATCGAATCGCTAGCTTGTCCATCAGCTTGCGCCAGGCTGGTTCGGGCCCGCGCGGCGGATCCAGCGTCGCCATTAGGGTGGCTGTCGTATAGACCTCGAGGTTCCGCTCGGCCAAGCCGGGCAGCCCGAAGGTGCTGTCGATTGTCTCACCCTGCACAGTCACCCGCAGCCTGCCGTCGACTGAACCCGGTGGTTGAGAGGCGACGGCCAATGATGTCGGCCCCCCGCCGCGGCCCACTGTGCCGCCGCGTCCGTGGAAAAGCGTCAGCCCAACATCGCGCGATCGGCACGCGGCGACTAGGTCCTCTTGCGCAGTATACAAAGCCCACGAAGCGGCCAGTCGCCCAGCGTCCTTGGACGAGTCGGAATAGCCCAGCATCACTTGCTGGGTTTCCTGAACGCGTTCTCGGTATTGGGGCTGGTCGAGCAGCGCTGCCATGGCTTCGCCCGCTCCTTGTAGATCACCTTCGGTTTCGAAGAGAGGCACGATTGGAAGCGGCGGTTCGACGCCCGCCTCTTTCTGGAGCAGCGCGACGGCAAGAACATCCGATGGCGTCGCGGCCATTGAGATAATGTAAGACCCAAGCGCCTCGAGAGGCTGCTCCCGGCACGCCGCGAGGCATGACAGAACACGCTCCAAATCGGGATCGTCATAGGCCTCACCAACTGGGGGACGGGGGACAAGTGGACGCTTGCTTGCGAGTTCTTCGAGAAGGAAGGCGACCCGCTGGGTTTCGTCCCAGTCCGAGTAACTCCCAAGGCCGAGCCTGGTGGTTACGGCCGCCAGGGCCCGAGTGTGCACTCGCGCATCCTCGCGAATGTCGAGCCTAGCCAGGGTGATTCCGAAAGCCGCCAGTCGTCGCAACAGGTCAGCCAATCGCCCGCGGGCAACCTGATCGGCACCGATTGAACACAACGAATCGTAGCAAAGCTGCAAATCGGCCCGCAGTTCACTGGCCACCCGATAGGGCAGCGCATCACTGTCGGTGGGACGTTCGATTATCGTCCCTCTGATGTCAGCCAGCTTCAATTCAGTCTGACGGCGAGTCGCCGCCAAGCGGGCCCGCACCTCGCGCAGGAGTTCTCGGTACGGCTCGTGGGCTGGCCCGACCTTTGCGCGCAGGACGTCGTCGCACTCTGCCATAGAGAGCTCTTCGCGAAGTGTGTCGACTTCGTCGTAGTAGAGCCCGGCAGCCATCCAGCGTGCCAGCCAGCACACTTCACGGGTTGTATTCGCCGTCACGAAGGGGTTGCCGTCGCGATCACCGCCCATCCACGACCCGAACCGAACCGGAGCGCAATCGAGTGGCAGATCGCGATCCAGATACTCCTTTGTGGCCGCATCCAGCTCGCGAAGGTGCCGCGGAACAGCTTCCCACAGCACCTGCTCGAACAGGACCAGACCCGAGACCGCCTCGTCCACTGGTGTCGGTCGTTCCCGGTGGAGTTCGTCAGTCAGCCACCACCCTTCTACTTCGCTCCCCAACGCCGATCTGGATTCAGCGCGCTCATGGGGAGTCAGATCGACTCGATCTCGATAGGCGAGTAGGTCAACAATTCGCCGGTGTTTCTGTAGGATGGTCCGGCGGGTTGCTTGAGTTGGGTGCGCCGTGAGGACGAGTTCCACTCCGAGGCGGCAGACCGTGTCGAATATCGAGTCCGCCTCTACACCACTCGACAACAACTTCGTGAACGCAGCGGCGTACGAACCCCGCTGCAAACTTTCACCTCCCGTCTGACGCTGTCTGCGACGCCTGATTCGATGATGAGATTCGGCCACGTTCGACAGGCCGAGAAACTGAGCAAACGCGTGGGCCAGCGTTCGGATTCGAGTCACATCCTTGTCTCGAAGACTGGCAGCCAGTTCATCGCGCGCGCCGGGGTCTCCCCGTCGAGCGGCCTGGGAGAGCTTTCGGATTTGTTCGACCTCGGCGTAGATCGTCTCGCCCTCGTGGGTGCGAACCGCATCTCCCAGCATCGCCCCGAGCAGTTGAATATCGGTCGCAAGAGGGACGTGTTTGGTCATCGGAACTCCAACAATCGCTGTCTGAATGAATGACCGAGTATAGGGCAGGGGGGCTGCGGGAAGATAGACTCAGTAGTGGAGGCAGCTAGAACGCAGCGGTCGAGACTATTCCGTGACAGGAATGAGTCCCTCCACCGTTTGGGTCGTTACCAAGTCACTCAGGTCGAGTATTCCGTCACCGTTTCGGTCGGCGACGGTGCTGGGCTCGCCGTGGACGCAATCGGCAATAACGACGACCGTCCCCGCCCCAGCCCACTGTGTTTCGGCCATCTGAAACCCGACCAGAAACGCGACTCTCGAGTTGATTCCTGGCTGTCCCGAATCATCGAAGAAGCTCTCGTTGAAGTGATGGGCCCCGGAAAGCCAGACGATTGACGAGCCGCCCTCGCTGTATCCAGCCCGAATCATCTGCTCGGCGCTGCTCTCGCAAGAGGGTGGGCCCGCTGCCTCGTCCTGGGCAAACGAAATGGAATGAAGAGCGAGTGCGCTGACTAAGAAGACACAAGTATAGACGAGTCGTTTCATGGTGTTGTCCTGATTGTTGAACGTGCGCGGGAGATCAGCTTCTACGGGAAGGAGACAAAGCCAGTCAACCAAAGATTCCCAATCCGATCCAATGTTGTACACTTCTCCGGCGTCATCGAGAGTGATCACGACAATGAGACCTAGATTCCGCCCCCTACTGTATGCGCTCAGCTTCCTCGCGGTGGCTTGCTCAGACGACGATCCCCAGCCTGCTACAGACCAAGGTACTGTGCCGACGGACACAGGTTCCGAACGGGATACGTCAGCAGACCCCGAGCAAGACCCGATGGGAGATGAGACATCGGTGGAGCCATCCGTTTCAAGGGTGGAAGTTGATCTCACCGAGTACCACTCAACGGAAGGAACGGACGCTCGCGTCTATCGATCGGAATCGAGCGAACACCTGCTCTCGGGAGAGGCTGCCGAAGGCCGCGTTGGGGACTACGTGCTCGAAAATGGGGTCGCTCGTTTTGTTATCGAAGGGGATGACCGGGTCATCTCGCCCTGTCCGTACGGCGGCAATCCCATCGACCTGGGCGGGTACAAGCTATCCGACGGCGACGCCGTCGACGAACTGCTCGGGGTCGCTGGCGGGCCGACTGAGCTGGCCGCAGGCGCATATGCCGTGATCCTGGACAGCGGCTACCCCGCTGACGGACCGT
>CAZDBH010000622.1:0-3923 GCA_964503485.1 uncultured Bradymonadales bacterium | reverse complement strand
GGGGGCTTGGGGGCCGTCCCCGCAGCGCGGGGGGACAATAAATCCTCTGTAGACCGGGTGGTAAGTTCACTGTTTTGAACGAGGTCTCGGGCTAGCGTTCCCCCACTTCGAAAGTCTGGGCCCGCGTGCGCAGCGGCTTTCAAAAGCGCAGCACGCGGCGAGTGACGCCGGAGGCAAGCGAGGTGTCCCTCGAGGGACGGAAGGGTGATAGAGCCGCAAAGCGGCGGGATAAACACCCTAGAAAATGCTCCAAGCCAGACGCAGCAGGATGTTCTGGCTGAACTGGAGGTCCTCGGTGATCAGCGGTTGGTGCGCTAAGTCGAGGGTGTAGTCGAGGGAGGCGAAGGAGGCGATGCGAAAACTCAACGTGTTTTCCCAACTCGCCGAGGGATCCTCGAACTCGGAGAAACCAGCGAACGCTTCGACTTCGGTGGTGTATGTAAGAAAGCGGAACAGGCGCATTCTTGCGGCCAGAATCGCCTCGAGACCTTCCTGAAAGACATTCTCGAGCTGCCGGTATTCGACTTCCTCAGTCCCGGGCAAGTCGTCGTAGACGAATGCTTCGCGGAAGAGGTTCTGGCGGAATCCGGCACCCACCCTGAAGTTGGCGTCGATTGTAGAGGTCCTCAGCAGCCTCAGATTGATCCCCGCTCCCTCAGCAAACTGTACTGAACCAAAGGGCCTACTCGTCTGGTAGGCATCACTCCCAGCCACGAACTGGTCTCGGCTCGTGCCATTGTTGAAGACGCGACGCACCGTAATGTCGTCAGTCGCGATTACTCGGCTCGGAAAGAGCGTCGTGAGGTTGCCGAATGCAATGTAGGGACCAAGCCATTTGTTCAAATAGTAGGTGTAGATGGCGTCCACCCGAAGCTGGTCACGCGACCACTGCAAGGGCTGAGACTCGGCGTCAGCTGGGCTCACGAGGATGATGCCCTCCTCGAGCTCGAGTATTCCGATGAACGAGTGGCTGCTGCGCTCAAACGCTACGTAGGAATCGAGAAAGAAGTCGCTCGAAAGAGCGAGTTGATCTGCCGCGCCGGGGACGCCGTCACTCTGGGACATACCGAGATTGGCTCCAAGGTACATACGGCGTGTCCATGGAACATTGGCCCTCGGAGTTGTCATTTCGTCGGCCGATATCACTCCGGCGCCACGAAATGAGCCCGTGATGGAGTCCAGAACCAACTTGAACCGCACCAGCCCACCTTCGGGGATGAACACGGTAGCGAAATCCGTGCGTGCTCGGTAGTTATCGCCGCGTCTTACGAGGCGATAGAGGCCGGGCTCGAGGAGCCAGGTTCGCAACCGCTCACCCAACAGGGCGTCAGCACCAGACCCGACCCCCATGACTTCGGTATCCTCGACTCGAATGAGCTCGTAGTCGCCGCGAAACGGGACATTGTTCTCGTCCACCACTTCGACAATCAGCCCTCCCCATCTGACTCTCACCAGAGAGGTGCTTCCCCGCTCGACGTGCAGATTGACGATCGTGGTCTGGCCGAGACTGCCACTACCGATTCGAACAACGAGGTCGCCGGGAGGCACGATGATGCGGCGACCGGTCCGACCCCGAGCCACCTCCCTGTCGCGGGAGAAGACGGTCACCTGTGGTTCGTCAGACGGATCGGTCATTGTCGGGACAAAGATCGCTGCGTGGCCGTCAGGAATTGGGGTTTGATCTCGTTCGAGTTGAAGGACGGACGACTCGGTATTCCAGTCGTACAGCCCAACGGGGTTCACCGTGGAAGGCATGACCACTACCTGCCAGGAGCACGCACTCATCGCGAGCGCAACCAGCAGGGCTGCTGAACCCAGGGCAACTCTCATGTGCACGACTTCATGACGTGGACTCCTCTCGAGCGAAATCAGGGTTGTCGAATCAGACAGAATGTAACCGCTCAGCTCGGTTTCGGCGAGGGTCACGGCCACGGTGAGGCCTGGACCGCGCGACGCGGTGGCCTGTCCGCCCGCTGTGGTGCGTCGTCGTGATCGGAGTTGGGATTTCGCGCTCCAGCCACGTGTGCAAGGCCGCAACGAGGCCAGTCACCCTGGCGCTACCGCCTCAGCACTAGATTCCTAGGGGTCGTATGGATGGTGAGTCCGGGTACAGTGATGGTGTTACCTGCTTCGCACGGGCTACCCAAGTCATCGTGGTGTGCCGCTAACTGCTAGGCGAGATGGGAATCGAGGCAGGGCCAGGTGGCCTCCCAGCCTTCCTTGTGGGCCGCGACTGATTCATCGGTCTGGAATCCGCTGTGCAGGACGGTCAACTGGGTCCCCGAGCCCGTCCCTTCGACTCCGACTTCCACACGGCTCACCTCGTCTTCGTCGTCCCACTTCCAAGTAAAGGCCAGGTGGCGGGGCTCGTCGATTGCAATGAACTGCCCAGACAGGTGGTACTGGTTTTCAGTACCCTTCATGACCAGTCGATAGCTACCACCCACCACAAAATCGAACTCGGTCACTTCGGTCTTGATCGTCGCGGGGCCGAACCATGCAGACATGGCTTCTGCAGTCGACCAAGCTGCGAACACGGTTTCCGGGGCTGCCTTCAATGTTCTCTCGAATTTTAGTGATTTGGACATCGTTCACTCCTCCTTACTTTCTGAAATACCGTCGATTACCCCGACCAACCTATCGAGACTGGACTCCCAAATCTCGACGTGACGGGTCAACCAGGCTCGGGCGTCGCCGAGCGGTTCTCGCTCTAGATTGACGCGATGGATTCGGCCCTCTGCCGAACGACCGATTAAGCCCGCTCGCTCCAGTACCCTCAGATGCTTCGAGATCGCCGGCGCGCTCATCGCGTGCGGCTTTGCGAGTTCGCCTACCGTCGCCGTTCCCTGCGACAAGCGAGCGAGCATCTCTCTGCGTACTGGGTGTGCCAGGGCCGAAAAGACCAGGTCGAGATTTTCGTCTTTGTTAACCATCAGGTTAACCATTAACCAACAGGTTAAGTGTTGTCAACCAGATTTTTCTCAGTTGGCAACTGGCCACCTCTTCCTTTATCGTGAGCCTCTCTCTTCGCAGAAAACAGCTCGAGGCGCGGCGTTGAACTCGGGTAAGCACAGTTCCCAGGACCGAAAGCGTCCTGGTTTGAGGACGACTGGCATGACGAAAACCGCACTCACCGTTTCCATCCTATCTGTGTTCCTGGGGTTCAGCCCGATCGCTCGGGCCGACGACGAGGCATCCCCACCTGCTGAGCTCACCGAAGAAGAGGAGGCGGCCCAATTCGACGCGCTGATTGAACAGCTGGTCGCCAATCCGGTTTTCTCCGCCTCCGTCACCGCATTTCAAGTCGAACAACTCGTCCGCTGTGAGCCGATCATGGGAGGTATCTCAGGCCCCGCTTCCGAGGCTGGATGGCGGCCCTTTGGCGTCGTATACAACTGCTTTTCAACCGACGGCGGTGGCATGTGGGCTCTCGAGGTCGAAGGATTCAGTTCGGATTCAGAGGCTGACGTGAGGGCGCTTCGTTTCGGCCCGATGGAGTAGGCGGACCGGTTTGCATTGATCCTGTCGGTTAGCCTATCCTTTTCTTGCCCACCCTTTCTACAAAGGAGGCCGACATGATCCACCTCGACCTGACGGAATCAGAGCGGCTCACCATCGTCGATGTCTTGACCACCTTGAGAATGGACCTCCGAATGGAGATCGCAGGGACCGATAGCTACGACTATCGGCAGGGCCTGAAGGCGCGGAAAGAAACCGTGAAGAAGGTGCTCGAAGCATTCATTGTGGCCGGCGGTGTTCGCTCCGCTGGCTGATCGACAATCAGATTCGCTTCCGCCGGCGAATCGCAAAGTGGAACTTGGGCAGTCGAATCAGCGGATCGGTGCGCTAGGAGCCCGTCGCGTATAACACCCCGGACTCCAGCCGTTAGCTTTTAGCGGTAAGCGATTAGCTCAAGCAGCTCC
>CAZDBH010000621.1:0-3969 GCA_964503485.1 uncultured Bradymonadales bacterium | reverse complement strand
CCGCTAAAAGCTAACGGCTGGAGTCCGGGGCGTTATACGCGACGGGCTCCTAGGACGAGCGCACTCATTCTTCACTACTACCGTGCTGGTCGATCGCAACATCGAAACGCCCGTCGCATGCGCTGGCGAGCACCAGACGAAATGCCGTGTTGTTCAGCGACTTCCCGCCAGGTTCGAGCCGCTTCGACGACCTCGCGTAGAACACATTGTGCGCGCTCAGTGCTCAGACGGAAGTAGTCAGCGACCTCGACGACAAGATCCAACTCCTGACTGTTGTCCGAGTCTGAGATGTTCAATCGAAGGCCATCTCCCTGAGGGTCTGGGTTCATGTCGTACGCGGGTGCAAGGAACCAACCTGTCCGTTCAAGGAGGAAACCGTGATTTCTCAGGTGATCGTCTGTGTTTGAGACGCATACGTTGAAAGCGATTCGACGCCACAGTTCCTCAAGGTCCTGGTTAGTACGAGAGCCATATTGGACCAGCACTTCAGCCAGCTCGAGATAGCTGGCCCCCGTGCTGGCGTCGTCGCCGTCTGAGCGCTCTAGCAAGGTCAGAGCCGACGAGAAGTGAAACCTCCCGCCGCGCTCGTCTCGATCAAAGCGTCGGCTCAAGAGGGTGTCGTGTCGGCTGCCAAATCGGTGAAGTTGAGTGACCGGTGACCTTATCCCAGCTCGCTTCGCCAACTCCTGAACAACGGCCTCCCAAGCCCCGACGTTCTCTGTGTCGCTGCGGCTCGGAAACTTCGCGATCCATAGGTTACCACTCTTGTCCAACACACTTGCCTTCGGTCGTGCGCCCCCGAGGGACCCACCGGGAGCGATGAGCATATTCAACCATCGGGAGTATTCCGAATCATCCTCGGCATCGTCGCGCTCGAGTTGGAGACTCGCGTTTTCGAGCTCCTGTAGTGAGGTCCACGGTGGCGCCGCCAATGCGTCAGTGTCATCTAGAAAACGTCCCGCTGGGTTGGTCCGAAATCGCAGTCCCCCCATCCGGTGACCATCATGAACGCCAAGTAGGTAGTCCGACTCGAAGAGTGGGTTCTCGGCTCGGCCTTCCTGACGCGCACGTTGAGCCTCTCGCCGCACCATTAGAGTTCGTCCCCAGCGGTCAGGGCTCGAGTCGAGGAACACCCCGAGCCACTGGGACGCGTCTTGGTCACTATTTGGACAACTTCGGGTGGACGGGACTCGAACTTGACCGGAGGAATGGAAATTCTTCAGTAACCGTAAGCGGTTACGCTCGCATCCGGTCACGGCGCCTTGTCCATCTGATACCAACGATTCTCAGCAGTTACCAACGAGCGTGAAACTTCTTGGTCACTATTTGGACAATGGTCTGCACGCGTTCACAGCGGCGCTAGTGGCGCCCGTGTGAGGTACACCGCACAGGCATTGACGTTGAGAAGAGACATCGGGCCGGCACGTCGAAGGCGGCGCAGCCAGTGGACGTGCCCAAAGACCACCGTGCCCTCGAACCCCGTGCTGATGATTGTCGACATGAGGTTGACGTTGCCTTTCTCGGAGCCATCAGGGGGGCAGGGGGCTTCGTGGAGCACCAGAATGTCGCACTCTGCCGCGACCGCATCTCGAACTGCAGCCAGAAACTTCGGCTCTGGGCTCCGCCACGGCTTCGCTGTCTCACCAATGATGCCTGAGACACCCGCCATGTTCAGCCCCGACCGTGTGGAGGTGCGCCCTCGTAGCAGCTCGGCCCTTCCCGATAGACCGCTCGGTAGGTCGCAGCCATGACGACCACGAAACAGGTCGTGGTTGCCGGCAACGCCGACCAGCCAAGCGAAGCGGTTCGAGAATGCCGCCCACACATTCTGCACATCGCCCGTCGCACCGCGCGTGATCAGGTCAGAAGCTGTGTAGAGGTCCCCGGTGAGAATCACTCCCGTCCTGCTAGGATTGGGCAGGAGGTCGAAATCGGCCAGCTGGGCGAGCTCGCGTGCCACTTGGACTCCAAGCAACTCTCGGTTTTCGATGGGGACGTCCGCTGATCCGACGGCCTGAAGGTCGCCAATGACAAGTAGTGCATCCAGCGACTCAGGAACGTCGGCGACAGCGGACAAGACTGGAATCTCCACGCTCTCAGGGCCCCCACCTGGGGCCGTTGAGTCCGCCGCGAAGAAGTAGATAGGTTTTGGTCCGATACTCTCGATTTGCATATCAGAGCCGTCATCACTCGTTTTAGGACTCCCTAGCGACCTCCATCTTCACGGAGTGGAGTCGGTCTCTCACTACGGCTGGCGCAAAGCGAGTTCGTCTAGGTACGCCGCCCGCGTCATGGCATGTGCGGCGGCGAGTTTGTCCAGCGTGGCGAGCCGCGGAAACACTTCCCCAGCCTCTATCCGCCGCATCTGCCGGTCAGTCACACCCTCGATGTCCTGCTGGCGAAGGCCCTTCGCCTTCCGTAGCGCTACGACGGCTTCGCCGAATCGCTGAGCGTGTCGGAGACGGTCGAGCCGCGCACGTTCCTTCGCTTCCGGATCAACCACGACCCGAAGCGCCTCCAGATCGAGGTGAACGTCTGACTCAGGCCAGTGGATGTAGCTCCCGTCACTTGAGATCTCGAACGCGCCACGCTGGTCACATTCGAGGTCCGCGAGCGGAGGAATCTCGCTCCATGGCACCTCGAGCCGCTCCATCGCGCAGCTCAGCGCGAGCAAAGACTCGGGGAGGGCTACCGCGTCAGCGATCAGCTCTGTCTGAGCGCCAATCCTCCAGGCATTCAGAACACGACTTGGCTGCTCACCACCGCGATGAACGAGCAAATTCCGCAGCGTTCGCAGCTGCGCGCGGTCGAGCATCTGACCAATCCAACGCTCATCCAGGTCGGCGTGAACGAGAAGCCCTCGAAGATGATGGCGCCGATTGGCGTCCTTGACGAACTCGGCGACTTCCGTGAGCCGAGACGCTGCGACCATCACGAAGATGTTCGGGTCTGCGGCGAGCTGCTTGGTGACCCGCTTGACCACCTTCATGCGCTTAGACGCATGCAGCCAATCGTCGCAGGCGGCGTCTCGGTTGAGGACCGTAATCTGGGCTGTGCTCTGCACTAGTAGTCCTCCTTCACGTTTACTTTGGCTTCCCACTCGGCGAGCAAGGCCACTCGATGCTCGACCGTCTTCTACCTCAGGGCCTTCTGAATACGACCCGGAATCGTGGCGCCTGTCTTCGGCCACTTGAACGAGTAGGCAAGCTCTTCTGCCGTTGTCACCAGGATGTACACGCGCACCTCCCATTCGCCGGGCTTGCGGGCGTGGAAGTGCGGGGGCAGATGATCCGACGAGTTGAACCACAGGTCCAATCCGTCAATCTCGAATGCGTCCACACGTCCCACGCGACCTCCTCGACACACCTCAAGCCTAGCCGTAACAGGACTTTATCGCAATCAAAAGTGAATAGAAAAAGTCCGCTTGTAGAGACCGGCACTGGGCGAGCTATTGCGAGCCATCCTGGTCACTATTTGGACAACTAGAGGTTCAGACAGTGCTGATCAATCCGAGAACCCGAGTATCGCCGCCACTCGACCATTGGTTTCGAGCCCCTTCCGAAACCACGCGAGAGCGTGCTCGACATCCTCTGTGGTGTGCCAGCAGGCGGGGCCATGGGCTTGGAGTCTCTCAGCACGGACTGTTGTGAGAAACTCAGCAACATGCTGAGCATCGGCGTCCTGCACGATCGCACCGAGGTCGCGACCGAGCACGAACGGAGAGACATCGTTGAAGTCGACCTCCAGCAAGTCGTCATCGAATCTGCGATCGTCATCGATTCCGACGTACTCACATAGCAGATAGGCGATGTCCTGGAGGTCCTTCTTGCGGGTCTCGGGCCTATCCAGCCATGCCCGCATCTTCAGAAGTAGTAGTGCGGGCGCGGTTGGCACCAACACGTCGGTACCTCCTGCGTGCTCCGACGTGCTCTGCTCGAACGCGAGGCCAAACCCGAGGGGAGGGGACGG
>CAZDBH010000620.1:0-3977 GCA_964503485.1 uncultured Bradymonadales bacterium | reverse complement strand
CGGAGGGGTCGGAAACCGGAGAGCCAAGAATCGACTCATGAATAGTCCAGGCTAGCTGCCCTACTCTACCGCACCGACAATTGTGTGGGTGGCAGTCGCATTCAACACAATTTCGCTAGAACCCACCTCGAGTGTCAGATTGTCCGCCACGACGATGGTCAAGGCTACATTGGGGCCGAAACCGCCGCCAGTCGGCAGATATCCCAGCGCTTGGGCTGGGATGGTATACGACCCCGTATTCGGAACGATGCAGGTGATACCGTTGCCCTCCGCGATGCCAGGCTCTGGACTGACGGCCACGGGTAGCAGATTGATTACGGCATCCTCTCCGGCAGCGTCGGCCGATCCACCGGCCCAGCTGACCACGAGCGGCGACGAGGTCGAGTGAGCGCTCGGAAACATGCCGCCCCAATCCGACGGGGACGTCACCACCGGTTCGACAGGAGCTGTTACTCGGCCCGAGAAAGCTGGCACATCTGTGCCTCCGGTCCCGTTGAAGGAGATTTCTTGCCCTGCTGTAAAGTACTCGATTCGGTCCTCCGGACTCGACCCACGGTAGCGCGGCCCATCGCCTGTCTCCACTTGGTTTAGGGTGAGGGCTTCGCCGCCGATCACGAGTTGAACTGTACCGGCGTCGAGCGTCGCTTCGTCTGGGAACAACTCAGCATCGGGGTCAGTCGGTCGGATTGTGCACAGCTCAACCGTCGCCAGTGGCGTCTCGTCCTCGGGAGTAGTCCGGTAGAGAAAGGCGGCAACCGCGCCACCTGACTCGAGCTGCTCGATATCGGGGGCCCTAATCTCAAATACACCCACACCGCCAACAATCAACGACGCTTCCCCTTCGTCGAGGCGTCCTTGATCATCGACTGAGATCGTGTCTTCGACCGAATCGGGTTGACCAGTGTCAACGTCGGGTTGCTCCGTCGAATCAAAATCAGCCGTGTCCGCAACGACCGTGTCGGCCGCCACATCTGAAGTCGAGTCAGAGGTAGACGAACTTGCTTCATCGTCTGTGGAACAAGCCCACAGGGTTCCGATCGCGACGAGGTAGGCAATACACTGAGAAATCTTCGCTGTGTGCGGCATAGGACCTCCGGACCGCAGCTTAAGAGCTGGCGCAGGTTGGGTCCAGCCCGGCGTCAACTAATCCTGTTCGAGCCAGTCGCTCTCTCGGCAAACTGTCCTGACTCTAACATTTGACAATACTGCCCGAGCTGCCGATGCAATGAACATCAAATAGTCGGTCTCGAAGTGGTTCAGACTCATCGGCACTGCCGAAGGAGAAGCCCAGTGGCGCGTTTCAATCAACTCCTGTTCGCAATCCTCCTACTTCTTGTACCCAACCTGCTATCGGCCCAGGACCTCGCACAATACGAGGCACTTTCTTTAGCGGCCGCCCAGGCACACGTGGTTCTTGACGCCGCGTCAGCGACTGAGCGGAGCGGTGTGCTCGATAGCACCCTCCAGATGGACTTGGCCGTAATCGCCTGGCTCGATGCCTTTTTGGCGGCCCCGTCCTTCGGTGATCTGTCGGCCGAGGAGCAGACGCTCGCCCGTCGTGACCGCTACCGCCATGAGTACAACGCCTCACGGCTGCTCAACGAGATGGGGCATTGTGATGAAGCACGAGCTCGTATTCGCGCGCTTCTCGACCAGGGAGTGGAAGACGACGAGCTTCGCCCACGGCTGACCGAAACCTATGAGGCCGCCATCGTCTGTGAAGTCTCTGTCCAAGCGCCGACCGCGGCTGCCGAGGCACCGCCTGCGACCGATCTCTGCGTTGTTGGCAACCAAATCGAGGTGGTCTGGCAGGGTACTTGGTACGACTCCACAGTTGTGTCGGGCGTCTCCGGCAACTGCATGATCCACTATGACGGTTGGAGCTCGAGCTGGGACGAGGCCGTCGGACCCGAGCGCATGCGGCCGCGACAGTAGCGATTCAGTAGAAGGTTAGATTCGGGTTGCGGCGAAGCTCGGCCAGTTTTGCCTTTGCCACTTGTGGATTGAGTTCCATCATGCGGTCGATGACTCGTTGGCACTTGATGGTGGACTTTGCGTCTACCGCCTTTCGCAGACAATCCTGAAGAAAATTCAGTCCTTGCATCCGCTCGGGGGGCGTCAGCACTGAACGCCGATGTTTAGCCCTGCCCTTTTCGCTTTTGAGTTGTTTGTAGGCCCTCTCGAGTCGACCGAGCACATCGGCCGCCTGCTTTGCTTCCTCTTCGCTAACTCGCTCAGCCGTTGCGACCGACAGTTTGCTTCTGAATTGTTCGTAGACTTCTTCGATTCTCGCCGAAGTCTCCGTCCAATGCAGACCGAACCAATCGAACATGTTGTCAGATTTTGTGACGGCCTCGTGGCACCCGGTAATGTACGCTCCGAGAGCGCTCTTGGCGTCAGTCTTCTCTGGTTTTTCGACCTTCCTGAAGTCGACGAGTCCGCCGGCATGCAGACTCAGGATTAGGATTAGAGCCTTCTCCCTGGGCATAGATAGGCCGCGTAGCACAGCTTCGAGCGGTTTCTGGCCGTCGAGACGAGTCAGGAGTTTGTCGATTTTGGGTGGCAGACCTAGGCCCTTGGAAACCGCTGCCCTATCCCCAGTCAAAACCGGGAGGGACGCGCTGAACTCCGCCTCGAGCGGGATCAGTTCCTGAGGCTTCAGAGGGACCAATTCTCTCACCTTGGCCTTCACGGCTGCCAGCTGCTCTGTGATCGACTCCGACGCGGTGGCAACCGGATCCTGTTCTTCGACTTGGTCTGTGCCCTCCGATTCCGCCGCCGGATCTGCGGCTTGGCTTTCTGGCGCCCGAAATGGCTTCCAAACATGGCTGGTGTTCAAGGCGTGCCCCCCTTTGTGCGCCAAAAAAGGATCGGCAACCCTAGAGGTCCACTTTAGGAAAAATGCTAATTTTCCAGGAGAAAAGTCACAGAGCGGGGATGAAGCCTCAGTTCATCTCGGCGAGCGCCGCCGCCAGGCGAGAAGAAAAGCGAGCAGACAGACCCACGGCTGGACCGAGCTGGTTGCGGCTGAACACCCGCATCCGTCGTCACCACCGCCAGCACTTGGCGGCACGGAGCCCACGTCTTCAGCTTCTGGCGAACTATCCGCGTCGAGACGTGAATCTTCGAGGCTGTCGGTCGTACCGGCGTCAGGAGGAACGTGACCGGCGTCCGGCTCGGGATCGGGAGTTGACCCAGCGTCGGACCCGGGGTCTAACGGCTCAGACGGCTCAGCTCCGAGTATCGCCCACAGCCTGGGCCGCGCATCTTGCTCTGGACATTCGCCGGGAGCGTAAACTGCGTACGGCACCAGCTCGAGTGCACTATCGCCCCAATAGAGGCTTCCGTTGCGGCCAATCGTTGGCGGGCTCCAGTCGATTGCGCCCTGGTCCTGTCTGAATCGCCACAACTCGTTGCCATCGGGGTCGAGAGCGATGATCCAACCGCCGTTTGCAACCGTTCCGCGAACTCCGAAGTACAGGTTTCCGTTGGCTCCGATGCTGGCGTCGTTGAAGGCACCGGCTACCTCGTGCTCACCTGCACGCCAACTCCAACTCACCTCTCCCGTCTCGCCTTCCAGGGCGTGCATCGCCCCCCCGAGGTGGTTGTTGTAGCCTTGTCCGACGTACAAAACTGGGGGCTCCCCTTCCTGCTCTCGCAATGACAGGCCTTGGACGAGGTGGCCGGCAAACGGCGCGGGGAGTTCGACGGCTGCATTCCAACTAGGTTCGCCGTCGGCGTCCAAGCGGAGGGCGACCGCCCTTGGATTGGTGTAGGGCGATTCCGTCGTGAGAAGCCGTGTCCCGCCAAGATAGAGGTCTCCGTTGGACCCGACGAGAAGCCGGTCGACCAAGATCGTGCTGTTCGTATGGGCCGGGTCGTGTGTTGGCTTGCGCCACAAAAACGGGTCTGGCTCCTCCCAATCGACTTAGGTCTCGAATGCGTAGAGATTCGCCGGCATTGTCGTGTAGGCCACC
>CAZDBH010000619.1:0-4045 GCA_964503485.1 uncultured Bradymonadales bacterium | reverse complement strand
CAGACAAGCGAATCACAGAACACGATGTCATTTCTGAGTTAGCCGACGGAATGACGATCGGAATAGGGGGCTGGGGGTCTCGCCGCAAGCCTATGTCACTGATTCGTGCGATAGCGCGCTCGAGTCTGAAGGACCTCACCATCGTCTCTTTCGGGGGGCCCGACATCGGCCTGCTATGTGCGACGGGTCAGGTGAAGAAAGCCGTCTACGGCTTTGTCTCTCTCGACTCGATACCACTCGAGCCCCACTTCAGAGCTGCCCGGCAGAGCGCCGCCATCGAGTGCATGGAGCTCGACGAGGGTATGTTGCAATGGGGCCTGACGGCCGCTGCTCAGAGAGTTCCGTTCTTGCCCACGCGAGCGGGTCTCGGCTCGGACGTACTTCGCTTCAACCCCGAACTAAAGACCGTGAAGTCGCCATATGACGACGAGGAGGAGCTGGTCGCGATGCCGGCCCTCAACCTCGACGTGGCCTTGATTCACATGAATAGGGCCGACAAGTGGGGCAACGGGCAATTCCTTGGACCCGATCCATACTTCGATGACCTGTACTGCATGGCAGCGAAGAAACGGTTCATGTCATGTGAGCGCATCATCGAGACAGATGCTTTCGCGGCAGAAGGGCCCATACAGACCCTGAAGATCAATCGGATGATGACCGACGGCGTGATAGAAGCGCCGATGGGAGCCCATTTCACCGAATGCCCGCCCGACTACGGACGGGATGAAGCATTCCAAAAGGAATATGCGGCAACCGCCAAAGACAGCGAGTTGCTGAAGGCCTTTCGGGCAAAGTGGGTCGATCTTCCGGACCACGATGCATACCGCAAGCGGTTGGAGGAGCGATGAGCGAGTTCAGCCGGGAGGATATCTGCATTGTCGCGTGCGCTGAGGCCTTTCGAGGGGACGGCGAGATCATGGCGAGTCCCATGGCACCCGTGCCGAAGCTGGGTGCACTGCTCGCCGCCGCGACGTTCGAACCCGACCTTGTACTGACTGATGGTGTGGCATCGATCATTCGTCCGGGGCCAAACGGACCGGTCACAGAAGGATGGATGCCCTACCGGAGCGTGTTTGACGTCGTTTGGTCGGGCAAGCGCCACGTGATGATGGGGGCGACCCAAATCGATCGTTACGGCAATCAGAACATCTCGTGCATCGGTCCGTGGGCGAAACCGAAAGTGCAACTCCTGGGGGTTCGAGGGGCCCCGGGCAACACAATCAATCATGTGACCAGCTACTGGGTCCCAAAACACAGCAGCCGAGTCTTTGTCCCAGCCGTCGATGTCGTGGCGGGCGTTGGATACGACAAGGCAGCCGAACTCGGTGAAGTTGCGGCTCGCTTTCACGAGATCCGACGCGTGATCACCAACCTCGGTGTTTTCGACTTCGAGTCCCCCAACCGCACCATGAGACTCCGCTCTATCCACCCAGGTGTGGAGGTGCAAGAGATCATCGACAGTACCGGATTCGAGGTTGCGGTCCCCGACAACGTTCCGACTACCCGCGACCCAAGCGCAGAAGAAGTCGAAGTCTTGCGCCAACTGCGGGGCGATGAATAGGCATGGCCCCAGAGCGAAAATCGGTACTCCACACGCCAATCTGCGACCTGTTTGGAGTTGAATACCCGATCGTACAGACCGGAATGGGCTGGGTCAGCGGGTCGAAGCTAACCGCGGCGACCAGCGAGGCAGGCGGCCTTGGAATTCTCGCGGCCGCCACGCTCACTTTCGAGCAGCTCGAACAGGAAGTCGGGCGCATCAGAGAGGGTACGAGCAAGCCGTTTGGCGTCAATCTCAGGGCCGACCAACCCGACATCTCGAAGCGCCTCGAACTCCTGATCGACGCAGAGGTTAAGGTCGCTAGCTTTGCAATGGCACCCGGCAAGAAACTGATTCACAAACTCCGCGACGCGGGCGTCGTTACGATGCCGACCATCGGAGCGCAACGCCACGCCGAAAAGGTGGCTGAGTGGGGCGTCGACGCCGTTATCGCACAAGGAGGCGAGGGTGGCGGCCACACCGGAAGTGTGCCCACCTCATTGCTTCTGCCCCAGGTCTGCGGTGCGGTCGACATACCCGTGCTCGGGGCTGGCGGTTTCAACGATGGCCGCGGCCTCGTGGCTGCGCTGGCCTATGGCGCTGCCGGCATCGCGATGGGGACCCGCTTTCTCTTGACCAAAGAGAGCAATCCACCTGAGCACATCAAGCAGATGTACCTTGCCACAAACGTCACAGGCACTGTAGTCACGAAAGCCATTGATGGTTACCCGCAGCGTGTTATCCGGACCGATATGGTCGATCGTCTCGAAAAGTCCGGCTGGTTCACCCGTTTCTTCCGAGCCTTCCGCTATGCAATGGCCTTCCGAAAGCTGACCGGCACCTCGTTCGGGGCCCTCTGGAAAGAGGGGATGGCTATGCGAAAATCGAAGGACCTGACCTGGAGCCAGATGATTATGGCCGCCAACGCGCCCATGTTGACCAAGGCGTCGATGGCTGACGGTCGCCCAGAAGTCGGTATCTTGCCGACAGGCCAAGTCGTTGGATTGATCGACCAACTGCCCAGCGCCGGTGACGTTGTGCGGCAGACTGTGAAGGAAGCTGAGCAGGTTTTGGCTCAGCTCACCGGTAGCCAGTCTCGAATTCGCCAGGTTTCAGCAAACGACGAGAAAGTGGAAAATCTCCCCGGTCTCCGCTGAGCGAGGAACAATGAGTTCTGAAGAACCGAAACAACCGACCGTCCTCTACGAGAAACAAGGACGAGTTGCGATTGTGACTCTCAATCGGCCCGAGTACCGAAATGCTCAAAACGCCGAAATGACGTTCGCCCTCGACGAGGCCTTCAACAAGGCCATCAACGACGATGAAGTCGGCGTAATCGTCCTGGGAGGAGCCGGCAAACACTTCTCGGCGGGTCATGACATCGGGACACCCGGAAGGGATATCCACAAGTCCTTCGACAGGGTCGCCACCAACTGGTGGGAGCACGAAGACAAAGAAGGTGCTGAGGCGATGTACGTCCGTGAGGCGGAACTCTACCTCGGTATGTGTCGCCGCTTCAGAGAAATCCCAAAACCAACCGTGGCGCGTGTTCAGGGAGCTTGTATCGCTGGTGCACTGATGCTCGCTTGGGCCTGCGACTTGATCATCGCATCCGACGACGCCTTCTTTGCAGACCCAGTGCTGCGAATGGGGATCCCCGGCGTCGAGTATTTCGCCCATCCTTTTGTAATGAACGCTCGACAAGCCAAGGAGTTCCTTTTCCTGGGCGACCGTGTGAGCGCTCAGCGCGCCTACGAAATGGGCATGATCAATCGCGTCGTGCCCCGCGCCGAGCTCGACAGTGAGACGCTCGCTATTGCTGAACGAATCGCCGAGAAGCCACGCTTCGGCCTGGCTCTGGCCAAACGAGCGATCAATCAAGCCGAGGATCGGATGGGGCTGCGGGACACGATGGACTCCGTCTACGGTCTTCACCACCTCGCCCACGCCCACAACGCTCTGACCTCAGACGACCATCTACAGGGCCAGGACGCCAAGAGCATGAAGGCCCAGATGAAGGGCAACAAGGGAGACGCCAAGAAATGAACTTGGAGTTTACTGCCGACGAAAAGGCCTTTCGAGCAGAAGCGCGGGCGTGGCTCGACAGCAATGTGCCCAGGACGTCGCTCGGCTCTGGTGACACCAAAGAGGGATTTGCGCGACACGTCGAATGGGAGAAGCAACTCTTCGAGGGCCGCTGGTCAGTCGTGTCTTGGCCGAAGCAATACGGCGGTCGGGAAGCTAGCCTGGTTGAGTGGTTGATTTTCGAGGAAGAGTACTATCGTGCTGGGGCCCCCAGCCGAGTGACTCAAAACGGCATCTTCTTGCTCGCCCCGACCTTGTTTGAGGCGGGCACAGACGAACAACGCGACCGTTTCCTACTCAAGATGGCGGCAGCTGAAGAACTGTGGTGTCAGGGGTGGTCAGAGCCCAATGCCGGCAGCGACCTGGCCGGAATCAAAAGTACAGCGAGACGAACGGATGGGGGGTGGCTGCTCACAGGTC
>CAZDBH010000618.1:0-4054 GCA_964503485.1 uncultured Bradymonadales bacterium | reverse complement strand
CGCTAAAAGCCAATGGCGGAGCCTGGAGCGCTATGCGCGACAGGCTCCTAGCGCGATTGAATACCTGGACTCGATCTCCGGTGGGAGGCATCCGCAGCGATGAGCGTGATCATCATCATTTTGGCAGTAGCAGCCGCGGTCCTTGTCGGGATGGCTTTCGTCATGGGCAAGCAGAGCGGTCCCAACGCTCGGGCCCATGCCCGCACGTTACCGAAGGGAGCGGACGCAGTATCCCCAGCTGCCGCTCCAAAGAAGTCAGACGTGAAGGTGAACTGGCTGATGGGAATCGGCGGCTGCGTGGAAGGGCAAGCCTTCTTGGTTGGACATCGCATGGTAACAATTGGTCGAAATCCGACCAACTTCATCCAAGTGACCGACGAAGAAGCCTCTCGAACACATACTCAGATCACACCCCGAGATGGCTTCCTTCAAGTTGTTGATATGAACAGCCGAAACGGGACGCTAGTCGACGGAAAGCCGGTCACTCAGGGCCGCCTGATGCCAGGCCAGGAGCTGCGAGTCGGCGATGCGATTTTCCGTTTCCACCTGACTGGCGATTTCGAGCGCGATGCGTCGCTGGAGCGCAAGGAAGCGGACGCGTTGAAGTTCGCTTCGACCATCAAAGCCGATGGTCAGAACTTGCTCTCGATGCTCCAATCCACGCTGAAAGAAGCGGGCGGTGACTACGAAGCGGCTGCCAAAGAGCTCGGTATCGAGGCCAACGTCCTGCGTCATCTCACAGCCCAGAAGGGTGTGAAACCCGGCCGCTGACTCCCCTTAGGTCACCTAACTATCCAAGACGTGGTTTTCCAAAACGAAGCAAGTCAGCTTGCCGTCGAACACCTTTTTGCCGTCGACGGTGACACTTGTTTCGACCACCCTCTTCTTTCCCTTTGACTCGACGACCTTGGCAGTAGCCAGCATGGTTTGGGCAGCCGTTACGGGGGCGAGGAAGCGGCACTCGGCGCCGCCCAAGACAACGTTGGGGTCGTTCACTGCGACCATCGCGGCGTAGTCGGCAAGCCCAAAGGTGAACCCGCCGTGGCAGAGGGCTCTATCATCAGCGCTCATCACATCAGAGGCGACGAGTTTCACAACCGCCCCGCCTTCTGTGATCTCGACGACTTCGCCGACGAGTTCCGCGTTAATGCCCATGTGAGTATTTTGTTCCATGAATCACCTCTCTGCCGCTCGGCGGCATCCCTACTTCCCACATCCGGAGGTGTAGGCAATTGACCTCGGTTATCGCAGTCTGTCGACTCGGAGGCTATAGCCCGTCGTCTCGCCAGCCGCCGATCCTGTTCGTGAAACCAGCACTGTGTCGCCAGGCAGCAGCGGTGGACCGGACGAAGCGACCGGGAAAAACGAATAGGATTCGTAGTCTCCGGTACGCCCATGCGGCGTAATCGAGAGTTGCAAGACCTCTATGGGGCGCGTCCCCGTGTTGCTCACTTCGAAGACTGTGCGCAAGTACTGGCTGGGAGGGTTGAGGCTGGGCGTGAGACGCCTTTCTCTCTCGACGACCGAAATGGCGAAACCCGGTTCCGCCGACCAGTTTTCCAGGGGTAGCGGTGCTGAAGAGAGAACCCCCTGCGTGATGGGCTGCGTATCTACAGTCTTGACGGTCAACTGAACAGAGACAGCCTGATCGGATGTCTCTAGAGAGGTTCCGGCTAGTCGCATGTCCCCGGGCCTCACGTTCATCGAGTTCTGAGAAACAACGTACAAGTCTCGACTCGCTAGGACTGCGTCGCTGGAGTCGAGTACGTCGAGAGTCACGACTAACTGGGTAATCTCTTCGCCGATCGCGTTCGTGAGCGCTGCTCCAAAGCGGTAGAAGGTGCGTTCCGGAAAAACCGAAAGCTCTGAGGACCGCACCTGAACCTCGACCGGAAAGCTGCCCACCGTGTCGACTGGAAGTCCACCGTTGGGAACCGAATGGGCCCCCTCTGTCGTTGGGGGACGCTCAGCGACGGGAGGGACGGGCGCCGGCGGTGTCTTGCCAACTGGCTGGGTGCTGACCACCCCGACCGGCCCCGGTCTAGCCGGATCGCGATCTACCACTGGCTGCGGCACAGCTGGCTGGTGCGGCGGAGGTTGCGGTGGCTCGTTTCGGGCTTGTTGATCGGGTGGCGGCGGCTCGAGGACGCGTTCGTCAGTCTGCTCGCGGACGGTGTCATCAGGCGATTCGTCAGTGTCCAACAATTGGAGGACGGCCCAAACCAGTCCCGAGACGAGGACAAACAACAGCCCGGTCATTAGGACGCAACCGGTGCTATTTCTCTGCGTGGTCATGACACCGGGATACCGGCTGACACACAACTGGTCAACGGTGCTCTTGCCATCTTCGGAGCCAGGGGCCTACAACAGTCGTGACCATGCAGCACGACTGGACAAAACAGGCGGTCCTGATCACGGGTGGCGCCGGCTTTATTGGCTCTTCCCTAGCCCGGTGCCTCGTCGAACGGGGAGCTCGGGTTGTCTGCCTTGACGTCGATCCCAGTTTCGAACGCCTCAGAGACCTCAAAGACCACCCGCGGCTGGATTGTGTTGTGGGGGACGTCAGGGATCAGAAGTTAGTCGATTCGCTCGTGGCCAATGCGACTGCAATCGCTCACATGGCGTCCGTGGTCGGCGTGCACCGCTACCTGGACGATCCGGCAGAAGTGTTGGACGTCTCGATAATCGGCGGGCGCAACATCCTGCGAGCCTGTGCCGAGCATGGAAAACCGGTCCTCGTCGCGAGCACGAGTGAGGTCTACGGGGCCAACCCGACGAAGCTGCACGAACAGTCGGCTCGCCTGTACGGACCGGTAGAGAAACAGCGCTGGTCGTATGCTACCGCCAAAGGGGCGGTCGACCAGTACGCCATGGCACTACGGGGACGTGGCCTTCAGTTCGGAATCGTACGCTACTTCAACGTGTACGGACCGACAGCAGATGAACCCGGAAAAGGTCGGGTTGTCAGTTCCTTCGTCGGAGCGATTAGAGATGGCCGACCGCTTCCGCTGGTAGATGGAGGCAATGCGATACGCTGCTTCTGCTACATTGACGATGCAGTCCGAGCGACACTCGCGTTCCTCGGGCAGATCGGACAGAACCCACAGGTTACCGGCAAGGTGATCAACGTCGGCCGCGCAGAACCAGTCACTATGCGGATGCTCGCCGAGCGAATGGTGGACCTTGCCCACCACCAGCCTGGAACTGTTGACGTGTCGGGCTCCAACCATTTCGGTGTCGGGTTCGAGGAGATACCGCGCCGGATTCCAGACCTAGACCGGATGCATACGTTACTCGGCTGTACCGCAGAAACCTCTCTGCAGGACGGTCTGCAACGGGTCTTGAGGCATTGGGACCTGCTGCGCAGTCCATCGCCGGTGGCCCCCACGCAAATCCCGCATATTCGGCCCCATCTCGAACCGAGTTTCGATCTGCTGTTAGAAATCAGCGAGGTGCTTCACTCCGGACAACTCACGAACCACGGCCCTCGAGTTAGGAGACTCGAAGCTGAAGTAAGCCGGTTCCTGGGCAGCGTTCCGACGCTTGCGACCACAAGCGGTAGTACGGCACTCGACCTAGCCTTCGGGGCATTGAGTCCCCTGGTTGGGACTGCAGTGCTCCCGGCCTTCACCTATGTCGCGACCCTCAACGCCGTGGTTCGAGCTGGCCTCCAGCCAATATTTTGCGACATCGACCTCGCAAGCTGGACACTTTCGGCTGATCACCTCAAAGAACTGATGGCTTCCCGTTCTGACATCGCCTGTATCGTTCCGGTCAACGTCTTCGGGGTGCCGCCTGATCTGTCCACCATCTGCTCCTTGGCGGGAAACGCAAGCATCCCCGTGATCTACGACAACGCCCACGGATTCGGCACTGAGGTGGACGGCCGGCGCTACCACGAAGGCCCCACGGTCAGCACAATGAGTTTTCACGCGACCAAGGTCTTTGCGGCCGGTGAGGCCGGCGCGCTACTCACTCGAGACGGCGGCTTGTTGAAGCGTGCTGCACAGGTGCGCAACCACGGAACGGCCTCGGAGTCCCCCGATTGGCTTCC
>CAZDBH010000617.1:0-4054 GCA_964503485.1 uncultured Bradymonadales bacterium | reverse complement strand
TCGCTAAAAGCCAATGGCGGAGCCTGGAGCGCTATGCGCGACAGGCTCCTAGTCTCTAAGAGAACTCAACTTGGAGGGCCTTGTGAAACACATCATCTCGAGCACAAACCGACTCATACTCTCACTGGCGCTGGTCGCTACCGCGGCACTTGCAGGCTGCTTCGACGACACTGCGCCCGCTACAGACCCGAACAGCTATCAGCAGACCGACGACGCGCTCAATCTGGCACAACACTGCCGCGCCACACCGATTTCATGCCACCACCTGCTCACTGCCGCTCATTGCCTGGGTAAGAAATTGGACGACGGAACGATCGACTACTATGAGTTCCTGGAATCAATGCCCCAGCTGGCAGGTCTGGGCGAGACCCTCTCGTTCCATATTCACCCGCTGTGGAACGGGAAGCTCGCGCACGATATCGGCATTATAGAGACTGACGTGAATATGTGCGGCTCCTCGCAGTTCGCGGCCGGCTTCGGTCAGAACGCCGAGCCGAGCCGCATGGCCTGTCGGCCACCGGAGGTAGGCGAGTGGCTCAATCTCAATCGGCGCGCTCAGTACGCTGGTGAGCCTCATATTCAGATTGCCCCCATCACATCTGTTGGCACCGATCGATTCGACTACAACGGGGGCCCCGGCGTAGTCGCCTGCTCGGGGGAATCAGGCACCTCGGTGCGGGACCGGGCCGGCAACATCCTGGGAGTCGTTACCCATGTTCGCCCGCCGTTTACCGAGGTGGATGGCCGTACCTGTTCCACCCTCGGCACCGCGACGATGGACAGGGAGTGGCTCGAGATCGTGATGGGTCAACCCGTCGTGTGTGGTCCCGACCCGAACTGCGAGGACTGGACGGTCTCTTATCAGTGCAACAGCCCGGAGTGCTGCATCGAGCGCTACGAGGCCTGCAACGATTGCGGCAACGACCTACCCGTGTGCGACAACGACCTTTACCAGTGTATGCAGGATGCCGGGGTGGGAGGCTGCGGCCCAGCTTGGAACGACCTCGACACGGCGTCAGAGATTGGGTCGGCTTCGGCCTGCATGTCGTACTCCGCCGATCAGTTGCTCGACCAATTCGAAACCAATGACGCCTTGGTCGATTCAGCTGCCCTCACTGGCATCTGGAGTAACGGGCTGATCGTCGATTTCAACTGCAGGCTACAAGGTGGCAATTCGCTTCTGTCCTGGGAATCGCTTGGAGTCGATACCGCCGCGCCGACCAGTGAGCAGCTCTCGGAAGCGCTCACACTAGCGGATACCCTCCTCAGTCGCTCGTACCAGAACTGGGTCACCGGCTGCCAGGAGGGGCTCGCCCGCCAGTCGGCTGCTGATTGCAGCTTCTTCGCTGAGTGTGCCAGCGATTGCGAGTCCTGCGCTCCGGCCTGCCAGCAGGAGCTAATCTCACTGGGTTGGACCGAGGCCCGCGCCACGGCGGCCTGCCCAACGCCTGCACAAGGCCCCGATTGCAGCGTGATGGCTCCCTGTGACTACGAATGCGCCTCCTACTCGTTCGACGGCCTCGGCACGAACGTGTCTGGGGGCCCAGTGTGCAACTGGGACGCGAGTAGTGGGGCTGCCAGCACCACAGCGCAGTGCGAATCCTGTTGCGCAGAGATGATCACGGCCTGCAACGCCGCCAACGGAAACTACTTCTCGACCTATTCACAGTGCTGTGCTCAAGATGTGTCCTCGTGCTACGCGACCTGCCCCGAACCAGAAGATGAAAGCGGCACGATCATGTGTCCGGCCGCCCGTTCTGCCTATCCCGAGGTGGTAAACGGCACCGAGTATCAGACCTGTTCAGGGTGCTGTAATGCGCTCTACACATCCAGTTCTGTTCCCAATGTGTCGGATTGCAGTTCGCAGTGCGAGCTAGCGAATTGAGCGACTGGTAGCGAAATGCGACCCCGGACGCCTCAGATTAGCGTTCCAGAACCTTCGAGGAGATACTACGGCCATGCATAGTTCCCATACCCGTCATACCCTGCGGTCCCGAATCGTCTCCTTGAATTCGATCGATCACTCAGAGTTCATCGAGGTGTCACTCGGATTCAAGCCGGACTGTGGCTAGGATAGAAACAGGAATCGAAACAATACTGGAGGGCCGAGTAATGGCTGACCTAGAAGATAGTCATGAGAGTCCGAGCTGTGGGGTGCAGAGCAATGGTCAGATCAGACTGGCTATGGGCCATCGCATCCCCGTACTGGTTGCGCTGGTCGTGACGACCCTCTTGTGGACAGCTTGCGGGGACGATGAGCCGGGGGAAGAAACGCTCGTCGTCGATATGCATGTCGGGAGTGATGGCGATGCGGACGTCCAGGAGGATGGCGCAGACGACGCCGACCTCGGGTCTGACACTCGAGCTGATCTGGAGACGTCGGGCGATTCTGACGATGAGGACACACCCGCGCCGCTCGATCTCGATACTGATGACACGGATGGGGACGTTCCCGAGGTCTCTGAGGGGGATGCCCCCGATGGGGACGGCGAAACTGACCCCTTCGCTGGGCTGTGCCCGGAGGGCTACCGTTCGTCGGAAGCCGACCTTGATCATCTTCGCGATGCGGACTGTGAGTCGAGCGACCATGCCCTACAACCCGGCGTGGACCGCATGGGCTCTGGCTGGCAGCTAATCGCCTTGCCCGATGCGGAAGAGCTCGGCGCGGTCTGCAACACTGGTGAGCCCTACACGTTTAGTATTCGCCCCGGCCGAGGGGACGGTGCCGACAAGTGGCTGATTTTCCTCGAAGGAGGCGGCGCGTGCGGCAACGAGACCAGCTGCCATGCCCGTGTTCGGGCACGTCCTGACCTCGCCTGTCCTCTCGCCACGGCGGACCCCGGTTTGGATGGCATGTGGGACCGATCAGAACCTGACAACCCGTGGGCCGACTGGAATCACGTGTTCCTCAACTACTGTAGCTCTGACGGTTGGATGGGCGACGCCGGACCCAACGAGCACCGTTCCTACTTCTTCCGCGGACGAGTCATCGTGAGAGAAGTCACGGCCTTCCTGTCTGACCCACCCGAAGGCTGGCCTCGACTCGGCGACGCAGACCTCATTCTCTTCGGCGGGGGCTCCGCCGGCGCCAACGGGTTCAAGCACAACGTCGACGACTTTGCGGCCGCTGTGGCGCCCGCAGAAGTCCTCGGTTTCAATGATTCGGCGGTAGTCGTCGACATCCCTTCAATCGATCTGGGAACGGGACTCAGCAAGGCCTGCTATCAAAACAGCCAACCCGACGTCAGTTGTCTCGCGTCTGAAGCAGATCCGCTGGCATGTATGGACCACGTGAATGTGCTGTTCAACCACATCTCGACCCCGACTTTCGCTTACATGGACCAGTTTGACGAGAATTCGCACGAGATACTGGGGGCGACCGGGCTGTGCATCGAACCGCAGTGCGGCTCGGACACCTCCTGTGGGGACGGTGTATGCGTTGCCAATCGAATTTGCGTTACATCAACCTGCTCGGTCGACGCGACCTGCGAAGATGGCGGCATGTGCTCCGAGACCGGCTGCTACCGAAGGGACTGCACCGGCGACGATGAATGCGATGGAGATTTGAGCTGCGTGCAGGGCTTCTGCGCTCACCCGGACACCTGCGGCAATGTGGTCTCGGGATGCTCGAGCGGTGGCTGTGTTCCCCGCGATCGAACACCACTGGCTCAGGAGTTTGCCGCGGCGGTCCGAGATGCCTTCGCCGAATTAGACGCCGCCTACAGCAGCCGGCTAGGAATTCATGTAATCAGCCGGAAGGACGAATTCTGGCGGGAAATCGACGGTCATCCCTCGGTCGCAAGCGTCTTGGAAGCCTGGGTCTTCGATCTGGAGGGTCCGACGGCGTACGTCTGGGAACCGTAGGGGAGCATTCACACGCCCGAAACGCGGGTAGCGCTTTTAGCGTTTGGTTACCATACCGCAGCCGCCTCCGTCCCAACACTGATGTCGGCGGGCATCCGTCGGCCGATTTCCGTCAGAAGCGCGAAGGGGTCACCCCCACTAGGAGCCCGTCGCGTATAACGCCCCGGACTCCAGCCGTTAGCTTTTAGCG
>CAZDBH010000616.1:0-4058 GCA_964503485.1 uncultured Bradymonadales bacterium | reverse complement strand
ACTGTGTGTCGCTAGTTGTGGTGACGATCCGCCTACTACCCCGACTACCGGCCCCTGCGGTACATGCTTGGGACCGACCCTGTGCAACGAGATCACCGGTGTTTGTGAACCCATCGGCGGCCCCGACGTAGAAGACACGGGTCCGGATACCCCCGATACAGTCGACGCTGACGAAGACGAAGACGCTGGCGATGGCACTGCGGACAGCGCCGACACGGATGAAGACTCGGAAACGGATGTCGCCGAAGATAGCGACGCCGCTGACGAAGAAGACGGCGATGATTCTCGAGAGGGCGACTCCGATGGTGGAGACGAGAGCGACGTCGAAGACGCCGAGGTCGCGGACAGCGACACCGATTCGGATGACACGTCCGATCTCGATGCTGACGCTGCCGATGAGGAAGATACCGATGCAGGGCCAACTCCGATCTGCCCGCTCGATCACTTAGAGGTCGATCAGGACAACAACACACCGTTCACATCGAGTGAGTTGCATCCCGAATTGTTGGCCGGAACCAACTCCGTGCGCACTACTTTTACCCGCGCGGGATACGCCTGCGGCGAGCTCGCGTTCGTGGGCGACGGAGATACTCAGTGCGTCGACGCCGAGGACGGCGATGACGATGACCCCAAAGATGAACTGGGCCCCTGCGATTGCATCGAGATGGACCAGCTCGGCGCCTGTTCGATCGAGGACAGGGACTGGCTGAGTTTCCGCCTACTCGAGGGCGACGTCGCCTGGATTCGCGTCATTTTTGAGAACGATCCACACAATACGACGTTGGTCGTGTCCGCGGTGTACGCCCCGCCGCGCGATGAGAGATCCTGCGAGCGTCCCTCTGACTGCTACGCGGACGGCGCAACATCCGGACCACCCTGTGTCGCGGGTCGCTGCCGTCCCAAGATCGTGGGCACATGGCTCGACACAGACGAGAGCGGTCAGATGGAAACCCTCGAGTTCTCATTGGGCGCTGCACGGGTCGCCGAGGGTGACGGAACCTCAATCGGTAACTACTTGATGGACGTGTGGTCAGCCGGTTTCAGAATCGGAGACACCTCGGGTGACCCGCCTCCCGAGCTGCCCTACCGTGTGATCGTTCAAGTGGCACCAGATAGTCGCGCTTGCTCTCACGACGCGTGGGACGCAAGCTGGGACGAGTACAGCGATCCCTGTGATGGTGGTGTTTGCACGCCTTCGAGCGAGGACGAATGTACTGAAGACAGCTGTACCCTGCCCAACGATTCACCCGACGAGCGCTACAATATCTGTTCATGGGATCGTCAGGATGTGTTCCGCCATATCATCGACGGAGGCTCGGGCGACGAGACACGGCGTGTCACCGTCACCTGGGACGTGTCGACTGATGGGGATATCGGAAGCGCCACACTGTGGCGGACCGATTTGGCCGATCCGCTGTGCATGGGGACGGTTCCCCGGGGTGCGAGCCTCGGTGTACTTGAGGCGGACTTCCCTGATCTGGTCGACGGCGAGTATCAGCTCGTGGTCGAGAACAGTCGGGCGATCACCTACGCTGTCGCAATCGAGGACCCAAGTGACGGTAGCGCCGGCGGACCCGGGGCGTGCGAATAGCCCGTACGCTCGTCTGATCGTACTCGATCGCCGTTTCGGCAAGAAGCCCTCAACGCTCTCCCTTTGATACTGATCGGCCGCGCTCCTGCCCACCACCAAACGCGCAAAGAATCGCCTCCATCCCAAACCCACGTCGGCTGCCAGCATGAGTGGCCTCCCATTCTGTGCGATGCCGATCGAGAGCCCACCGCTAGCGTCCGTGCGTAGCGATGAGGCAGTACGGCTGTGAGTCAGTAGGAAAGCTGGCAAGATTCGCCGCTGTCAGAAGGTCGGCGAGGCACTTCGACCGGAGTCACTCAGCACATCCGAAGGTATTGGTGTAGGCATTCACCTGTACAAATACGGGTTCGTCGGTCGAGACACCGATCTGGTAGGAGCCGTCGTCCAACGGGTTCGAGCCCTCGCAGAACTGGAGTCGTAGCACGCCGCCTATTGGACTCTCGAATGGCACGGGATCACCGGTCTCTGGGTAGAGGGTTGCTTCTACTGTCGCGGTGCTTCGCAGGTTCCAGACCACGTCGAAGCGACGGCTCACTCCGCCTCCCGAGTCGACCACATGGCGGAAGTAATCCTGACCATCCCACTCGCACAGGTTGGCAAAAACGGTCGGCGGTTCTTCTTCACCGCTGCTATCGCCTTCAATCAGGTCGCAGGATTCGCTGGCGCATTCCTCGTCAGCCTCTTCTGAATAGTCGTGCCAATCGGCGTCCCAATCATCGTGAAGGCAGGCACGACCCAGTGGATCGACCTGCGCGAGCAGCGAATAGGTGACTTCGGAGTTGGCGTTAACCCGCAGGACGTAATTGGCCAGGGCACCGTCGACTGCGAGGCTATTCAAGCCGGCGAACTCGAGGGTGTCGTCCTGATCTTCACCACCGGTGTCCAGCCAATCTCCATCGATGATGGGGCGACATGCCCCTGCGAAGCAGCCCTCGTCGTCCTCGCAGGTCTCAGCTTCCTCACATTCGACACCGGTCGGCGGTGCAAGCAGGGCCCCAGATACATCCTCGACTGTGAAGGGCTCCTCGAACTTGACCCGAATGAAGACGCTGTCGCCCGCAACGACATCGAACGTATGATAGTCAGGGTCGCTAATCCCACAGACTGCAAGGTCGACCACTGTTTCGCACTCGCAACCGCCGCTGAGGCAGGTATTGAAGCTGTTGACGTCTCGGAAGGCCAGGTCCCCACAGGGCAGGATTTCACGCTCTTCCGAGGCGCGAAGGCCGACTGTACCCGCGACGGGTCCGCTGGTGACCACACTGGCGGCCTCGAAGGTGTTGTTTGGCGTGTCAATCTCGAGATGATCGAAGGGGCAGACTACAGGCGGAATATAGATCTCTTCGTCCTCGACATCGGTGGCGTCGGTATCTGTTACATCTGGGGTGTGTTCATCGAATAGCGGATCCACGTCTCTGTTAATCACGACTTCTGCGTCCGCATCGCCCTCGTCAGGATCGGTCTCGACGTCGGGATCGGATGTAACGTCGGGATCGGACTCGACCTCAGGATCCTGGCTCTCGTCTGCGCGTTCGTCGTCGACCGGGTCATCGGCGACATCGGGCTCGCTCTCTTCATCAGCGGCCTCGTCGAGTTCCGTATCATCGATTGAATCCTCGACAATATCGCCTAGGTCGGGATCGTCTGCGCATTGCCCAGTAGAGGTATCGCAAGAGTCGGGGCACTCGGCGCATCCACCATTCGTGCTCGCGTCGTCCTCGCCTGGTGGGGTATCCGAACCGCAGCTAGCCAGCAGCAACACGAGTAGTACGGTCAAAACCCAACAGTGAGACCGATATCCGGGAGAACGATGTCGCATGATTATTCCTTGATAAAGCTCGTCGATCACAGGTTGTCGGGGTTGAAGCACCCGGGTTGACAGGTATTCCCTCCCCGCGGGGGAGGCTGAACGGGCTGGAGTGCCACGGAGTTGTCACCCACTGTTTCACCGAATATCCAGCCGGCGAAACAGACGTCTGGCTTGGTACCAATCGTGTCAGTTCTGTCGAAATTGATTGTCACAACCCGGAAGTCGGTATCGGCGGGGATCCTACTGGCCACAAAGCCGCCCGCGCCCCCCGCACTTCCTGGGCTATCATCCCATAGCCAATCGTCGATGATTGCGTTCGGGCTCGAAGACGTGATGGTCGCGCCGCTGATCAGGGGCAGTTGGTACGCATCCGACTCTCGGATCACATTGACCATGATATCGACCGACGAGTCGGTGATGTTCTCGAACCAGACGACCGCGGCGGCATCCTCCACATCGGGGTCCACCGTACAGGTGATGACCACGTCCCCGATGTCGGGGTCGGTCACAACGTCCGGGTCGGGCACGACATCTGGGTCAGTGCTCTCGTCTGGATCGGAGACCACGTCGGGGTCACCTGTGTCGGGATCGGCTACCACATCGGGGTCATCGGCGACGTCGGACTCATCTTCGACGTCTGGGTCGCTACTATCTGGG
>CAZDBH010000615.1:0-4059 GCA_964503485.1 uncultured Bradymonadales bacterium | reverse complement strand
TGCTCCTCGTCCTCGGCATTTCGGCAATATACGGCACCGGAATCTTCCTCCAGCGGAAGGCCGCTGACCAGGCAGCAAAAGAAGCTGTAACCGAGCTAAACGCCAAGTTCGAAGTCTTCGACGCCTGTCTCAGAGGCAGTACTGCACCCGGTATCAGCCTAACCGATGCAATTCTGGAACGCATGGTACACCACCAGGGCTGGGATCATCCCAGCCGCGACTGCTTCGCAGATGCGCGGTTCTACACCCCTCAGCAGTCGCGAATTCGCGAACGCTACACGCAGTTCATTGATCTCGACCGAATGTGGTCTGACGCGAGCCATGTCCTGACCGAGGCGAGTTTCCGGCCCCGTGGTCTCGAACACGCCCAAGCCTTCTGTTCTGAGATCAAACGGGTCAGCGCGACCCTCGGCGAGCTCGCCGCGCTAGTCGACGCACCCGGGTTGGAGGTCACGGTTGATTGTCAGTCGAGCGCGCCGAGTCTGGAGCAGTCGAGCATATCTGAGGAAACCTGGCGCCGGCAGTTTGGCCACGCAATTGACTGGGGATTGAGGGATCCAAACCGAGCACAAGTCTCTATTGAGTCCGATGGCACCGGCCTGGAGCTCACGGTCTCGGGAGAGCGGGGGGGCGATCGAAGAGAGCTTCGGGCGAGGACGACCGACGGGGCACTCTGGGAGGTCATACCACTGGGCACCGACCGCTGGCGGGTCTGGGAGTGGGCCGACAACCACCCTTGGGGAATGGCGCAGAACCCGGATACCGGAACCTGGGAAGGACGCCAGTATTCGGACGGGGAGTGGCATTCGCTCGGTTCCCTCGCACCACGACTGGTGCCGCGAGTGGCTGTGAGGCTCGAGTCGGGTCAGCACATTGTTCTCGGGTTTCGCCGAGACGAGCGGACCGGGGCCCACGACATCATTCGACAAGCCCTGGGATCCGACCCTGTGACACTGGGGGCGCTCGACACGTTGTCTGTCAACTGCAGGTCTCACATTGATCAGATCGGGGGGATCACAGTGCCGTGCTGGGGTGGTGACGCGTTGACCATTACCTACGCGCCGATCGAGGCCAGCCTTGAAACGGTAACCCATCACCGAATCGACCTCGATGCGTCCGTGCCGAGAGCTGGACGGTTGGGGGCGTGCTCGGCAGGAGACGCGCAGTGGCTGCTTGTAGCCGACCGCCAACTGATTGCGAGCTCTGACTCCGGGCAGAGCTGGGTAACGGTCGAGGTTTTCGACCCTCCGGTTGGCGGGACACTCTACTGCGGTGGTGAAACGCTTGCGATCGTGGATGAACCCCCCGTCACCAGCGACCCCAGCGGAGGGTTGCTTGTCACCACGTGTTCAGCTTCCAGCTGCAATCAGGCACATGTCGCCGGCGACATCGATATTCGAGGTTGGTCAGCACGACTCGGAGAAGACGGCCGAACCCGGCTCCTGATGGAACCTTCCCATCTCACCGATGTCAGCGTGGGTTACGAACAAGACACAGCGGGCGAGTTCGTGCTTGGGGAGATTTACGTTCGCTCCGGCCCAGAGGGCGTTGTTCGACTGAACGCCTGGCGGATCGACGGGCTCTGGTTCATCCGAACGCGAACCTTCGCCTACTGACCAGCGGCAAAACAAAAACCCTTTTGACAAATCAGATTCAAGTTGTCACACTGCTTTGACTGACTCGCCAGTCATACTGGTTGGGTTGGGTCGGATCGGGGGCGGTCTGACCGGAGTGAATGAATGTCCCGATGGATTTTGTGTTGTTTTTCGAGTCTTCTCCTCGTCCTCGGCGCTTGCGCCGACCCCTCCGTATTGAGCGAAACCTCTGACACGCCGGCCGAACCGAGCGCTGATCGGCCGTTTGACGAGCGCGTGGGTCCGACCTCAACAGCGCCAGTTGAGCACGTCATTGAAGCAAGCGAGGAACTTCAGGAGCTTCTGCAGGTTTCGCTGCAGCTGACCGACTCCTACGAGCAGCCGCCGGAGACTCCGGTCGACGACACACCGGTAGCCGACACACCGGTAGCCGACGATCCGGCTGCGACCGATGATGACCCCGTGAGACCGGATGATGATCACGGCTCCGACGACGACAGTGACCGACCTGCCGATGATGATTCGGACGACAGCGGAGACGATTCGACTACGAGGCCACCTAGAACGGGAGGAGATCCCATCCGTCCGGTGGACCCAGCGCCATCGTGTGAGGCAGACGATCTCGAATTCAGCTGGCCAATGCCCGGTACCGACGCCCGCGATTGGGTCATCAACAACTACGTCGATCTCGACCGGAACGAAGGCACGATGCGCGACTACGCGGGAAACACGAATGGTGCAGCCCGGACATATGACAACCACCGCGGGATCGATATCGACGCCCCGACATTTCGGTCAATGGACGAAGACTTCCCAATCATCGCCGCTGCCGCGGGCGAGGTGATCGCCTTGGCCGAAGGAAACTTCGACAGGAATATGACGTGCACGGGTAACTGGAACTACGTCAAAGTGCTGCACGACAACGGTTTCACGGCCTATTATGGCCACCTGAAGCAGGACTCGGTCGTAGTCGAGATTGGCGATCGAGTCGAAACCGGCGACACACTCGGCGTCATTGGGAGTTCGGGATGCTCGTCCCACGTTCATCTCCACTTCCAAGTTCATGACTGTGATGACAACATTGTCGATCCCTTCCGCGAAGGAATGTGGGACGTACCACCTGTTTACATCACTCAACTCGGTCTCATGGACATCTCACTGCGCCGCGGACAGATCACCCAGGCCAACGACATCAAGGACCCGCCCCCGAACGTGAGCCTGATTCGCCCAGGTGAGACACTGGGGCTGGGACTGTCGATCGGCGGAGGCGTCCCGGGCGACAAGCTGACACTCACCGTGCAGCGTCCAGACGGTAGCACCGCAAACACGCTGGTCGCCGATTTCACGGGGTTTGGACGACACAGTTTCCGCTGGTTCAACTTGGGTGTGGAAGATACGCCGGGCAGGTGGACCGTAACTGCCAGAGCAAACGGCCGCTTCGAGGGTTCCTGGGTGTACGGCGTGACCAATCTGGCCGACGATGGCAGCTCGCAACAGGTCCGCCACAACGTCCCAGACGGCGACTTCCAGTATGTCTTCGACGATGTCACGACGGCCGGTTTCCAGCCCGTCTGGGTCGATGGATTCACAGTCGCCGGAGCGGCGCGCTTCAATGCGATCTTCCGCCGAAGCGACGGCTTCGCGTGGGCCTCCTACAACAAGGTGCCAGCGGGAGACTACCAGGGCCTCATGGACTACATGGTCAGCACCGGCTATCGGCCGACTTACATCGACAGCTATGCGCTTTCTGACAACGTCTTCTACTCGGTCGTTTTCACCCAACGGCCTGGACCCGACTGGGCCGCATACCACGGCCTAACCGAAGTCGAGGCTGGTGTTAGGTTCGGTGAACTCAGAGCGGCCGGTTTTCGCCCGGCTATGATCTCACCGGTCGTCGTTGGTGGACAAACGTATGTTTCAGGCCTGTGGGACAACGCCTCTGTAGGGGGCTGGGAGGCTTGGTACGCGATGAACAGCGATGGTTACCAGACGGCCTTCATCGACTACACCGAAGGTGAGGCCGACCTGCGCCTCAACTACCTCAACGTCTACACGGACGCCGCAGGAAACCCGGCCTTCTCCGCGATCTGGTCTGGAACGGGCTACGGTGGATACGTCGCTCGACACGCGATGAGTGCAGACGACTTCCAGTCCGAGTTTGAGGCTGTGACCTATGATGCACCGTATTTCGGGACTGAAATCGTGACTGGTTACGATGACGGCTACGGAAACGCCGCCTTCGGCGCTCTTTTCACCCAGTTCTGATTGACTGCTTTGACCGCTCTCACTCGCCGGTAATGAGGCCCTCTCGAATCGCCAATTGCACGAGTTTGGACTGATTGTGGATGTTCAGCTTGTCCATCAGGTTCGCACGATGGGTCATGACGGTCTTCACAGCCACATCTAGGGCCGCATTTTTCACCGATGTTTGTAGAGCACCGAGCCAAAACCTAGTAGGATCAAG
>CAZDBH010000614.1:0-4061 GCA_964503485.1 uncultured Bradymonadales bacterium | reverse complement strand
GGTTTCCAGGCCGACGCAGCCAGCCTCTTCGAGCGCCTGCAAAAACCCCCACCGCATAAACGGCGTGCACTTGTCGTCCAATAGATCATCCCAGGCGGCTTCTGGGATTTCGGCGAGGCTCTCGACAACTCTTGCGTGGATCGTGGTCATGAACCATGAAGTATGCCAAAAAGAGAGGGTTATGAGCAGACATCGCAACAGCTATCCAAGAAATCAGGCTTTTTCAGCCGCACTGGCAGTAATCGCCCTCCTTTTTGGGTTGGCGTCGTGCTCGGGTCCACCGGTTGTTCCGGCACCTCCGATCTCGGGTGACTTAGCGCAGTGTGCAGTGCGCGTGGGAGAAGTGCCACGCGGCGATGAGCCGACACTCGATCTCAGCGGGACTTGGGCTCAACGCACAGAACGCACGTCGATGTCCTCGGCCCCTCTGATCGGTGAGATTGCAACCACCGTGACCAGTATTGCTCTGCTGACAGTCGACCAGACGGGAAGCGAAGCCGGGGTCGAGATCGAGGTCTGCTCGATTGACGCGGAAAGCGACAACGAAGACGTGGTCTCAGAGATCCCAGAGGCCTACGTTACCTCACTTCCGCTCATGCACCGCCCCGCGTCACTCGCCCAGACCGGAAATGGACTGGTCTTTTTTGCAGGCGACCACGTTCAAGTCAGGGGCGTTCACCTGGATGATCCCCTAGTCGACCTGTTGCCCGACGATGAAGACGACATCCGCGTAGTCGACGCAGATGGGGACGGTCACCCGGGCCTGACGATTCGAGTCCAGGGATTCGTAGACGGTGAGATGTACGTGGTGCAACGCATGCACACCGCGCTGTGCGGTTTCAGCCCAGACGGTGACCGTCTGGACGGATTTCTCGAATGGAGTTTGGAACAGGTCACCCTCGACGCCAGCAGCTTCATGCTCGATAGGCAAAATGAGCTGACGCCTCATCCAGATCATACCCGACATATGTTTCGAGCCACCCGAGTCGATCCAGAAACCACCTGCGACCAAGTGCTGGAGCAGTCTGACGCTCTGTTCGCAAGATGACTCTTCGGTGCCGAAACCCTAAACCAGAGCGCTGAGTTCAACATGGCGAAGAAGAAGAAAAAGAAATCTAAAGCGCCGTCGCTGACCGACGAACGAGTCCAAGTTCTGCTCGAGGGGGTCGCTGCCGGTGACCTGGGCGCGGCTAGTCAAGCCGACATCGAGGGATTGGCGGCCTCGCTAGCTGGGGCCGAAGACGTGGATCGCCTGGTCGATCTCGGCGCACTCGTCCGCAACAAGCACGAGGAGAAGGCGGTCAAACGGGCACTCTTCAAGCTCAAACAGCGCGGTCTGTCGGTGCCCGAGGCGGAACGGGCGGCAGGAGTCAAGATCGCCAGCCCGGGTGGCGGTCTTCCATTCCTGATGGCGCCCCCGTCAATCGAGGGAACCCGTATCTTTACGGCGGCGGCTCGTGATGGGGACAAGGTAACGATTACCGAGATATACTTCCGAGTTCCCTCGGGGCTCTTCCGCTTGATATCCGAGCAGAGCACGGTCGCGGCTTACAAACACTGGGTAGGGGAGATCACTTCGCGAATCGGGCCCGATGGTCTTCCCGAGCGAGTGAAGGTCGACCCCAGTCTCCTGTCTAGAAAGCGGTGGGAGATCCGCAAGGCCGTGCGCGAGAAGAAACTCGGACCCCACGTGGATTTGCCCCTGGCAAATCGTTTCATGGCAAAACTTGGTACAGCGCCTCCAGACCACCCAGCACTCGATCTAAATCTGAAGGGGCCCACTCTGAGTGTTTCGGAGCTCGCCGTCCGGCCAGGTCGCCTGGCAGGCTTCAATCACGGCGGCGCACGACGGCGTTTACGTGAGAAAAATGAAGACGTTTTCGGCAATGAGCTCATTTCGTCCGGCATTGGACAATCCGAACGGAATGAGGAGCTTGCCCACGCAGCAGCGGACATGCTGAAGCAATGGGGTAAGGAGAACGCCGCCGAGATGATCATGGATGCGGCGTGCTACTACGCCGCGGCCGGTGAACTCGACACGGCCGCCACCTTCCAGCAGGTGGCGTTTGACGAGCGCGGCAACACGATCGAGTCGTTCTTCGCCAGCGCGATCCAACATGCGTTTCGAGATCGATAAGGTATTGCGGATTTCTCCGCGAGCATTGAAGATGCGCTTCAAACTCGCTAATCGCGCACCCGATCCAGTACGGAGAGCCCCACAATGAGTAGAGCGCCCCTCTTTCTTACGATCTGTCTGCTGGCGGTGCCGGCCTTCGCCCAGGATTCACAGCCAACCGATCCGACGCCTCCAACGTCGATGGAGACCGACCCTGAGCCCACTTCGCTTCCGATCGAGGCAGACGAAGTGACGCCGCCTGACGCACCCGCCCACGCGGTTGCTCTAACCTGTGACCAGACTGCCCAGACGCTGGAAGGCGAACCGGGAACGACCTTTCGAGGGGTGTGTCCACTCGACTGCACCCAGGCCACGGTTTGGGGCACAGACTTGTACACTGACGATTCGGCAATTTGTGTGGCAGCCATCCATTCGGGTGTGCTGACGACCGCTGGCGGACCGGTGATCGTAACCATTTTGGAGGGGCAGTCAGCCTATCCGTCGTCATGGCAGAATGACATTCAGTCTCAGACCTGGCGCGAATGGAATCGAAGTTTTCAGGTGACGCTCGATCTCGATAACTGGGAGCCGCTAGTCGAAGAGTAGATCGCCCGCAGAGATGACGTAACTGGAGCCACAGAACTCACAGGTCACCGTCTCGTTCCCACCCGCTCGAATGTCTTCGATCTCAGTCGCGTCCAATGTCATCACCGCTCGAACTGCGATCTCTTTGGAGCACCGACACGAGTATCGGAACTGATCTTCCCCGATCGGTTGGATGTCGTGTTTGCGCAGCAACGTCTCGGCGGCACTGATGGGGTCCTCCCCGGCACGAACAAGGTCGCCGAAGCGGGTCTTCTCGAGCGTTTCGGTCAGCGCTTCGAGGTGCTCGTGGCGCATTTCGGGGAGCGCTTGTATCAAGAGTCCGCCTACTCGCTCGACTTTGCCGTCATTTGTGACGACTGCGGCGAGTGAGAAGAAGGACACGAGCTGTTCGGATTCGAGACAGTATCTCTGCAGTGCTTCCGACACAGAGCCGCCTTGCAGGGGGACGATGCTCTCGTAGAACTCGCCCCCTCGGGTCCTCACGCGAGACACCTGTATCTCACCGGAGCCGAGCACTGGACCGCCATCGGGACGTGGATGCTCGACCCGGCCACGAACGGTCGGTCCGGGCCACGTGTCAGCCAGCAGCGTGCCAGCCGAGCCGGAGTGTTTCAACGCGACCTGCACCCGGTCAATCGGGGCTTGGGCAAGCTGGAAAAGGCCTGCGCCGGTCAGAAGCCGACCGTAGACGCTGCTGACCTCGGGTGCGCAGTTTGCCACGCGAACTGCTTCGGTGACCGTCTCGGTGGTGCGGGCCGCAAGAATGCGGAACGCGCAATCAGCTGTAATCCAGCGCTGGACTTTGTCTTCTATCATCGGTCAGCTCGAAGAGGAGAATTGCTTGGTGATTAGCCCGGACAACGCGTCGGCGGGCATGCTCAATAGACAGCTTCGCTCAGTGCAGTTCGTCAGTCCGGTCTCGGATACTATTGATTCGTTCCGGGAGGAAGTTCTCTGTTGCCCAGGTCATGAGGAAGTCGGGCAGCCAGGTTCCGAGGTCGACTCGCAGCCGGTAGCGAAGCAGCGTTTGGCTACCGTTGTCGCCCCAGGGAATCGCCAGCCAATAGCCGGTCGTGTCCACGATGTTTCCGCTGCCCTCAACGTAAGTCCACGTGCTCAAGTACACATCGACGCCATCAACCTGAGTCGGTCCGCCAGAGGCACGAATTGTCCATGTGCGGTCATCCATCGGCCATGGCGTATCCGTGATGCCTCGGCAGATCGTGATGTCACCCTCGACTCCATCGACGACGGACAACGCGATGTCATCCATGTACTCAGAGTAGTGGGCGAAGTCGGCGATTACACCCAACACTGCTTCCGGTGGGTGGTTGAGAAC
>CAZDBH010000613.1:0-4062 GCA_964503485.1 uncultured Bradymonadales bacterium | reverse complement strand
CTAGTCACCTACTCCGCCACCGTGACCAATCTCGGGCTAGGGCCCGCAGCCGATGTCCTACTCTCGTTCGACACACTCTATGGGGGCCAATTAGTATCGTTCGGCACTACTGCGGGACGCTGCGACGAAGAGACTGCGGCATGTGCAACTGACGAACTGGCGCCAGGTAAGTCGTTCACGGTGACCCTGGCGCTGCAGGTGGCACCAGGTCGAACCGAGTCAATAGGCGCCGCCGTGTCGGTCGGCGCGTCAACCGAAGATGACGACGACTCCAACAACACCGATTCCGTCGAGGTCGAAGTCATTCGAGACGCCGACCTCGAGGTGACGCTTCGTTCCAGCGCACCGAATGTGGCACCGAGCGAGCGTGTCATTTTTACGGCTAGCATCGTGAACCGGGGACCTTCGTCAGCCAGTGCCGCCGTTGTGGCCCTCTCGCTTCCGACGAATGCTACCGTAACTGAAGTCGCGGATGCGTGCACGAAGACAGAAACCATCGAGTGTGCCCTTGGCGACCTGGATGCGGGCGCCGAAGCAACCGTCTGGATCGTGGCGACAGTAGCAACCGACGCCGAGGACCAGGTCGAGGTCGATGCTCAGGTCTCCGCCGAAGAGAGCGACGTCAACTCCCACAATAATGAAGCATCGCTGATCGTCCCGGTGGTTGGAACCGTTGATGTTGGTCTGGTTTTGGGCGGCCTCGAAACCGCCCAGGCCGGGACGTTCGCTACCTTCACCGGCATCATCTCGGGTCTAGGGCGGGTTACTGCATTCGATGTCGAGTTCGAACTCGCCCTTCCCGACGGCGCTACGGTGGTCGATTGGAGCGGGTTGAGGGATTGTCATCTCGACGGCGAGCGTTGGCTCTGTTTCGCAGGTGACATCCAGCAATACCAGGAGAGCGCACTCGCTATCACACTCGCTCTCGACAAGAACATGTCCGCCGGAGAAGCAACCATCGGCGGCAAGTTGGTGACCCAACGACCCGACGAGAATACCGACAACAATACCGACTCCATCAGCGTCGACATCGTCCGATCGGCTGATCTTCGGGTCGGCCTGACCGCGGAGCCTAACGGCTACGCCGGATTGGCGTTCACATTCGGAACCAGCATCGTAAACGGGGGGCCAACGCCAGCCACCGACCTCGAGGTCGAAGTCGAGGTACCGAATGAGCTGAGGCTCAGTGAGCTTCCGGAACCGTGCGAGCAGGAGGATTCGACCGTAACCTGTCGTGTTGACGAGCTGATGCCCCACAAGAGCTTGTCCTGGTCGTTCCAGGCAGACGTCGAACAGGGCGCCAGAGGAGTCCGTTCCTTAGCCTTATCTGCAGCGAGCTCAGAAGACGATCCCGATGATGGCAATAGTACCGCCGAGGCCGAAATCACCTTCTCGGACGCCGCCGACATCAGTGTGTCGTTCATAGATGAGCGAGTCGGAGCCGAAGCAGGAACGCGCTTCGATGTCGACGTTTTTATCGCCAACGCTGGCCCTGCTCGTGCCGAAGGGGACCGCCTATCGATCGCCCTTCCAGACGGGCTTCAGGTCGTCCGGACCAACTGGCCTCAAATCTGCGAAATCAGTGCTCAGCGACTTGAATGCACCACAGAGTCTCTCCCCCCCGATGGCCAGCAAACGATCATTCTGACCGTTGAGGTCGATCCCGATGCTCGCGGTACGCTCGAGATTGATGCGACGATGGCGGTTACAGAAGCCGATAGCGACGACTCCAACAACAGCGCGACACTCGCTGTGTCCCTAGGCGCCCCTGTCGATCTTGGCGTGACGCTTACCTCGACTACGAACGTCCCGGTCGCAGGCGGTACCATCGGCTACGCAGCGACTGTTCGAAACAATGGGCCTGCCACAGCGACAGAGCTGGTAATCACCCTAGAGTCGGGCCAGGAGCTACTCTCTCACGAAATCGGCGATGGCGAATGCCGAGTTGATGGTGGATTGATCTGTACCGTCGGCGAACTCCTTCCCGGCGCCTCACTCACACTCAATACGATGTACCAAGTCGCCGCGGGAGATGGCCCTCCCAAGACCAGTCTGACGGCATCCGTTTCTGCAGCTGAGGAAGACCCGAACGAGACCAACGACAGCGATTCGATAGAACTCGAGATCGCTCGAAACGCCGATCTCGAAGTGACCATGCGTTCAAGTACCTCCGATGTGGCAGCAGGCGAGCGGGTTGTCTTTACGGCCGCTCTCGCGAACCTGGGGGTGTCAGATGCCAGCGCTGTAGTTGCCACATTCTCGCGTCCGGCAAATGCAGCCGTCATTGAGATTCCAGAGGGCTGCAGTCTGGCCGATGCAATCGAGTGCACACTCGAGGAGCTGTCGGCAGGTCACCGGGCGGAACTGTCGCTGGTAGCAGTCGTGGCCCCCGACGCCGACGGCGAAGTCACGCTCGACGTGGAGGTCTCCGCCGACGAGGGTGATATAAACAGCGAGAACAATACAGCCTCTTTGTCGCTTGCAATCGTCGGTTCCGTCGATATCGGGCTGGTCCTGAACGAGCTGGAAACAGCTCAGGCTGGCGCTCTTTCCACGCTCACCGGCGCAATCACCGGCTATGGACGCGTCACGGCACTCGGCGTTGAGCTGGAGCTGTCGCTCCCCAACGGCGTCACTGTCGTCGAATCGAACGGCGTGGGGTGCTTTCTTGACGAGGATGTCTGGCGGTGCTCAGCGGACTCAATCGCCCAATATGAAGAGCGTGAAGTCGCCATTACACTGGCGTTCGATGAAGGAATGGCCTCCGGGGAAGTTCGGATCGGAGGTACACTGCTGGCGGAACAGCCCGACGAAGAGGCCACGAACAACAAGAGTTCTATAACGCTCGCGATCCAGCGATTCGCCGACCCGCGCATCGAGTTGCGCGCAGATTCCACCGGCTTCGCTGGCATGCCATTCCCTATCGGGGTCACCATCATTAATGATGGCCCTGTGAGCGTCACCGACGGCGAGATTGAAGTTGCATTGCCCGAGTCGTTGGTACTGGGTGACCTTCCGGCCTTCTGCGACTTGTCCGAGTCGATCCTGACATGCCGGGCTGCCGACCTCGCACCCCGCAAGAGCTGGTCGTGGTTCTTAGAAGCAACGGTGGCGAAACGGGCCAGGGGAGAGGAGAGACTGAGCGCGGCGATCGTCTCGATGACGGAGGACGATCCAAACCCAGACGACAACGACGCCTCGACAGAGGTCAGCTTCAGCGACACCGCCGACCTCAGGGTTTCGTTCGGGGCAGAGCGACTCGAAGACCAAGCGGGGAGCCTCTTTGACGTCGAGGTGTCGGTGAGCAACGCTGGGCCGGCATGGGCCGAAGCGATCAGTCTTGATGTTTCCCTCCCCAGTGGCCTCGAGGTCGTGCGCACAGACCGACACCAAATCTGCGAGGTCAGCTCGCAGCGCGTCGAGTGCGACGTAGATTCACTTCCTCCCGAGGGTGCGGACATCATCACCGTGACTGTCCAAGCTGCACCTGACGCAAGAGGGACACACGAGATTGGCGCCGAAATCAAAACCGGCGACGCCGATCCTGACGAAAGCAACGACAGTGCGCTGATCGCGGTCAGTTTAGCCGGCGTTGCTGACCTCGCCGTAACACTGGAATCGAGTACGGAGCGGCCCGTCAGCGGGGAAACCATCAACTACGTGGCAATCGTCCGCAATAACGGGCCGGCCACGGCCACAGAGTTCACAATCACCCTGCAAGCCTCGGGTGCTCAGACGGCGTACGCTTACGATATCGCGGGCGGGGAGTGCCAGCTCGATGGCGATCTGATTTGTGATGTGGCCGCGATCTCGCCCGGTGCCTCCGTTACCCTGGCCGCGACGTACGAAATTGGCGGCGACGAAGGGCCGGTTCGCGCCAGCATGATGGCCTCCATTTCGGCCGCAGAGGACGATCCAGACGAGACCAACAACAGCGCCGAAGTCATTTTTGCCGGAGAGGGTTACGATCTGGCGGTGAGCGAGCTAGAAGCAAGCGCGGAGGTAACCGCAGGCGAGGGCTCGACGCTCGAAATTGCCGTAACGAACAATGGACCATCGGAT
>CAZDBH010000612.1:0-4072 GCA_964503485.1 uncultured Bradymonadales bacterium | reverse complement strand
CCACCTCGATTCACACTGATGATGGCCGCCTCCTGCGTTTCGCCGCGCCCGGTGAGGCGGTGGTGACCGTCGAGTACTTCGAGGACCCTGACAGCCTTTTCTACCATCAGACCAAAACCATCACCATGCGAAACAGCATTGGGGAGGAGCGAGTCACCGAGCTCGTTCCCCAAGTCGATTCTGAGCTGTATCATCAGATGATCGCTAACGGCGTCGAGTTCGAAATCCTGGAAAACGACGCAGTCGGCCGTGTGATAAGGGCCCGGCTCGGCGGCGAAGAGGGGCAAGAATTCACATATTCATATGGTGTGGACGGGGCCCTGACCGGTCTGACCCCCCCATCAGGTCCTGCTACACGATTCTCGCACAGACCAGGGGAAGCCTTCGTCACCGAACGGGACGGCGTGTCCCAAGCACAGAGCGTGAGCTACGACGACTACGGGTTGCCTGATAGTGTGGTTCAATCCGACGATCGGGGCATCAATTTTGACTTCGATACCACAACAGGCCAACTCGATACGCTGACCAGTCCAACGGGTGTTGAAGTCGATCGTGACCGCACGACCACCTACCACTACCACCCTGCCTCTGGTCGGCTGACCAGCATCGAGACGTCGGTGGGCGTGACCGATGATCTGATTCCCGAACCCGATCAGGTCGAGACCCTCGAGTTCCCCTTCCGACAGAGCAGCAACTTAGACGACCGTTCGATTGAAGCTGTCGTTCAGCGCGGGGTCGTAAACGCCACGCGTTGGACCGAGTTTGATGTGAACGGTTGGGTCCGGCGCTTCGGGATCAACAGCAACAACGCAGACTCTTACGGCGATCCAAACCCCAGACCTCTCGACGGCGATAACTACTACCTCGAGCAGTGGTCGTACGAACGTGACGGTGAACGCACCGATCTTCGTGCCGTGGCATTGATGGAATCCGACCTAGCGGTGGACATACAGTTTGCTCGTAACCCGGCGACTGGGCGCATCAACTGCATGCACCTCTGTCCGGATCTCGTCGACTCACCATCCTGCAACTTCGCTCACAACCCAGACAACCATAGCGAGCCGTGCACCGCCGACTCGGGGTTGCTTCTCACACAGTGGTTTAACGAGTTCGGCGAGGTAGCGCGAGTGATCTGGTCATTTGGGCCAAAACTGTTCTTTGAGAGAGCGTATCGGCGGCGGGATGAGACTGGCCAACCGCTCGAGTATCTGGAGACGATTTGGGTACCCGGTTCTTTTGCCCACTACACGACGAACATCATCGCGCTCGATTACGACAACCTTGGGCGCGTGAGGGAAGTGAAGTCGGGTACCTTGACCGGCCCTCTCGAGAGCCAGGTTGTCTACGACTACCAAGACTCGCAAACCGTCCTGACCTATCCGGCCGCTGAAGGGATTAACGAGTACCACTGCATGGACTCCAGGGGACGTCTCAAATGGACTCACGGCGAACCCTGTACAGCGACTGCGCCCAATGGCGTGATAGTCAACAACTACTCCGAAGACGACCTCCTGCTAGCACGTAACCGCAGCGTCACCGTTGCTGACGGAACGGAGTACGAATCCCGAACAACATACGAATACGACGCCTTCGGTAATCTCGTACACGTCGAGCAAGCTTCGGCCCGCCAGGTTGAGTATCGCTACAACGCCCTCGGTCAACGAGTCCGACGCGTAGACAATCCCCAGCTCGGTGACCCGGTCACCACCACTTGGTTGTACGCGGACGGTCCTCGACCGATCGCGGAGTACGACGCCGGCGGACAAATGCAGGCCGCATTTGTCTACGCAGAAGATCCGTCGATTCCAGTGGCGGTCTTGCGCGAAGGTGAGGTGTTCGGGGTAATCAGCGACCCCAGTGGTATCCCGATCATGATGATCGACACCAGCGGTGAGGTCGTGGCCCGTGACGAGCCCGACCCCTTCGCGAACATGGATGGCGAGACGCCCGATTCACCAGGCGCCGAGATTTCACAGGGCTTGTCAGCCCGACTCGGTCTGACGGCCGGTTCAGTCGCGTACCTCGCCTTCGCCTTCAGTCCATTGGGGGTCTCTCTCGACATCTACGAAATCGGAGCTGGCCTAGCCGAGCGCGATTTCGGCCGCTTCGCGTTGGGGGTTGTATCTGGAGTTGCGGCCGTTTTTGGGCTGGGAGCGTTGGTCCGAGGAGGTCGAGCACTGCGAAACTTGGCTGCTGCAAGTCGCGCTGCTCGGGTGGTCCGCAGGATAACAACTTCGCTCGGCCTCAGCAATGACGCAGCCCGCTTGGGTCGTAATGGCCGAGTTTTTCTTCCCGATGGTGGTCCGCCGCGACCCGTAGGTTCGGTTCCATGTGGTCTGTGTTTCGCCGCCGGAACCCCGATCGAGACGGTACACGGCCCCCAAGCCGTCGAAGACATGGAGGTCGGCGACCTGGTCTGGGCAATGAACCCAGATACCGGCGAAACGGGCTGGCAACCGATCCTTCAGACCTTCACCCGAGGCCGCCAGGTCTTCCAGGTTGAAATTGAGAACGAAGACAGCGTCGAGGTGATCGATACCACCGCCGACCACCCCTTTTGGGTAGAAGGCATGGGCTGGATCGAAGCCCAAGACCTACTGCCCGGTGACGAGTTGTTCACCTCCGATGGCGGCTGGGCGCGAGTGGCGAGTGCTAGTTGGGCGGAGGCTCAAGCTGAGGTCTACAACTTCGAGGTCGCGGAGTGGAATTCGTACTTCGTTGGCGAGAGTGGGGTTTGGGTTCATAATGCGTGCACAAGAGTGCCTCGCACCCACGGTACTTGGATCGAAGGGAGCCCTGGTGAAGGGCTCTGGCGATCGGACAGACCAATCGTCAATGAGATTACCGGTGGAGCACCCGTTCGGTTTTCGGATGGGCGCCCCGACTTTTCACCGTGGTCCCGGGGTACGATTCGGTTCGAGCCAGGAGTACTAAACGGATCACCTTCAGATTTTTCGGCGGTCTACGACGTGATTCGGGTTCGAAGAGGGCTGCGGAGCAGGCGAGCAGCACGTTTGCTGTTAAAAAAGGCGGACCTAACCCCGCACCATCTTGATGACACGACAATCTTGCTGGTCCCAACAGGACTTCATAGTAATGTGCCTCACATTGGATCGGCCTCTGATCTGCGAAGGGGACTTGAATGAAAGTAACAGAGAAGTTGAAGCAACTCGGGGCGGTAGAGATTGGGGGAGGCTCGTTCGGCGAGGTGACCCAACAAGAGATCGAGACCGCACTCGGCATCAGTTTTCAACCTGTCCACGCTGAAATGCTCTGCTCCTTTGGTGGCTCTTTTGGCTTTGAGTTGGGCGCCGAGTTTACGCCAGTAGAAGCGAGCGGGTTGGAGCGAGCAGACGGAAAGCTCGAGCTCGAACTCATTCTTGGACGCGAGAAGCAAAACAGGGGGCTTCTGAGGGCGGCCGCTTCCTACCAAGATCAAATCCCTCGTGATCTGCTACCTTTTGGTGAGCTGCCAGGTGGTAACTTGGTATGCGTTCACCGCAACCCGCAAGTCGATACCAGGCTGTATGTTTGGGATCATGAAAGTTCCCCGGATGCGCCATTAAGTATCGCCGCGTTGAGTGTGGAGGAATTGCTCGATGCCTTAGAGCCAGACGAATCGCCCTCAACCTTCCCAAGAGGTGTGATCTGGGATGATGTGTCGCTCGATTTCTAAGAGGCTTGCCACGACGATGAGCGCGTTGCAGGAGACCGACCTGCAGGAGGCCTCAAGGGGTCAAAGCTCTTCTTGTTATATTCTGGCTCCCACGCTCTTTTGAAGGTTCAAAAGTACCTTTGCCACCCTCGGATCTTCAGCCGCAAGAGACTGGGCTCGATGGCACAAGACTGCCACAGTTCCAGGGGCAATCCCGAAAAGCACTCCCAAGTCAGTTCCTTTTGCCGGCGTCATTCGTCGACAGACCAGCATTGTAAGGAGTCTGGGTAGATTGCGTGTGCCACGTGTGCCCGACAGGAGTTGTGGTCTCGACACCCCAAACAGCTCACACGCTGCCTCGATGTCGCAGTCCGGGGTAAGTGACCAGTGTTGGTTCGGCCAAAGTGCTCATGGCTG
>CAZDBH010000611.1:0-4074 GCA_964503485.1 uncultured Bradymonadales bacterium | reverse complement strand
GCTAAAAGCCAATGGCGGAGCCTGGAGCGCTATGCGCGACAGGCTCCTAGCGGGGAATTCCCAGCTATGAATCCGCGTTCGTTTCTACAGCGCGACTGACAGCACGCCACAGGTTAGGTGCTGGTCACTCGGTCGCGTATACTTGCGGGTGTTTGAGCAGTTGGGCGATCTACCAAAGACGCGGAGAGCGATCTTGCAAAACAAAAATCACTGGACCGATGTGACCACCGGTTTCGCCCGAAGCTGGCGGACACACAAACGGACCGGGCTGATTTGCCTATTGGGATTGTCCCTGATGATCGGGGCGTGTTCCTCTGCTGCCACGACCGTCGTCGACTCCGACGACGACGTGATCCCAGTCGATCCCACGAGTCAGTTCGTTGCCTCCTATTCGACACAATCCCACCTCCAGCTCACCGGTCCGACTGACCAGCTGAGAGTTGGAACCTGGGTAGAGTTGGTCCCTAGGGGCCCTTGGCCCGGGGCTGAAGCGAGCCGACCGCAGCAAGCAGTCGTGCAGGTTACCGCAGTGTCGCAGGACGGCGCAGAGGGAATCGTGGTGGGCCAGCGGAGGTCGATCCTTCACTTCGACCAGCTGTTCGGGCGAGTCACCGAACGCCCCACCATACCGCTGTCGAAGAGCCTTACCCGCGTTCTGTCCCGTGCAGACGACGAGGTGCGCCTGGCCGCTAACTTTCCGGAAGGCGTGGCGCCCGGGGACTACTTTTTCGTACTCAGCGACAACCCCGCAGGCCAGGTTCGGCTCGGTTCGCGAATCATAGCGCTTCTGCAAGTGACCGAAGTGGGCCCGGCGGGTTCCGTCGCGCAGATCATCCATCAAATGACGCCGTTCGAGGCCGGCGATCTCGCGATTTTCGCCCACCACGCAGCAGCAGACGTGGCACGTCCAGAAGCACTCATCCTATTCACGCGAACACAGCCCGACGTGCCCCTAGACAGCTTTCAGCTTCCGCCACTCGCAAACGCGGTATTCGACTATCAAGCCGAGTTTGGAGTCAGTAACATTCGCATTGAGACGTTGGACGAATTCGTGGACCCCTCTGCCTACAACGCTGCTGACCAGGCACAAGACCTTGCACCCGAAGATGGGTTCGGCGTCATCGTTTTTGGTCACGACCGGGGAGACGAGTTCCTCTACAACATCACGACCTATGGGTCGACTCCAAGCGCCGCGACGACTGTCGGCATCCTTCCCGGTGGTCTGCCCCTGTCGACGCCCTCTGGTCTGCAGGGAATCTCGGGTCAGCTGGCTCCCTCATTTTTGGCGACCGCACTTACGCAGCGCGGTGATCACGCAGAAGTGATCTACTTTCTCGAGCTCTGTCTCAGAGAGGGACGGATCACCGGCGATGTCGCCTTCCACGCCCGTGAGCATCTCGCGCTTCGTTTCGAGAGCATTGGGCGCCCGCTCGAGGGCTACTACTTGATGACATCTGACATCGAGCGGGCCCAACAGGCCGACAACCCCTACGCTGAACTCAATGCGCTCAGCATTCGCGAGTTCCTCGACAGACAGCAATACGAGTTCGAGCGAGAGCTGGCAGACGTCGAGGCCTTCCTCGACACGGCCGACGATCTCTTGCCCGATGAGAGTCTGCTGGGCGAGCGGTTAGAACGAAGCCGGATTCTCGGCCGACTCGATCGATTTGATGATGCCGTCGAGGCCGTCGAAGACGTCATCCGTCAAGCCAGACAGCAGCAGGACACCCGATGGGAAGTTGCTGCCCGTCTATCTCATGCCAACCTTCTCTTTCAGAACGGGCAGGTTGAGCAAGCTATCGAGGTCGTCAACGACACACTCTCGGGCGCAAGGGTAGTGGGCGATTCCTATCCTCGCTACTCCCACGCGTTGCTGGCGCAGTACTTCGCAGAGCTCGATATCGAGGACCAGTCGTTGTCGAATCTGGCGACCGCCCTCAACTACGCTCACACCGACGGCGGCGCCTACTCCCGGGCGACGACCTTCGAGTTAGCAGCAAATTTGAACTTCAACTTCGATCATATCGTCGAGGCCGTCGCCCAAATGCGGCAGGCAGCCGAAATCTACGAATCACTCGGCCAGTTCGCCGACTTGGCGCGGACCCAGATTCAGACGGGGATGCTCGAACTGAACGCGATCCAGGCGACCTCCGATCCCTCTTTTCTACCTGCCGCCTACAATCATCTCAGCCAGGCGGCAGAGACCTACCTTGCCCTGGGCGACGGACTCTCAGCCGCGCAGGCATATGGTGGTATGGGGATGATTAACGCTGCGCTCCAAAATCAGGGCCAAGCGCTGGCCAATTTCGGGGGTAGCATCCAACTCGGCATCGCTTTCAATGATCCAGAAACGGTCGTGATCGCATACCAACGATCGGCCGAGATCCACCTCGCGGAACAGGACTTCCAGCAGGCTCAGATGGCCATCCAGGCGGCCCGCTTGTGGGCTGAGACATTTGAACTCACTGACTACCTGCCCGAGCTCGACGAGTTGGAGCAGTACCTGCAGAGCGCAATCTGATAAATTCTAGTCGTTTCAGTAAGATAGGAGTGGCTAGTCGAGTTGCCAACTAGCTGTTAGACTCCTGGTTCCCTACGGGTTACGGTTGTTTTTCACCACTTGAGGATCGAGGTTCATGCCGACGTCGGCGGACGATAATTTGGGGATCAAGACGATCTTCGTTGAAGATCAGCCCGCAGCCCGTGAACTCCAGCGCGCGGTCGTCGCAATCGTCGAAGGCCCGGACTCTGGAAAGAAGTTCGAGATCAACCGCCAAAAGACCTACATCGGTAGAAGTAGCGTCTGCGACATCACACTTTCCGACCCGGCGATCAGCGGCAACCACCTCGAGATAGAGGCGATAGAAGGGGGTTACCTTCTGCGCGACCTCGAGAGTACAAACGGAACCTTCATGGGAGAGACCCGAATCACGGGGCTCTACCTGCACCCAGCTTGCCGTTTTCGGGTTGGCGCCACCGTAATGGAGTTCCGATCGCTCCGCGACGTGGTCAGTATTCCCCTCAGCCAAAGTCAGCATTTCGGCCATGTATGTGGCCGATCACTCGCGATGCGGGAACTGTTCGCAACGCTCGAGAAGGTCGCTCCCTCTGATCTGACGGTGCTGGTGGAAGGCGAGACAGGCACGGGAAAGGAGCGTGTTGCGCGCTCAATCCACGACCAGAGCCGGCGCACGAAACGCCCCTATGTCGTTCTCGACTGCAGTTCGATTCCCAAGGACCTCATGGAAAGCGTCGTTTTCGGCCACGAAAAGGGCGCATTCACGGGTGCGGTCGCAACGAGAAAGGGCGCCTTCGAGCAAGCAGATACGGGAACCATCTTCTTGGACGAGGTGGGAGAGCTCGATATCCACCTTCAGCCGAAGCTGCTTCGTGTCCTCGAGTCACGAGAACTCAAACGGGTCGGAGGTGATCGCACGATCAAAGCAGACGTTAGAGTGGTCGCCGCGACCAACCGTGATCTGCGCAGCATGGTCGCAGACGGGGCCTTCCGCGAGGACCTCTACTTTCGTCTGAGTGTCATTCAAGTCGAGCTGCCGCCGCTTCGAGATCGGCTTGATGACGTCATCGTGCTCGCCGGTGAATTGCTGGCTGCGCTCGATCCAAAGTCGCGATTCGACGAACCACTGGTTCTCTCCCCGGGAGCGGTCGAGACCCTTCGCAAGCACAACTGGCCGGGCAACGTCCGCGAGCTGAAGAACGTTCTCGAGCGGGCGGCGTCCCTGGCTGACAGCCCAATTTTGCAGACCCACGACCTCTTCTTGATGGGAGGCGTCGCGCCCCCTCCGATCGCCGCAAAAGCATCATCCTTCAACTTCGATCCAGAAGCGGATTACAAGTCGGCCAAACAATCTGTCTTGGATGACTTCGAGAGCCGCTACCTCGACGCATTAATGGACCGCAACAAGGGCAACATCTCAGGCGCGGCGAGGGAGAGCGGACTTACGCGATACCACCTGCGCGAATTGCTCAAAAAGCACCAGCTCGTCGATAAGTTCCGAAACTAGGAGCCTGTCGCGCATAGCGCTCCAGGCTCCGCCATTGGCTTTTAGCGAT
>CAZDBH010000610.1:0-4117 GCA_964503485.1 uncultured Bradymonadales bacterium | reverse complement strand
GCGGATGATTCGGTATTGCTGGGTCACGCTCTCGGGCGCGTCGTGGGCGACAATGCTCTTCACAGTGATACCCGCCAAACTCAGGAGACGCTGAAGTTCCACCAGCATCTTGCGTACGTCGGGATCAATCTCGATCGAGTCACGGGTCAATCCAGAGGCACCAACCAAGTAGAGATGGATTGCCAACTCATCGCCCTCGAGGCCCTCTGCTCGGGCGATGCACAGCGATTCGGCCTCGGCTTGTACCTGCAACAGGCCGCCATCGACCCGGGCGAAATCGGTGTACTCTCTGGCAAAGGGAAACATGAGTGCGACAAGCTCGTTCTCGACGAAGGACGTTACGTTCAGGGCAGAATCCTCTGCCTTGAGTGCCAGGTACTGGTCATCGCGATTGCGAATCGAGATCGCGTTTATCGATGATGGGTCGCCTTCGGCCCAGACCGACAACACGAATCCGTGAACGCCAGACGTTGTCTGGTAGGGCAGTCCCCATTGCATCACGCCCGGTTGTAGCTCTCTCGAAGGCGTGAAGCCACAGTCGATTCGCACGGCGTCGCCAACCTCACAGCCGCTGATGCAGACTCCGTTTGGGCTCTCGCCCACTTCGGTTACTGGCTCGGCGTCGGCGTCACAGATGCGGATGGCGCCCCTCGTGACACATTCGTAACCAACTCGACAGTCGTCGTTCGACAGGCAGTCGTCCACACAGGCGGTGGTGCCGGCTGAATCGATGACACATTGGCCGCCGTGACAGCCCGTAGCCTCGCAACCAAAGGAGGTGCAGTAGCCGTTCGGAAGGCCCGTCTCGAGCTCACTGAGGCAGGTCCCACCAAAGCAGTCAGCCGCCGAAAGGCAGGAAGCGCCGTCGTCCCCAGCGTTCGGGAGACCTGAGGCCAGATCGGCGTCGGGGGTCGCATCAGAGGGCGAATTGCCACAACTGATCGCAAAAATCGCGACGATGATGGGTGAGGCTTTATGCACGTGCAGTCGGCACAGATGAACTCCAATTGCGGAGCGGATGGTAGCAGATTGTGTCTCGGCGGCCCAAGTTGGAAATACCTCTCAAACCTGAAATCGGTCAACCCTTCGTTGGCGTGTCACGTACATTGACTTGACGACCACTCCCTGGTTAGTTGCGGTTGGAGGGCACACTCAGTGAGGAGACAAATGGATCACGGCTGCTCAACAATCGGTATCATCGGCGCTGGCCAGATGGGTAATGGGATCGCTCAGGTCGCTGCGACTGCGGGCTTCGACGTTGTCCTTCAAGATATCTCGCAAGCCGCCCTCGATAAGGGCCTGGCAAAGATCCAAAAAGGAACGGCCAAGCTCGTCGCCAAAGGGCGCCTCGATGAAGGCGATCGCTCGGCACTTCTCGATCGGATTTCCACGACGTTGGTGCTCGGTGAGATGGCCGATGGGGCCGACGCGGTCATCGAAGCCGCGACCGAAGACTCCTCGCTCAAGTTTCAGATATTCGAAGAGCTAGACCGGATTTGCAAACCGGGCGTCCTGCTGCTGAGCAATACCTCCAGTGTCTCGATTACACAGATCGGGGGACATACGAAACGGGCTGCCGATGTCATGGGTATCCACTTCATGAACCCGGTACCCCTGATGCGGTTGGTGGAGTTGATAAAGGGCCTTGTCACTTCGGACGAGACCTTTGGCCGCACCGAGGCGTTAGCCCGCGCCATGGGGAAGGAGACGGTCCGTTCTGAGGACTACCCGGGCTTCATTGTAAACCGAGTCTTGCTTCCGATGATAAACGAGGCCTGCTACGCCTTGATGGAACATGTCGGCGGTGTGGAGGACATCGATACCGCGATGCGTCTCGGTGCCAATCACCCGATGGGCCCGTTCCAATTGGCCGATCTGATCGGCTTGGACACCTGCCTGGCGATCATGGAAGTACTGCACAACGATATGGGTGACGCCAAGTACCGTCCCTGCCCACTGCTCCAGAAGTACGTGCACGCGGGGTACCTCGGGCGGAAAGCTGGCCGCGGTTTCTACGAATACTGAACGGGGGAGCAAGCTTGGAAGACTACCAGAACATTCGATTCGACGTTCAAGAGAACTACGCTCAAATCGTCATCGACCGTCCCAAGGCGCTGAACTCGCTCAACGAGCCTACCCTGCGCGAGCTCGGTTCGGCAGTGGAACGGGCGGAATCCCTGGATGTGCGCCTGCTGATCATCACCGGAGGAGGAGACAAAGCCTTCGTCGCTGGCGCAGATTTGAGGGCGATGCAGGGGATGGCTCCCGCCGAGGCAGAGACTTTTAGCCTTATCGGGCACCGGATTCTGCAGCACCTCGAGTCCCTTCCTATTCCCGTGATCGCTGCCGTGAACGGCTTTGCGCTCGGTGGCGGATGCGAACTAGCCATGGCGTGCGACATCATTTTCGCCAGCGAAGATGCCCGGTTCGGACAACCCGAGGTTGGCCTCGGTTTGATACCTGGCTTTGGTGGCACACTGAGGCTGGCGCGCTACGTCGGCCTACAGCGAGCAAAAGAGCTGCTCTACTCCGGGCGGCGCATCAAGGCCCGAGAGGCCGCTGAACTGGGTCTAGTGGCCAGAGTCTACCCCCACGATGAACTGCTGCCGGCCTGCTACCAGTTTGCCGAGACATTGGTGAAAAAGGGGCCAACAGCAATCGCTGAGGTGAAGTCGATCCTCAATCTCGCTCCAGACCTGCCCTTCTCGAAACAGATTGCACTCGAGTCTCGGCGGTTCGGTAGCCTGTTTGGAAGCAAAGAGCAGCAGGAAGGCGTTGCTGCCTTCCTCGATCGCCGACAGCCTGACTTCACGAATTGATAGGGAGATGTTGTGTCAGACGGAACCGACAAGAAGATAGTTCGAGTCCTGATTGGAAAGCCGGGTCTCGACGGGCATGATCGCGGAGCGAAGATTATCGCCCGCGCGCTCCGAGATACCGGCTACGAGGTAATCTACACCGGGCTGCACCAAACCCCAGAGATGATTGTCAGCTCTGCCATTCAGGAGGACGTTGACTGTATCGGTTTGTCGGTCCTCTCTGGAGCACACGAACATCTGTTCACCGAGGTCCTTCGCCTGCTCAAAGAGCAGGGTGCCGACGACATTTTCGTCTTCGGCGGAGGCATCATTCCCGATGCAGACGCCGAGCGACTGCGCGGGGCGGGCGTTGCCGAAATCTTCACTCCCGGGACTCGCACCGACGAGGTCGTTGCCTTTTTGGCGGAGCGGACCGGCGGACCCAGCCCGGAGTAACGCGATGAGAACCTCTCGATTCGGTCCTTTTCTTTGCGCCGCTGCCCTTGCATGCGTCGCGGGCGCAGCGCATGCACAGGAGGGAGCTAGAGGCGGTGTCTTCTCACCCAACGAGTCGACCGGCTTCGTATCTCCCAACGGCGCAATGACTGTCGACCTGCTGCTCAATCAAGACAACACACCTGAGACTCCAGCCGCGGTCAGCGTCATCTCGATGCGGGCCGGTGCGACCGTCCCCGAACATCTTCATGAAGGATCGACTGAGATCCTGTACATCATGGAGGGCCGAGGTACGCTCACGGTCGGTCCCGACGTGCTCGAGCTCGTACCCGGTTCGGTGGCCTACATTCCCGAAAACACGCTGCACAGCTACGTGAACAGTCCAGAAGAACGTACCGTGGCGGTGCAAGTTTATGTAGCGCCCGGCCCGGAACAACGCTTTCGAGGCTGGGAACCTGCTTTCGAGCTTCCCACTGACACGAGGGACCAACCGGACGCTCCGGCAACCCCTCAACCCGAGACTGGCAACGAGTGAGCAACGCGTCGACCGAAGAACGGGTAGCCGCCATCTTGGCCGGCAATGTGCGAAGCGCTGCTCGGCTCATGCGTCAGATAGAAGACAATCCGGCCAAGGCGCGATCGGCTCTCGCTCGGTTGCATCCCCACACCGGGAAAGCACATGTCATTGGCGTCACCGGCAACCCGGGCGCCGGCAAAAGCACACTGGTCTCACGGCTCATCGGCCACTTCCGCGCCATCGACAAACGAGTTGGCGTGGTTGCCGTCGACCCATCGAGCCCTTTCAGCGGTGGCGCAATCCTCGGTGACCGCATTCGGATGATGGACCATGCGGCCGATCCGGG
>CAZDBH010000609.1:0-4122 GCA_964503485.1 uncultured Bradymonadales bacterium | reverse complement strand
GTTGTTTGCGGCGATTGCGTCCGGCGTTTGGCCTAGCGCGGAGGACTGCGTGGGTTCTGCCCACGACGTCATCATCTTGTTGGGCTGTCCCAACAAAGACAACGGCGAGCCAGATGGATGCCAAACTAGGCGAGCGGACATGGCAGTCGACTTCTGGGAGTCAGGCTACGCCGAGCGCTTCATAACCAGCGGTGGAGCCGTTCACAACGAGTACGTGGAGGCAGAGACGCTTCGAGATTTGCTAATCGAGCGCGGGGTAGCAGAAGAGGCAATCTGGTTGGATCCCCAAGCAGAGCATACAGACGAGAACCTCTACTACAGCTCACTGATTATGCAGGATGAGGGCTGGGCTAGCGCGATCGTTGTCTCCAGCGACCCGGGACATATGATGATGACGGCATTGTGCGACAGCAACTGCTGCGTTGGCCTGGGTCGCTTCACGGTGGCCGAGTTCGTCGTCAACGATCCGGACCCATTCACCGCCGGTCACAAGGCCGGCCACTACGTACTCTTTCCTTGGGCCGCCGAAATCGCGGAGGAGGAGTGCGACACCATCACGCCCATCACTCGGGCAATGTGTACCAACTTGGCTTCTCGCCGAGCGTGCGTGGACGACTTTCAATTGTCTGATTGAGAGACGCAGATACGGGCCGAGTTGGAGTTGGAAACTCGAGGAAAGGGTCAGACTGAGCTGATGGCGGACGAGTTCTTCTGTGCGGTCGGCCCGACTAGAATGACAAGGGCGACTCGAACCCATCAACGTACAGGCTTATGGCATCGGCTACGTAGACCTTGTCAACCTGACTGTCTTCGTCCCAGTCGAAATACGAACTCATCGTAAAAGGGTCCATTCCCGAAACGACTAGGACGTGGTTCTCGGTCGCTAGCTCGACGACGCTGTCGGGGGTGTCGCTATCGATTTGCGTGAATACGAGTTGATCTGGATTCGGGCCGACGTTCGTAACGCCAAGGACAATCCCACCCACTTGCGGCAATGCGTTGTCGACAAAGAAGTTGACGATGTCCGTTTCGTATTCTTGGTCCATCGTCACCACCAGAACTTGTTTGTAACCCGGATGAAGAACCACGACAGACCATACGGAGCGACCGAGAAACTCATCAGTTCCGATCCGGGGACCCGCGTCATAGGATACGCCGACGTAGTGGCCTTGACCGTCCACCGATACATCAATGGTATCGACACCTCCGTAGGTCACCCCGACGTTTTCGAGCCCATCGAGTTCGGCGAGGTCGAAAGTCGTTTGAGAAGACGCGGTGGTTGCAATCAGTTGAAGTGCGATGGCGAGTACGATTGGTGTGGTCTTAGTGAACGTCATGATATCTCCCCGGCACCTTTGGTGCTTCTTGTGTCTATTGCCGGGTGAATCCCCATCCGCCCGGTCATCAACGTGCATGACTTTCGGATATCGCAACACCCATGCCGGAGGGCTGAAAATAAACGCAGCACGCCGTTTAGACCACCGACAGAACCCTGCGGTACACGTGAAGCCCATCGGCTGCCAAGCCCGCTTTACAGTGGCTCGCAGTGCGTTGATTACCGCCCGTTTTTTGGCGGAAACCGGCTCCGGTTTGGTCCAACCTGACAACAAACCCTTCCACCCCATCCAGATTTCTGAGACTTGACGGCGCCGGACAACTCTTGGATACCGGGCGAGCACTTGTACAAGGAGCTTCGAATTCGATGATCAAGACACTGAATCACATCATTGGTGGAAAGGCCGTGGCGGGCGAAAGCGGCCGCTTCGGAGACGTCTTCAACCCGGCAACTGGGCAGGTGGCCGCTCGAGTGCCTCTGGCTTCGGCTGAGGAGACCCGCAAGGCGATTCAGCTGGCAAAGGCCGCCCTGCCAGGTTGGGCTGATACGCCCTTGGTCAGGCGGGCTCGGGTGTTCTTTCGCTACCGCCAGCTGATTGAAGCGCACGCCGATGAATTGGCCCGTTTGATCGTGGCCGAACACGGCAAAGTACTGTCTGACGCCCACGGGTCGGTCACGAGAGGCCTAGAAGTGGCCGAATTCGTCGCGGGCATTCCACACTTGATGAAAGGCGAGTTCAGTGAACAGGTTGGTTCGGGAATCGACAGCTACTCGCTGCGCCAACCGGTGGGCGTCTGCGCTGGTATCACCCCCTTCAACTTCCCTGCGATGGTACCGATGTGGATGTTCCCCGTGGCCATTGCCTGCGGCAATACCTTCGTTTTGAAGCCGTCCGAAAAGGACCCATCTTGCGCCACGCTATTGGCCGAGCTACTCTACGAGGCTGGGCTTCCGGACGGTGTGCTGAACGTTGTGCACGGTGATAAAGAAGCCGTAGATACGCTCCTCACCGACCCCGATGTAGCAGCAGTCAGCTTTGTTGGTTCGACACCGGTCGCCGAGGTTGTCTATTCGACCGCCGCCGCCCACGGTAAGCGCGTACAGGCTCTGGCCGGTGCCAAGAATCATCTCGTCGTCATGCCCGACGCAGACATGGATCAAGCAGTGGATGCGCTCATGGGCTCGGCATATGGCTCTGCGGGGGAGCGCTGCATGGCGATTTCAGTGGCCGTCGCTGTTGGCGGTGTGGCTGATACACTCGTCGAGCGTCTGGCTGGTCGAGCAAAAGAACTCCATATCGGTTCTGGGCTTGACCCTAAATCCGAAATGGGTCCCCTCATCACCGGTGAGCACCGCGACCGCGTGAGCGGTTACGTCGATTTGGGAGTCGAGGAGGGCGCCGACCTTGTTGTTGACGGGCGTGGCCTCGAGGTCGCTGGCCACGAATCGGGTTTCTTCCTCGGCGGTTGCCTCTTCGATCACGTCAAACCGGAAATGCGGATATACAAAGAAGAGATTTTCGGACCCGTCCTCTGCGTGGTTCGAGTCCCCGACTTCGACTCGGCGGTTCAGCTCATCAACAGTCATGAGTTTGCTAACGGTGTCGCTATCTTCACCAGGGATGGCGATGCAGCTCGTACGTTCGTTCGTCGCATCGAGGTCGGCATGGTCGGTGTGAACGTTCCGATCCCCGTGCCGCTGGCATTTCACAGCTTTGGCGGTTGGAAGCGCTCGCTGTTCGGTGACCATCACGTGCACGGGATGGAGGGCGTTCGATTCTTCACCCGTCTCAAGACCGTCACTTCGCGTTGGCCGGCCGGGATTCGCGAGGGTGCTGATTTCATCATGCCGACGATGTAAGGCGATTCTCCGCGCGTCAGTCGTAGCCTGGTCCGAGACCCGAAACATAATGATAGAGCGCAAAGAAGGCGCCATCGTCTGAGTCTTCTCGATAGACAAAGGGCGAGAACTGATAGCTGTAGCGGTCGTACTCGTCGAGTGGGGTATCCGGATCGTCCACTACCGGGCCCACGCCAAAGGTGAACTTCGTCGTGTTTCCGATTCTCAACGTATGTGAAGAAGAGCCAGTGACTCCAATAGCGGCCTCGACCGTAACCCCGGCTGCGGTTGTGTTGGCCGTCAGATTGAAACCCGTGGAGGTCTCGCCCGTGTTCCAGTCCTCGGTCGAGTATTCGTAGAAACCAGAAACCCGAATCGAGTCCGACACGCCGAGAACGTATGGGTCAGGCGTGACCAGCGCTTCGCGATCGAGCGAGCTGCCAAAGACGCTCTCCAGCCGGGTTGGATACGAGCTCGGATCGCCCGCCTCGACCCCCACGGCGATGGAGGTGAGACCGAGTTCTGGAGCCCTCCGATTGTACCTTTCGACAGCCCACATGACTCTCCCGATGTGGCGAGGCACGTTGACCGTGATTTCCTGCAGCTCCGGTCCGCCCAGGATACCGCTCGGATCCTCGAGGGCATACGAGTAGGCGTCATAGCAGGTCCACGACATCATCACCGCCCCAAGCTGGTCCTGCTCAGGCCCGCTTTCGATACTGAAGGTGATTCCCTGTCGTAGGCTGGTCCACTGTTTGATGGTGCGGGTGATCGTTCGACTGATTTTCCCCGTGACGCTTGCACTGAAGAGCTGTGGAACGGCCCCTTTGTATCCGATGGACACGCTTGCGTTGAGCGAGACACTGGCCTCCTCGCGTGTTTCTGAGCTTTCGCTTTCGCTGAGACCTGCGCTGGCCCAATAGTCGCTCGAACCCGACCACGCTGGG
>CAZDBH010000608.1:0-4125 GCA_964503485.1 uncultured Bradymonadales bacterium | reverse complement strand
ATCGCTAAAAGCCAATGGCGGAGCCTGGAGCGCTATGCGCGACAGGCTCCTAGTACTCCGCGTCCAAGCGTTGGACTCAGAGACGTTCTGTACCTCGCAGAACACTCCGACAACTTCTTGGCGACCGTTGAGCTTGCCGGCGACAATGAAGGCGAGAGGATTCGTACTAGAGGCCGCCCGGCTATTTACGAATCGCGCGGGTCTTCATCCGGTTCCGCTTCCCCCTCCCGCACAAACTGAACAAAGGCCATGGACGGCCGGCGAGAGGAGCCGTTCGAGGTGAAGTGAATGCGGTCTAAAAGCCAGCCATTCTCGGCCCACTCATTCACCACTTTTTCTAGAGATTCATCAGTAACCGCCGAAAGTTCAACAAATTTATACTTCACGAAACTTTCTCGCTTTTCAGGTGACGCTCAAGAAAACGAAGGGCTGCCTGGTACCAGGCCACGATGTTTCGGGGCTTCAAAATCCAGTGGTTTTCGTCCGGAAAGACCACCAATTCCGATTCGACTCCGTGCAGTTGAAGACCCTCGAACAATGCCAGGGCCTCGCCTATGGGCACCCGGTAGTCCCGCTCGCCGTGAAGAATCAAGGTTGGCGACTTCCAGTTGGCCAAATGCGACTGGGGGGAATAGCGCTCGTGTTCCTGCTTCCGATCGTAGGGTGTGCAACCCAGCATGAGAGCCCACCAGGCTGGTCGATCGGTAGTCCCGTGGAACATGGGGAACGAAAACAGGCTCGCATGGGTGACCAGGCAGCTGAAGCGGTCGGTCTGAGTGCCAATCCAGTTCGTCATGTATCCGCCAAAGGACCCGCCCATCGCGGCGATTCGGCTCGGGTCGACGTCCTCTCTAGCCGCGGCGGCCTCCGTCACGGCCATAACATCTCGGAAGCACTGGTCGCCCCAGACGTTGCCCCAGATACCGGCCGTAAACTCGTACCCCTGACCCGTCGAGCCGCGCGGGTTGGCGAGGACAAGCGTGTATCCGGCCAGGGCAAACAACGCGGCCTGCCAGCGCCAGTGCCAACCGTCCGACCACTGGCCGATCGGGCCCCCGTGAATCCAAACGATTGCCGGAAGCTGCTCCCCCGCCCTGTGTTTCGGGCGAACCACGAAGTACTGCACTTTCACCCCATCGTCTGATGTCACCTCGTGCGACTCAGTCTCTACGAGATCGGACAGAGGACAGTCGGTGCCCGCAGGGCGAGGCAGTGCGGTTTGAGCCAGACCATCGCCAGCAACGAGAACGCATCCGGGCGGAGTGACGAATGTTGAGTGAATGGCTACCACACCGTGTTTTGTCGGAGTGAGGTTCCCGAAGCATCCATTCCCGCTTCGTCGGGTAACCTCGCCGCCCTCGATATCGATAGCGTAGATCGGCACGTGGCCGTTGTCAGAGCAGGTCACCAAGATGGTCGCAGCGCTCTCCCAGCGTGGTGCCTGGGGCCAGTGGTCCCAGTCTGGGGTCAATTCGGTGGTCTTATCGCCGTCGAGCTCTACTTTGAATAGGCTCAGGTCAAACAGCGCCTCACCCGAACGGCTTCCTCCCACGAAAGCCAGCTCAGCCGACGAAGGCGAGAAGCGGAGGCCACTGACCTCGGTTAAGCTGGGCGGGGTGACGATTCTACTGGTACCGGTTACGAGGTCGAAAACCTCGAGAGATAGATCATCGAGTCGGTCCTTGCCCTGGCTGCGCCGGGTTACCGCCAGTAGGGCACCATCTGGCGAGACATCCCAGTCTGCCGCGAAGTACTCCCCGGTCGCTCCAGGCGTTATGTCCTGCCGACTCGAGCCCTCTTCGTCGTAAACGATGAAGTGAGACGAGGTTCGGCCCTGCCAATCGTCCCAGTGCCGGACGGGCATCTTTTTGTAGCTCAGTACGGAGGGTCCATTCTTACGTCGGTCGTCGGCTGCGGCCCGCGATTCGGCTGTGGGAATGTCGGGCAGCACTGGCGCTTGGACCACCAACCGGTTGGCGGATCGCGAGAACTTGAACGCCGTGATGCCCAGAGGTTCGTCGGTCAGAGGACGCGATTCACCGCCCACCGTCGGCAGAAGCCAGATCTGAGAGCGCTTCCCCTCACCTTCCTCGTCTGAAGGCGTCTTTCGGTCGGAGAGGAAGGCGAGACTCCCATCCCTGCGAAAACCAGGAGAACGGTTGTTATCTTCCCCGAAGGTGAGCTGAACGGCTCGAGACTCGTCGACCAAAGAGATTCGCCAGATCGATGAAACATATTTCGCTCCGTCCTTGTCTTGACGTGCCACAGACACAGCCGCCCAACTCTCGCAGGGCGAAACCGCCACATCGCCGACTCGTCCCATTTCGACTAGCTCGCCCACCTGGAACGTACTATTTGGCTCACCCTTGGACATTCAACACCTCTTCAGCCCTTCGACCACCCCCGGACAGGTCAAAACTCGCTTCGCTCCGGTCTAACACTCCAGCCGTGTACCGTCACGGTCTGTTTACTGCACTACTCCTGTCCCTCGAAGACGCCCTAATCGGCCGTCCGGAGCGCTTCGGTGTCCGCTTCTGGAAGTCCCGAAAAACCAGAATGCAGAAAGTTCACGGCCAGGTCTCGGGCGGGTTCGTACTCCCACACCGTATAGTGGTCGTGTTCGGCGCTGTTCAAGGCAACCCGAGTGATCGGCTCCCCATTTAGCGACTCGCGGTTGCCTGATATCGGTAGGCTCTGTTGCTGGTCGCCCCAGACTCCGTTGGGGTCTGGATCCCAACCCTGCGGCTCGATTGGGGCCAAATCTGCACCAATCGTGAGCGCGTCCATCGACGTAAAGAACACGTCTTGATCGTTGTAGCCGTTAATGATGAGCGCGCTCGCCCCAGGTGTCGATTCCGTTCCCTCCCACTGTCGAAGGTAGTTCCCTGGATCGACGACGTCGGCGCCGAGCTGAACGAGCTGAATCAATGGGTGAAAACGATCGATCTCATCGTGGACGTCGAACATCGTAGCGAGCAGTTCGGGAACGTCGAAGGGATCGGTGCGGTGCACAATCGTCTCTGATACGTAGACACCGACCCCCGTGACCATGAACGTCCGAACCTCGGGCTCGACCGCCGCGACCATGAGGCTCACCTCCGCTCCCTGAGAATGGCCACCCATTGTGATGACATCCGTATCCAGAGCAGGAACGCCCTCTTGCTGGGGCAGACTTTCCCGCACGACCCTGATGAAGGTCGAGGTGTCGATTGCCTGCTGACGCAGCACTGCCCGAGCCGATTCGGGATTGAGAAAGTTGTAGGTGTGTAGGTCGAGATCGGCTCCCGGAACGGTTCGCTCGTCCTCGAACTGAGGAACGAATTTCGCCACAGCGATGCCCGAATCGACTACCGCTGCCAGGAACGGCTGCCGTACGTAGCCGCGCAGAGAAGCGCCTGCGCCACTGTTCCAGATAAAGACTGGGTACGGCCCCGGGCCGTCGGGCACGGTGAGTGCGATCGGCACCTCCTCCCAGCGCTGCACGGCGGGCACCGCATCCTCGTAGGTGAAGCCGCCCGCCTCGTTATACGGCGCCGTCCCGGTCTGATAGATCGGCATTCGCGCGGCGCCCGTGAACGTCCTGTAGCGACCTTCTACAGTGTGTCGTTCGGCGACCTCCCAGTTTGTAATCTCGGGTGAATCGGCTACTGCCCACGCAGCGTCCCGCAGCACATGCATCTCGCTAACCGGGTCCTGCGTCGTAAACACGGTTGCGGTGGCCACAGACTCAGCGTCCTGCTCTAGCTGTTCTAGACAGTCGGACAACAACCCAAAGGCCGTATTCATCGTCTCGGTGGGCGCCTCGCCCCGAAGCGCCGAGGCGACTTCCGCCGATTGGCTGACCCCGGTATAGGTGCCGGTCGCGAAGTCCGTCTGAACGATCAGGCCGTAGCTGGCCCTCGGTCGAAGGGCGAATCCAGGTACAGGAGAGGCAACCAATACCTCTGAGTCAAAATAGTCGCCGCTGGCGGAGCGCCAAACGAGTTCGACGGGGACAGCGTCCCCACAGTGGTCGCTGCTGAGCTCAATCAGCCGAACCGGTGCCGTCGCCGAGAGCGTTTCCAACGGAGTGGGGAGCACAGGATCGACCAGCGCCTCCTCGAAGGGTATGTAGACGACCGGCAT
>CAZDBH010000607.1:0-4129 GCA_964503485.1 uncultured Bradymonadales bacterium | reverse complement strand
TTCGACGAGCGCGAAGCGGTCCGGTGATCGGGTGGCATCCACGCTGCCGTCCCGATTGTACGAGGGAGGCGGCTCGGCACCTCCCGGGATCGTACCGCCGAACATCCATGTACCGATGGGTGTCAGCTCCAGCCGGCCGGTTACCCAAAGCCTTGGGGTTGCACGGGCCACGTCGGACACCGCGAGTGGCTCGAAAAGCCCATCTGGCACCTCCTCGTGGAGCCCCACAGGTAAGGCCCCGAGGCGTTCTCTCGAGCTTGGTTCTCGCAGATCGAATGTTCGTCCAACCGCACGAACGACGTGGAAGGCCCCAAGACCTCTCCGGGTGGCCTTGCCGAGCGCGACTTCGGGGCGGTTTAACGCTGCTAGAACCTCCCCGGTGTTGATTGGGCAGTCGTCGAAAAGCGTCACTTCGAAGGTGAAGCGAGCCCCGGCCGGGACCAAAAGCTCGTCGAACTTGCCTCGCTCGTCGACCGCGCCGTGGGGGCCAATTCTGACGTGGTCACGAGAGACGCCCGCACCCAAGAAAGCCAGCACAGGATCGTCGAGAACAGCTCCGAGAAAGGGTACCGGACGGTCAGCCCTCCCATGAACCTGACCCCAGCTGACCTGAATCCGGGATGCAGCACCTCCTGAAGGGTCTTGAAAACCGAAAGCACGCCTGCACCGTTCGTTGCTGTTCGGGTCGTCTGCGCCAGCCAACGCGTGTCGCAAGACTCCGGCCAGCGTATCGCCGGGGATGGCTGGCAACCCGTTTGCGTCGGTCACGAAAACGGCGTCGTGAAGCCCATCGCCATCACCAGTCCCGATGAGGAAAGCTGAATCCAATTCGATCGTTATGCGAATGATCTCGAAGTTCAGAGCGCCTTCGCCTGGGTTGATCGCCATGTTCATACCTCCTCTGCCGGTGGTCGTTGCATACGACCGGCGAGCACTTCCAAGAAGACGCCGCCGTGTTCCTTCTCGCTCTCGACGCGCTCAATCAGCTGGGCCGCGGCAGATGTATTGCCTCGGCGTTTTGACCAGTCCTCGACGCCTCGAACACCCCCACCCAGATACTTCTTCAGTTCGGCGATCAGCCACTTGCTACCGCCCAGGGTCCGCGCCTCCCGGGCGAGCCTTCTAAGCTCCCCCCACTGGGACGACGAGGCTTGGATCCACCTGAACTTTGAAGCGTCTTTGACGGCAGATCGCCAGAGTCGAAACGCCGCGCTGCGCCGCTGCGCCTCGCCCTGGGCCCACGCAAACAATGCGTCTGTCGGCGGATTGGTGCTCGGCACATTACGCACCAAGTCGACTGGCGGTCGCGTTGTAAGAACCTCTCCACCTGCAAGCCAATCCGGCTGGACGATTACCTCGCCCAATCCCTCGTTGACATAGAGGCCCACTCCAGCCTGGAGGCGGGTGCGAAGTGCTTCCAGATCCACGGCACCACCACCATCGGGAGCTCTGAGAACGAGAACTGAGCCCCTTTCGAAGACTTGTCGCTCGAGCTCGGGTCGTCGCCTTTTGCCGTTAAAGGGCGAGAAGCGCCCAAACCGAAGAAATGACTGATTTGGACAGAGCTGCCAGCCGTCGAGTCCGAAAAAGGCGCCTTCGGGCTCGAAAGTGGGGCTGCCTGTCAACCGATCGCGCAGTGCGATTCGCGAAGCGAACAACAGTCGGACTTCCGAGCAACTTCCAGTCTGGACCGGGAGGCCTTTGTCGATGTCTTCCCTACGTCGGACTTGAACGAGACCGAACTCAGCCGATTTCGACCTCCCGAGTTTCACGGGCTCCTGCGTGAGCAAGTCGGCCACCCGTTCGACGTCAGACTCTGTCGTTGACGACACACGCGCGTGGAAACGGGTGCCTTGGGCGATCGCCTCGATTCCGTACATCAGCCCCTCACGAGCTCGTCCATCGCGAGTGATGGCTGTGCGGACCGTCTGGCGGCGCTCGACCGACACGACGCTACCGGTTCTGGCACGCCACGCCGTCGGCAGTGGCTCCATTTGCCCGTCCCGCTGGCCACCGTCACACAGATCGTGGATGCACCCATCACCATACTTGGACGTGTGCCAGCTGCGGGGCGTCGGTGCGGTGCGCTCTTCGGCTTTACTTCCTCCACCCCCGCCGTCTGCAAGTGGAACCGCGTCGAGAAAGCGAACACTGCCGCACTGAATGATCCGAAAGGCTGCCTCCGGATCGGCCGAACGGCCACCATACAGCCGCGAAGCGGCCACACCCCACAACAGCCGGCCCGGGAGATAATCAAGACAAGCGCCGCCCCCTAAAGTGCGGCTGCTGGCGCTCGCTGAAACGTCGCTGAGCAGGGTGAGTTCCAAATCGATTACGTGCATCATTGCCCCCCCTCCAGTGTCATTGCGACTCTGCCGTATCCCCTGGAACGACGCGTCCCCAAGCTGCGGACGAGAGGCAGCGTTGCCTCGAGGTCCTGTACCCACTCCGGACGGTCAGCGGGCCCTGTGATTGTCGCGATCAACGTCATCGGTACTGCCACTTCCCGGACTCTCAAAGTATGGTCTTTTGCGATGCCGTCCTGTCCGATGGATGTGCTGGCGACATAGCGGGTTAGCTCGGCAACTATCGAGGCTGCCGTTGAGCCAGTGCGCGCCCAAGATTGCCACTCTTGACTCAGGTCGGCCGAACCGAACCAAAGCTGGCCGGCCTTGGTTCGGAATCGCCCTTCCTCGAGCGACTGTTCTGTGGCGTCCCCCGAATCACCGTTGTCTGTCGCGGCGATCGGGCTACCGAACCACTCCACTATGTGGTCTGGATTCACCGCCCCGCATGCAGCGGCTTGCTCCATTCCCGACCGTAGGAGGCCCTTCAGCGTGCGTCCGGGCAGTGTCGGTAGACCTGCCGCGTTTCGGAGAACTGAGGCATCGGAAGCTGCGTACTCACCCCGCCCAGAGCCGATGTGCCAGAATGAGTGAAGGCGAACTGTGAGATGTCGTGTCAGCTTGCTCATTGGGGTCCTCCTTCCGCCATATGCATTCGGTCAAGCGCATCCCGAATGGGGGTGGTCGCCGCCAGCTCCGAGTTCGCGGGGCCGCACCAGGTGTTCGGGTCAGCCCCGCACGCCTCGAGAGCGCGGTCGAATCTGTCGAGAATCTGCCGATCTGCGACTTCGCGAGCTCGTTCGATATGGATGAGGGCTTCTTCCCGCTGTCCGCGGTCGTGAAGCGAGAGCCAGCTTCTGACGGTACCTCGCGGCAGCTCTTTGCAGGCCGACGTCAGCGAATCCAGACCGATAAGGCCTGCCAGGCTCCAAGCCCAGGAGTCCCCACCTGCGTCGGCTAGTGATGTGGTGACGCGGCTCAGGCCGAGAACGCTCGCTCCGGGTAGACCGTCGGGGCCTATGGCAACGCCGCTTCTTTTTGCTCGGGAACACGCACCCTCAGCGAGGGCCAGGCCCGAGGCAAATGGGTAGTGCGAATGCATCCACACGAGTCCAGCCCCAGCGTGCATTCCTGCACCGCCTAAATCACTCGCTCGTTGAACCGTTTCAGCCTCAAATGACGCCAGCCAGGTTCGAGTGAACTTCAGCCCGAGCTTCCCGGCGACCAGAAAGGTCACATCGTCTCCTCCCACGACTATTGGCCGGGCCAGGACGGCTTGACCGGGTTCGGAGATGGCGTGCACCGCCGCACGTGTCGCTTCGCGAGTTGAGTCCCTCAACGCCTCGGAGAACTTCTGCAGCCGGCTAGCGGCTTCATCCCCAGACAGTCCCGAGAGAAGCGCGACAATACGCTGACCGACTGCGGAGCCGTCCGCATGAATCACCGCTACCTTCGATTCGCCCCAATCATCGGCGTCTTCGTTCAAGTCCACACCGAGCCACTCGAAGGCACCACCGCGTTGATGCGCACGCTCCCGAGCAAGACTCGCCCGGTCGAAGGCGGAGCGTTTCGGCGAACGCTGCACTACTTCTGTTGACGGTACGACAGCAGGCAGCCCCGAGCGCGCAGCTCGCGCGACCCACGGCCCCGCTTCGGGCAGCTCAGCGAAGACCTGATTGCGACGGGCCGCAAGTTTTCTAAAGAGCGAGTCGAACGCGTTCGGCGTATCAGCAGGAACCCATGCCTGAACGACATGAAGCCCAGGTGCTTGATGAGAAACCTCC
>CAZDBH010000606.1:0-4139 GCA_964503485.1 uncultured Bradymonadales bacterium | reverse complement strand
ATCCGAAATCTGAGAATTAGGGTCGGAAGTCGGAGGCCGGAGAACGGAAATCCGACGAAAAACAGGGGGTTTTCGGATGAGCTCTAGCTAGTTGGGAGTGATAGCCTATCGGTTCCAGCTGAATCCGAGAATCCCCTCGTTCAACCAGTCACAGAGCGGGCTGACATCGGTGCGCGGTAGTTCGAAACCCTCGTACAGGCAGTACAGTTCGGTTCCGCCCGCGCCGTAGAGCGAAAACTGGTCGGGGCACGAGTCGGAGCGGACCAGCTCGGCGCTGGCTTGGAACGAAAAGCCGAGTACGCCGGCCGAGACGTCGCAGTAGGCTTCAGCGTCGTCGGTCGGTGTGTCGATGCCGAAGAACAAGCAGACGTTTCGCCCGTCATCGTAGCTGCCCTGCATCATCCCGTCCGGACAGCTGTACTCGCCCTCCGAACTCGAACCCGAACCTTCGCGCTCAGCCAAAGGCCACTGGTAACCAATGTAGCCGTCTTGAAGCCAATCACAGTAGGGTTCGACGTCATGTGAGTCGGGTAGGGCGATTTCCTCGAACAAACAGAAGTCGAGTCCGATTTCGCTGGTAGCGTAGTTGGAATGCGGCGGGCAGTCGTGAAGGTCGCCGCTCTTGTCCTCTTCGGGCCAGTAGTAGCCGATGTAGCCATCCTGCAGCCAATCACAATACGCTTCAGCGCCAGCAGGAGCCTCAATGTTCTCGTAGAGACAGAACGCGAGATCGTCGTCATTGGTCGCATAGCGCCACCCAGCTGGGCACGTGCTGTCGGTGGGCCCACTTGTGGCGCCACCATGCTCCGAATCCACATCGTCTCCAGCCGTTGATCCGCCGTCGCCGGCCGTGTCGGAGGTCGGGTCGCTAGTCTCGTCGGTTGTTGGAGCGTCCTGTGTCCCAGACTCAGCTCCGCTTTCGATCAAAACGATGGTCGGGAGCGCAGCGGTAGGGATTTCTATCCGACGATCGCCACCCATGAACTGAGAGGGGTCATTTGTGCTTTCCTCGCCGCCAGGATCGGACGCGCCCGGGTTGTCCGCCCCGCCGTAGTGATCATTGGGATCAAAATCATCCCAATCGTCGTTGGGGTCGTAGTCTTCGGCTCGTTCTTCCTGATCGCCCTCGTACTCGAGCAAATCGCCGATCAGTCCGCAGCCGGTAAATATCAGGGAGGTTATGAGAAAAAAGGCAAGGCGCTTCATGGCGGCTCCTTTTCTTCGACTCTTCGGCAACCCGGCTGTCTCTGTGAGACCCGTGGTTTTGCGTCCCAACCTCGCGATTGGTTTGCCTTTGTCGGTGTCTCCAAAAGGAGCACTCGACATACCATTAAAAAGGATAGCAAAACCGATCGCCTGCGGTCAAATTGGGGTTCGAGTACGAAAGGTAGCTCAGCACTCTCCCGCATGTTGGCGAACCGCCAAAGAAGAGCTTGGTGATTTGAAAGACAAAGCGCGAAAGTGAGGCTGGTTGGAAGGTTCGGCTTGTGGGCTCGAGGCGCCACAAGCCGCGAAAAACGTGCCTAGTTTCTTGCTACGAACGGGAGGTTGCCGACAGTGCAGGTGGCCTCACCCGAGGCGCCGCGCAAACACTCGACCCAAGTGCTGGCGTTGGGATCGACTGACACGCCGATGAAGGCGTCGTACTCTTCGTCGGTGGCACCGCGGTTTTGCTCACGGCCACATTCGTGAACCGTAATCTGGTCTCCGGTTTCGATCTCTTCGAGAGCGCCGAAGCTCACTACCAGCTCACCACCAGCGCCGCCCAGTGCCACGTAGTCAGCTGTGCCGCTGGTGGAGCAGGTTCCAACTGGAGTGCCCAAAGCAGATGCGCAATTGGTAGCATGGGCGTTGTCGCCCGAGCCGAAGTTGCAGGTATGTACTTCTGACGCGTTGATCAGCGAGCCACCCTTGTTCAGCTGAACGCCAAAAATGTCGACGCCTGCGGTGTGGGTCGGACTCGAGGTATCCGGGTCTTCTCGATCCGCGATGAAGACGTAGTGGTAGGCCTGCCCTTCGACAGTGGTATCAGTGTCGACTGATCCGGTGTCCTCTGAGGTGTCCGCATCATCCTCAACGCATTCGGGGTCGACACTCGGCGAACAGCGTTCAGGTTCGAGTTCGCAACCCGTGATGGTCCAGAAGACGGCAAGTGAAAGTGCTACTGCTATATAGATAGTATTGGTTCTCATTTTTAGCTCCTAAGATTCGCAAGTCATCTAGACATTGGTACGGAGTGCTTCCGGAATTATTCAATTCCCGGCCGGCTGGTGCGGAGCTAAACGGGAGGCTGCTAGGAAGTGCCGAAAGACAGAAAGGAACAGAAGCGAGGCCGAACGCTCACGATTTTACCGTCTCGGCCACCAGGCCGAGCGCCACGACCCTCCGCGCGCCCCTCGCCAAACGCTGAGCAGAGCCAACGTTGCGATGAACCCCACCAGCCACCAGATCCAATAGTCACCCCAGACCACGTGAAAACAGTAGGGACGGGGGCTGAACGGATAGAGTGTCAAGTAGCCCGTGTCTGGCTTGCGCTGGAACAAATCCAAAAAGAGGTGAAGCAGCATGCCTGTGTAGACGGAAACGAACACGGCACGCCGCTGGGTCGCTTCTACCAAGAGGGCGATGAGTGCCGCCCACAAGGCCAGGAAGAGCATCGAATGAGATGGTGCCAACAGTCGGAAGACGGGCTCAGGTACCGGAACGATTCGGCCTATGTACATGAGGGCGTTCATAGGTGGCGTGTAGAGCAGATCGGGGAACACGACCCCAACAAAGATACCCGCTGCCATGATGCGTTTGGCCGCCGTCTCACGAAGTAGATGAGCCGACAGGACATGACTGAAGACGTCAGGCATTCGCGCTGCCCTCCGGTCCCTTGTCAGCTCGAGCCGGGCTTTGTGTCCTGCTGACGAACATCCGCCGCTTCCGGTCCCACCGGAACTCTCGTCGCCAGATGAGCGCGACGGGGATGAGCGCAAACAGTGAGACTAGGTGCTTTCCCGATCGGTTGTGGTGAATCCGGAACTGTAGGAGTTGGACGTTGTCCTCGCTTTCGACATGGGTGAAGACGGTGATCATATCACCCACGTCCACCCCGTCGAACCGCCCCCGCACGAAGATGATACCCTCACTCTCTCCCTTCGCGTTGATCCACGCGCCGGTCGAGTCCACCTCGAAAACGCGAACCAAGAAGAACGCCCGATCGTTTCCTACAAAGTCGCCAAGCCGCTCGGCGACGTGTTTCGGTGCTGGATCATGCTCGGGTAGCCACCACACATTGGGCAAGGCGCAGGCTAGGATCAACAGAGCCACCGCCAGGATTTTCAATCCACGCCGGGGGTCACTCGCATTCTGCTTCGGGTCCCCTCCCAAGTGCAGCCCTCCTGCCTCAAACGTCGAGTCGCCGAGTCTACGGCTGTGGCTTTATTCCGACAAGGCCACCCCTCGTTCATCGGTGACTTGTACAACGCGTGCGACTGGTGCGACGAATCCTGGACATTGGAGAACGCCCCGTATTTGGTAGAGGAAGCCGAGCGGGTGCTGAAGGCTCTCCAGTCCCAGTTGAGCACCTAGGGGCGGAACGGCGCGGCATTGCACGGCCCGAATGGCTGATGCTAGTGTTCCCCGCAGTCTTGAAACAAGGAACCCGAACCAACGTGGTCCAAGCCGGTCCAAACATGTCGACGCCCCCGCCTGCGCCAGTGGCCCGAAAACGGCTCGGTCTCCTCAGAGCATGGCTGCACGCCACCGTCTTGAGCGATGTTCTTTTCTTGGCAGCGTTGGCGTTTCTTTCAGAGACCGATAGACCGGCCAGGGATTGGGCTGCGCTCGCCGTCCTGCTTTTTCTACCAGCGCTTCTGCTCGGCCTGCTGTGCGCGGTTGTCTCGACCCGGATGCCTGATCGTGTGGCACGTGTTCCGGTCTTGCTCATCCCGCTCCTGACGACAGGATTTGCTGTCTTGCTATCGGGGTGGTTGGCGGAACAATCGGCTGAGTTGGGGGCGACGGTGGGGGTCATTGTCGCCGAGAAGGCCTGGCCGATGACCAAGTTCATTCTGGCCGAGCTGAGCTGGGAGAACTTTCCTCTAGGAGCCTGTCGCGCATAGCGCTCCAGGCTCCGCCATTGGCTTTTAGCG
>CAZDBH010000605.1:0-4159 GCA_964503485.1 uncultured Bradymonadales bacterium | reverse complement strand
GCGCCGACACCCCCGACTGTGATAGCGGCCCCGAGGAGACCGAAGCGGCCTGTGACGACGGGTGCTCCAACGACGGCGACCCCTACATCGACTGTGACGACCGTGACTGCAACGATACGGCTGTCTGCGGTGATGATACCGCCTGCGTAGAGGGCGACGAAAACACCGAAGAGGCGTGTTCGGACGGGTGTTCAAACGATGGCGACGTCTACATCGATTGCGACGACCGACAATGTGAGACCACCGAAGTGTGTGGCGGTGACGGTGGCGACTGCACCGCCAGCGACGAAAACACCGAGGCCGCCTGCGCAGACGGTTGTTCAAATGATGGCGACTTCTGGACTGACTGTGACGACTATGACTGCGACTGCACCGTTGCCTGCGGCGGCGAGGGCTGCGAACCCGTCGTCTGTGACGAGGGTCCCGAGAACACCGAAGCGGCTTGCACGGATGGGTGCTCAAACGACGGGGATCGTTACATCGACTGCGATGACTTCGGCTGTGAGTGCGCCACTGCCTGCGGCGGCGAGGGGTGCGCCCCGGCCGAATGCGCGGAAGGTCCTGAAACGGGCGAAGAGGCCTGCACGGATGAGTGCTCCAACGACGGAGACCGCTACATCGATTGCGACGACTACGGCTGCGACTGTGCAGTCGCCTGTGGCGGCGATGGTTGCGGCGACGAGTGCGTGCTCGGCGACGAGGACAGCGAGGCGGCCTGTACTGACGAGTGCTCGAATGACGGCGACGCGTACGTAGACTGTGACGATTTCGATTGCAGTGGTACGGAGGCCTGTGCCGGCACTTCAGAGAATACTGACGAGCTTTGCTCCGACGACGAGGACAACGATGGCGACAGCTACGTAGACTGTGATGATTGGGACTGTAGCCGCAATGCGTCCGTCACTGTCTGTGTCGAGAACACTGAAGCACTCTGCACCGATGACGCCGACAACGACGGTGATCCCTATGTCGACTGCGACGATTATGACTGCGAATGTGCAACCGCTTGCGACGGTGAAGGTTGCGACGAAGATACCTGCGTCGAGGGACTCGAGAACACCGACGCTGTCTGCAGCGACGGTTGCTCGAACGATGGCGACGATTGGATCGATTGCGATGACTACAACTGCAACTGCGCCGTAGCTTGTGGCGGTCCGGGTTGCACGACGGAGTGCGTCGCAGGACCCGAAAACACGGAAGCCGCCTGCACGGATGAGTGCTCCAACGACAGCGATCATTACATTGATTGTGATGATTACAACTGCGAGTGCGCTACGGCTTGTGGCGGAGATGGTTGCGAATAGGACCTAACCGGTACTCAACGCCTCAGGGGGATCTCGGCGAGCGGCGTATCCTCCGCTCCCGGAATCACGCCCAAAACCTCCTGGCCCTCACCATTCAACAGGACGATTACGGGACTGTCTTCCGCATGCCGATTTGCGCTCTCGAGCCAGACAGTTGCGGCTGGAGGGAGGTCTTCCAGCATCACCAGGCCGCGAAACGGCAGAAGGGTTGTGGGCTCGCTGTCCGCTCCGATTAGCGCCAGCCATGCTGTAGGAGCCAGTAAATCCGGCGATGGGGCTCGCCCCACGAGGACTCGCCAACTGCCGTCCTCGCGCTGCTCGGCCTGGCACAGCGCCAAGCCGGCTGTCGGCCAATAGGCGATCGCGGCCTCACAGGCAGGCGCGCTGAACAGACTAGCGCTAACGGCTGTATCCGTGCCGGTCCTGAGCAGAGCGATCGTGCCCGGTCGCCAGTCGATCAGTTTGAATCCATAACGGGTCACCAGGTAGCGACCCAGTGCGTCCCAGTCGGCTTCGAGCAAGGCGACGGTCCCGACCCCTTGGGGCAAGCTGTCTTCGGTCCGGAGATAGTTCCGAAAGCGATCGATGGTCCAGATCACACTCCGGTCCGCCAGGTCGGCCGCGATCATGTAGGGCACAGCAATGCCCTCGTCCTTGTCGACTGTGGCGAGTAGCTCTCTTGCGCTAGCGATTGCTGGGTTACGAGACTCGATTCGCGGAGGCAGCCACGAAGTCACTTCGATGTCTGGGAACTCGGCGCGGTACTGGCCACCGCCCGGAGCAGCGCCAGCGACCAAGAACGATATGATCGCAATCGCGCCGCTCGCCAGTGCATAGAGTCGAATCTTGGGACCATTCACGCGTCGCAGGCCGTCGCTCGCGGCCACAATCAGCGCCGGGGCAACAAAAGCGCTGTAGTGGAACGTCAGGACCTCCTCGTGGATCCAAGTTATCGCGAGAAGGAAGGCCAGCCCTGGTAGCGCGGCCCCGAGCCAACGCCACCCCACCACTGCGAGGGCGCCCGCCGAGCACAAAAACACCACAAGTAGGATGATCTTGTTGGATATGAACTCGGTGGAGCCCATTTCCGAGAGCTGGAACATCGCGTTCGAGTCTCCGTACACGTCCGAATGGCCGAGCCAAGAGCGCACACCGAACCAGTAGAAGAGAAAGTACACGCCGGCACAGGCAGCGACTGCCCAGCGGCGAACGCGGGTCCAGTTGTTGGCCAGGCCAGGCGGTGGAAACACCAGCGCGGCAGCCATTACGATGGCGAATTCTTCGCGGGTGAGTGCGGCCAGTGTCAGCCAAACGATTGCCCACAGGTCAAACCCGCCGCGTCGTTGCACTCTGAGCAGCCCTGCTAGAGCGAACGGAATCGCAACAACGTCGGGCCGTGCGTCAAAAAGGAACGGGTTCAGAAGCATCGGTGTACCGATCACCACGACAGCAAGCATCCAGAGCTTGTAGCCGAGCGATAGATCGCGGTGTTTGAGGCTCATCGCCACCATCGCGAGGGTTGCCCCAAACGCGAGCGCTTGAACGACGATAAGGATCACTGCTGGTTCGACCACCTGTGTGAGTGGTGCCAATGGAATCGAGGTGAAGTTCCCGTGCAGGGCGAGAGCGTGAACGCCAAGGACCGGATTATTCGGATCACCATGGCCCAATCCCCACAGACTGCGGGCGTAGATCAACGTGTCATAACTGAGCGTCTGGCCCACGAATGTGAGGCGGTGAAGATACCAGAGAAGAGCCACGGTCAAGGCGACGCAAACACTCAGCAGTATCCTCGTGTCTCGCTGTGGGTGGCTGCGCTCCATAGTCCTCTTCTACCAGGATTGGCCGAGCATGGCCCGGAATCAACGTCGTGTGAACCTAGAGTTACCAGCTTTGTGGAATCTTCCCAATTCGTCGAGGAGCACCCAAATGGATGTAACCGACCCGTAACCGCTGAAAATTCCGCAACAAGCAGGTTGATCTCATCGCCCACCTAGGTTATTGCGTCCAGCGTAAACGGCGGGTGGCGAGAGGTCGTGTGGTAACAGCCGTCTCTCGGATCATGGTTTCGGAGGTAGGATGAGAAAGTGCACGTTCGCAGTCATCGGGTTGTTTGTTGTCGCTACCATCGCAGGATGTACGCGAAATGTACCCGTGGAAGGCGGTCCTGTCACAGAATCCAGCGCACCGCCACTCAGTGACGAAGAACGGGTTCCACCCACCTCGAGGGAGTTGGGCGAGGCGCTCTTCACCGCTCGATGCGTAGCGTGCCACACGGTTGGTGCCGGTCCAGGCGTAGGTCCAGACCTGCTCGACGTCACCCAGCGGCGGGAGCGTGACTGGCTGGTTGCTTGGATCGACAACCCAATCGTCATGGGTATGACCGACCCCATCGGCCAACAGCTGATGGAGGAGTGGAACAACGTTCCGATGCCACCCCTGGGATTGAGCGAGACCGAAATCGTCCAGATCCTCGAGTACGTCGCGTTCACGAGCACGGACATCTCGGGCTCGGAACTGCCAGATTGGGTTGAAGTACCGGCTGACGACACTGCTCCCGAAGACGGGACGGCCCCTGAGGACGGAACAGTTCCCCACATTGACGGAACGATCCCTCCCGCGGATGGGACGGTCCCGGTAGACGACGGTGGTCTGCTTCCCGCCGACGACACCGCTGTTCCCGCTGACGACACTGCCGTTCCAGCCGATGACACGGCCGTTCCGGCTGACGACACCGCTGTTCCGGCTGACGACCCTGCTGCTCCAGCTGACGACACCGCACCGGCGACCCAGTAGACCTTCTCTTAGTCCTCTCGATTTTCGAACGTCTTTCCTGGATTGACTCCGTGGAAGGG
>CAZDBH010000604.1:0-4179 GCA_964503485.1 uncultured Bradymonadales bacterium | reverse complement strand
TCGCTAAAAGCCAATGGCGGAGCCTGGAGCGCTATGCGCGACAGGCTCCTAGGGGCGCAGCGTTGTCTCTCCAGCGGCGCAGTGGATACCGATATGCCCTTGCGGCTGTGCCTCGAATGCTGCGCTTGTTCCCCTGGGCAATGTTCATGAAGCTCTGAGGAAAACGCAGCCCGCGAAACAAGAGCGGGGCGACGCCGGGCGTCTGAGAAAGGCGATGAAAGAGAGTTGGGCGAAATCCCGGCTTGGGAGGACCGAGTACGGTGTTCAGTACAACCAGTCCCACCTCGATGTTCGGGTTGTTGGTGAGCGCCTTGACCCCGACCGCTCCGCCCCAGTCCTGAACGACCACGACGCACTTGGTCAGGTCCAGCCTTTCAAGGAGTCTTCCCAGCCAGAGGCCATGGTTCTCTAGAGTATGGTCCGAATCTTTCGGTGGTCTGCTGGAGAACCCCAAACCGATCAGGTCGGGCATGATCAAGCGGAGTCCAGCGCCGTCTAGTTGCTCGACGACCTTCCTATAGAGAACGCCCCAGGTTGGATTGCCGTGGAGTAACACAACCGGCAGGCCCTCGCCCGTCTCCATTACGTGCATGTCGAGCGAATGGTCGACCTCGACAGCGTAGCGTTCGAAGGGCACGAGCTCTTCGAGCCAACGCGGTAGAGATGGTGCGGTCTTGCGAATCATCAAGCAGGGTCTAGTGGCGGAGGGCACTATTGCGTGTCGGCGCTGGAAGGTTCTGCGGCGGTTTGGCCGGCTTCTGCTGACCAGCGGTTGTAGTTGACTAGGCTGCTGCCGTCGTACTGAAAGAGACCCAAGGCAGGCCCATGGTCGGCGCCCATCTCGACCGGCTCGAACGTGCGGGCGCCATCGTGGACTGCAGCTGCTGCTGGAGTGGGCACGACATCGCCCTCGGGACCGGGTCCCGGCATCACAAGGCCTCGCACACCGATCCCGGTAGCCAGACACAGGATACTCACAATCAACCAGACTTTGGTCACAGACCCCCCATCGAACGGGTGAATAAAAGAGCCGCCAGTCGACCGCTCTCGAGATGCGGTTTCGAATGCCGCACCTTAGTGGAAACTCTTACCAAAATGGGTATCGGCAATCATTGGAGCGAGGTCAAATTATAGTCGGCCAACGCGGATTTAAAGTACTGGAAAGAGCGCCGTCGGGCTAGGAGGTCGATTTCGCGTTGATCGCGCGCGCCAAATCGGCATTGAATTCGCGGTATGCGCGCTCGAGCTTAGTCCCGATTAGAGGTAAAATCACTCTCGACAACAACCCGCCGAATCGTTCGCCGTGGATCCAGCGCGTCCGTGTCCCATCGTCGATCGATTCAGCCTTGAAGTAGTGTTTGCCCCAGAAACCGGGCACCTTTCCCTTCCACATGAGGTGCCCTTCCTCCGCTACGAGAATCTTGGGTTTGATCTTGAGTGGTGGTGCACCCTTCGCGTTTACGACGAGTTTGGGTGTATCTCCAACCACAAACGGCACACCGGGTGTCGAGTGCTTCATCAGGCCGTTGATTCTGGGCCAGTTGGCCGAGTTCGAAAAGTAAGCCCAGACTTCAGTATGCGGTGCGTCGAGCTCGAGTTCCGTCACGATTTCAGACATGTCTGCTCCGGGTTATATTGGGTCGGCTAAGACGGCTGGAATGATCTCTACGGGTTGACGGCTTAACCCAACGTCACGACTCGCCTACTGCCGCAGTACCGCATATGGTGTACGGCTCGAAGGGGCGAATCGTCAATATCGTAGTCGGAGCAACGAGATTCGAATCAGTCAGCTAAAACCAACTGGGGTCACTGCTTTGGCGGTCGTGATTTCCATTGTCGTGTCCTGCAAGTCAGAGGATCCGAGGCCCTCGGCCGCGAACTCGACAGTTGACACTGAGCCTTCGACGAGTCCACCCGAGAGTCAGCCAACGGTGGAGTCCCAGCCTTCGGAAAACGGGTCCGTTGAGAGTCAGCCGGAGCAGGAACCTGGCCAACCACTCCCACGATTAATCAACCAGCGACTGTGGGTGGGCAACCCAGAGGTACTTCTAGAGGATTCGGGCCTCATCCTCGAACGCCAGCCGTTGAGCTTCGATGACCAACCAGCCACAGCCTGGCGTGTGCGGGTGGATTTGCCGGGCAATTCGCGGGTGGCTCATGCAGACGAACTCGCCGAGTTTTCAACGTTCCACCCCGAGGACGACGGCCCTTGGGCCACAATCAACGGCGGATTCTACGACCGGGCACTAGCCCCTATGGGGTTGGTTGTGAGCGACGGTAATGAGTCCTCAGCACTTCGCTCGGGGGGTGGGAGCGGCATCTTCCTCGAGACAAGCAACGGGCCACAGATCGTACATCGAACAGCTCCAATTGTAGGCGCGACCCAGGCGCTTCAGTCAATCGACCGACTAGTGAATGAGGGCGCCTCAGTGGTTGGCTCTCGGGACGAGCGTAAGGCGACGCGGTCCGCTGTGGTAGTCGGTACAGAGTCGCTCTGGTTGGGTCTCGTCGCAGCCGATGCGGCCGCCCGCTCCGTTCCAGATGGCATCTGGCTCCGGTGGACCGGTCGACGGGGTCTGCCTTTGTATGCCTTTGCTGACTATCTCGTGTCCGCCACCGACGCAGTGACCGCCCTAAACCTCGATGGCGGGGCCAGTTCGAGCTTGACCGTCCGCGCAGCTGGGCAGACATTTCGAGTCATAGGAGAGAGGGGAACGGTCAATGCCATACAGATTCGCCCTGCGGTAGATTGACCCGACTGGCTCGGTCGATGTTCGTGCAATGGGAAAAACACTTGCCCCTCGCGGTCCCTAATTGCCTAAAGCGGGTGTCGTCCGCTAAGATTCACTCTTACAAAACCAGTAGGGGCTTCCTGGGTGTCGGAGCAAGAAAAAGCAGCAGAACGACGGCGTAGCCTACGTATCCCGGTCAACCTGACGCTCGAAGCGATGACTCGCTCCGGTTCGCAGTTCTACACAACTCGCGACGTGAGTCTGCAGGGTTGTTATGTCGAGGCCGAGAACATCCTCGAGCCCGACCACATCGTGAAAGTCATAATCTACCTGCCAGGAGACGATGAAGGCATCCGATTCGTGGCCCATGTCCGACATGGCGAACGGAACCTCAAACCAGAAGAGGGCGATCCGGAGGGCTACCTAAAACCGAGCGGTATGGGCTTGGAGATATTCGTCATCGATGGCCGCCAGAAGGCGCGTTGGGTCGAGTACATCTCTACAAAGGCTCAGGAGTACGAGGAGGAGCACGGCATCGAGGCGGCCGAAAACCGAGAGGGTGGCGCTGCGAAGTCGGTCAAAATTGGCGTCCCCGGTCGAGAATCGACCGCCCTGGAGCCACCTCGTCGCAGACACGTCCGTCACCCAGTCAGGATGGAAGTCCAACTCAATGACATGAAGTCGCTCTTCAACCTGTTTTCAAAGAACCTATCGGTCGGCGGGATTTATGTGGAATCCGAGCGGAAGCCACCCCTCGGCGACCATGTCGAAGTGACGGTTGGCCATCCTATGACCGGCGAGCAACTCGTGATCCCGGGAAAAGTGGCGCGAACCGACGAGGCGGGTATCGGTATTCGCTTCACCGGCCTCACCGAAGGCGAGCGCCGTGACTTCCTCCGATTCGCGCTGACAGGCAAAACGCCCGACTTCCCCGAGTAAACTATCGAACAGGAGACGGTGGATGCAGTTAAGCGTGATCAACGCCAATACCGCCCTTCATGAGGGTGAGCTAGACCTGCGGTACCGAGTTCTGCGAAAGCCGCTCGCGATGCCCAGGGGCAGCGAGTGGTTCGAGCACGAGGAGCGCTGCATTCACGTCGTACTCTGCGACGAGCAGGGCGTCCATGGTTGCGTGCTTTTCTGTCCCGACCTTTCCGGCGACCAAAACACGGGTGGTCGACTGCTTCAGATGGCAGTGGACGACCAACTGCAGGGTCAAGGTTGGGGCAGAAAGTTAGTTCAACGGCTCGAAGCCGAGGTCGAGGGGCTGGGGTTTCGGGAAATCGTACTTCATGCCCGAGACAACGCGATCGGGTTCTATGAGAGGCTGGGCTACACCTGCTTTGGTGAACCCTACACCGAGGTGGGAATCCCGCACCGAAATATGCGCAAGTCGCTCTAGGAGCCTGTCGCGCATAGCGCTCCAGGCTCCGCCATTGGCTTTTAG
>CAZDBH010000603.1:0-4196 GCA_964503485.1 uncultured Bradymonadales bacterium | reverse complement strand
GTAAGGCTATCGTCGAGATTCTCTACGAGGCAGGCCTTCCCAAGCCGTGGTGCCAGATGCTGCTGTGTGAAAACAAGGTGGCTAGCGCCCTGGTGGCCGATCCCAGAACGGCCTTCTTGACCTTTATTGGCTCAGCGCGCGTCGGTTGGATGCTGCGTGCCTCGCTTCCCCCCGGTGCCGCCTGCGCATTGGAGCACGGCGGGTTGGCGCCGGCCATCATCGACGAGACGGCGGACCTCGACAAAGCGGTCCCAGCTCTGCTCAAAGCTGGCTTCTATCACGCGGGACAGGTCTGCGTGAAAGCCCAGCGACTCTACGTTCACGACGCGGTCGCCGATCGATTCATCGAGTCTTTCGTGGCCGGTGCAAAGGGTCTTGTGGTCGGAAACCAACTCGACATGGCGACGGAAGTTGGTCCGCTTATCCAGACCAGGGAAGCCGATCGTGTTCAGAGCTGGGTCGAAGAGGCGGTTCAGGCCGGTGGTCAGATGCTGTGCGGTGGCGATCGTCTGTCGCCGTCCTGCTATTCACCGACCGTCATCCTCGAGCCGCCAGACAACGCGAAGCTGTCTTGTGAGGAAGTATTCGGACCCGCTCTGGCAGTCTATCGCTACTCGGATATCGACGAGGCCATCGCTCGAGCCAATGCCCCTGACGTCTTCTTTCAGGCCGCGTTGTGGACCAACAAACTCGATTCAGCCCTCGAAATCTCTCGGCGCTTGAAGGGCATGGCGGTGATGGTCAACGACCATACAGCGTTCCGCGTCGACTGGATGCCATTCGGCGGACACCGGCAGTCAGGCCTTGGCGCCGGCGGCCTCCGCTACGCGATGGAGGATATGACCCTCGAGCGGATGGTCGTTTTCAAACATTAGACGACATCCCGGAAGCCTAGAGCCGAAAGCGCTGAACATAGAGACAGTACCGCGCCCGTGCCGCCTTGTGTGCCAGCTTCTCAGCTGAGGAGCGAAGTGAGCCACACCACATCCAGCGGAAACACAAAGGACCTGAGCCACATGGCCAGGTGGGTCGGACGAACAGCGGTCTTCCGAGACGACGGGCTCTGGTTGGTCGAAGTTGTAAGGGTTCTCTGCCGAAAAGACCGTCTGACGTTGTCATTTCGGACCATTCCTACTCTGGCCAGAACGGGCGAAACCCGCCGGATCTCGGTGAGTGCCGACATTTCCCAGCTCGACTGTGATTCCGAGCGTTGTTTCGGTGTCCACCTGCCCTGGCACCTTGACGTGAGCGGCGAGGCGGTTGGGGCGTTGAGGACGGCCCTCGAGGAGCTACCTGACGGTCTCGGCGAATTGGAGGCCAGGCAGACACTGTGGGCGAACTACTTGCGCTATCACTCGGCGCTTCGGGTGAAGAGTGGGGAGTGAACTGCTGGTTGCTCGACGCTCTGCTCCAGCCGCTCGACTAAAGCTCTTGGGTCGTATTCCCCGGGTGTCGGGTAGTCGAACAGAAGCCTGGGATGGGATTCGATTCGGGCCACACGCTCGACCGCCAGCGCCTGGCCCTCGCCACGTCGCTCAAAGAGCATATAGAGAGCGCCTTTGTAGACGGCCAGGGTCAGTGGCGCGATTCCCGTGTAGCTCTGGACGGTTTCGTCTTCGCCCAATGAGTAGTCGAAACTGACGCGATAGCTACCCAGTATTGCGGCGATGAGGATGTCGATTGTCGTGCGGTGCTCACCGTAGCGATCGGTCGCCTCTGCTTCGCAAACCGAGCAGAAGCGACGCCTCAGCTCGTCGCCGCACAGACCGGCTGGGTCCAGAGCCTGGATGTGGTGCTCGAGGTTGGCGAAGGCGTCGCCGAACGCTGTATTCGTTAGAAACGTGTCCACCAGCTCTCGGCCGAACAACATGGCCAAACGCTCTGACTGCCCAATGTGAAAACCAAGATGGCGCCAACCTTCCGCTACAACCCAGCGTCTTTCCCGATTCTCGCCGATCGGCGTGACAGGAACGCCGTTCATCTCCAAGGCCTTGAGATCGGACCGAGCCCGGCGCCGATCGACCCCAAGTAGGCGGGCTGCCTGGACTGTGCTGATCTCACCGCGCTGCAGAAGAACACGAAGCAGCCGGAGACGCCGCGCCCAATGCCCGTCGTGACTCATGCAGCGCCTCCGACCCGACGGGCCAGACCGAGAGCAAAGACCCAATGGTTCCGTTGCAAGAGACTGTTTGTTATCCACGCCACGCATCAACGGTAGCGGAAGGGTGAGGGCCTGGGGAGGCGAGAAAAATTTCGCCCCCCCCTCGGATCCAACCGGTCAGGGTTGCAGAGCAGGTTCGGCGATCGAGTCGGTTGCCACCTCGACTGTCTTTTGCAAGATAGGGTGTCACCTTCTGAGCTCAACCTGGAGTTGCCACCAATGGCCTCGAAAAAACAACTGACGGCCGCATTCGACCGCTACATCGACTACTGGAACACGATCTCACCCCAGACCGTCGACCAAATCCGCGATTTAGGCGCCGATTCGATGCGGTTTCGCGACCCGTTTACCGACGTTCAGGGTATGGACAAGGTGCCCGAGGTATTTGCCGAGATGTTCGATCAAGTTCCAGACATCAGTTTCTCGATCAAACACAACGCCCTCGATGGCCAAATCGGCCTGCTGACCTGGGAAATGACATTCACTGTCGATCGACGTGGGATCAAAACCCGGAAGTGGATCGTTCCGGCCGCCTCTCGCATTACCTTCGACGACCAGGGCAAGGTGCTCGACCATTATGACTACTGGGACGCGACGCCCCTGATCGAGTCTGTGCCGGTCGTTGGCGGGCTGATTCGGACCGTGAAGCGGTTTATGACTTAGGAGAGTGGGGAGGCGATTACTCGCAGGCGCCTTCGTGAGCCAGGGCAGCGTAGTTCGTGATTCGGACACAGTCGTTACCGTAGGTTCGTCCGTCACATCCGCAGACCGGGTCGTAGTGCATCGTGCAGGCGCGGTTTTCGGGGACAGCACACTGACCGGCGATGTCGGTGACGCACTCTTGATTGCCGCTGTAGTCGCAGACTAATCCATCCTCACACTGAAGCGCTGCGATTCCACCGCAGGTCTCGCCAACGCCCTGGCCAGCGCGTTCGCACTCACCGTCGTGGACCTGATCGACTCCAGCAGCAGCGGCTGTGCAGGCGTTTCCATACGTGTTGCCGTCGCAGCCGCAGACCGGTCGGTAGTCACGGGTACAGGCTTGTGGACGAACGGTACAGACGCCAGGTCGGTCGACGGCGCCGCAGCTGTCGTCACTCCAGTCGCAATATTGCCCCTCGGCGCACGGCCCAAGGCCTCGGCTTCCGCAGAGTTGGGCTTCGGCACATTGGCCTTCGCCGTCTCGGCAGGTGATGAAGAGGTGGTAGTCAGCCCGGTCAGCGCGCCACCTGCGAGCGTATCCGTAGGTGGTGGCCAAAATCGCGTACTCACCGCCGCGCAGATTCTCGAGCTCGAGGCAGGAGTTGTACGTGTCCGAAGAACAGTCGTCGTTCGTCGCGATACGTCGCCAGCCGCGGTTTGTGCGGCGGTAGACCATCAAGTAGGTGTCCTGTGGGTCTTCGAGATTCGGATCGCCGCTGCGCGTGGCCAGATCGATGTAGGCATTGCTGCCGTCAAAGATTTCGATCGTCCAATACTCGTAGGGATTATCAGCACCGAGCGCGCCTTCTACCCTCTCCTCCCACTGCAGATCGCCCATATTGGGGCCAGCCGCATCGGCAGCACCGAGGTCGGTGATCGTCAGGTTTGCATCGTCCGGATTCGCTTCAGTCTTGTTCTCGGAAACAACGTCGTCGACTGCGCAGGCAGCCAACAAGCCAATCATCAGAATCGGGAGCATCGTTCGTGTCATCGTCAAAATTCCTTATTCGTTACGGGCCGAACATCTCTCTGGTTCGTCGCATAGCAATCATCGGGCCACTTTCGGCCGCGTCGACACTTTGGACCGAAATCGAGAGCAGGCCCCGTTTTGCTTGAGGTTGGTGGCCATGGCTGCGGCTAAAATCGGGTGTGGGCCAGGCTCCCCACTGGCTTGTGGAGTTGCCGATCGGCTGGCCGTTTGGCCACCCGGGGGAGCACCTCGTTTGCCACTCGCTATGCTCCGAGGGAGGCCGGTAAATTTACAACCCGGTCTAAGGAGGTGTGGAGTCAACTACATGGGTAACACTTTAGTCTAAGTACATGGGTAACACTT
>CAZDBH010000602.1:0-4208 GCA_964503485.1 uncultured Bradymonadales bacterium | reverse complement strand
GGTGGCGACATCCTCCGATTTTGGGTTGAGCGGGCGGATTGCCACCACAGGAAACGGAAGGCGAGGGGCACGCTATTTCGGCGCCCAACTGTGCGATTTACCTGCGTCCGCGAGATTGTTGTTTGAGGAGGATGTCCATTGTACTATGCGCTTTGATCCTGGATCTGGCTGTGAAGTATGGCGCAGCTAGCGGGGCGAATCCGCGAACTGACTCGCGGCAACTAGGGCGGCAGCCAAGGTATGGGGCAACAATTCCAGGGATTCCGAGCCGGCGAGATAGTTGACGATCGGTACGAGATCATCGACACGATTGGTCAAGGTGGATTTGGAGTTGTCTACCGTGCCCGTCAAATCGCCATCGACCGGGTCGTGGCCCTCAAAGTACTCCTCCCCGAAGCTGACACGGTCGACCCACAAGCGGTCGAGCGGTTCAGGCGCGAGGCGGTACTTATTAGTAGCCTCGAAAGTCCGAACACGATCACACTCTACGAATTCGGCCAGACCAATCACGGCCTGCTCTACACGGTCATGGAGTTCGCCAGAGGCGAGACGCTCCGACAGACTGTAGCCCGAGAAGGCCAGCTGCAACCGAATCGAGTTGTACACATCATCAAGCAGTCTCTATCGAGCCTGCACGAAGCGCATCAACGCGGCATCGTCCATCGCGACCTGAAACCAGCCAATATCATGGTCGGTGAATACGCTGGGCAGACCGACCACGTGAAGATCCTCGATTTCGGTATCGCGAAAATACTCAAGTCTGGGGACACCCAGAGCACCCTTGCTCTGACGGGACGCATCGTCGGGACACCCCGCTACATGGCGCCCGAACAGCTACGCGGTGTGAACCCGACTCCCGCTGTGGATTTGTATGCGCTCGGTCTCGTGATGTACGAGATGCTGACCGGGCAACCGGCAGTCACCGCAAATGATCCGATGGAGCAAGTCCAGGCCCAAATGCGGCCCGGGAACTTCATGCTTCCGCCGAATCTACCCGGGGTGACACCAACTTTCTTGGGGATCGTGAATCGGGCCCTCGAAAAAGATCCGGCCAAACGATTCCAGGCTGCGGACGTATTCAGTCGCGCTTTGGATGGGGCATCGAAGATTAACGTCCCCTCTGTCGACGCAGCTAAGACGAAGCAAGTCGATCAGGCGATGATCCAGCAGCTTCAGGCGAGCGTCGCTCAGCAGCGTCACGCCCACGGCGGCCACCAAGTTCATCCCCATTCGGCGCCTCCCAAGAAGAAGTCGGGATTGGGCATCTATATTACGTTCGCCGCCCTCTTCTTTCTGGTTGCTTTGGGCGGACTGGCCTTCTTGTTGGTCAGCTCGGACGGAACTGATAACAGCGATGCGGGCTCCTCTTCGGATTCGGGTCAACAGGTTGATACCCGTACTCAACCCGACACCGGGCCGTCATTCGATTCCGCAAACAACAGACCCGATGCGGGCACTCGAGAGGACACCGGGCCCTCGAACAACGACGCAACCGGCGCCCCCGATCAAGCCGTAGCGACCAACGACACGGTGACTCCGCCGCCCGACACCGCCGGTGGAGATGAGGCGAACCAAGACGCGGCCACCCCGCAGGAAGAAGTCGTCGAGGCCGACGTAGCGACCGCCGATACGGGCGCAGTCGAGGTTGCCGAGCAGACGGATACAGAGGAGACCCCTCAGCAGGATGTCGCCGCTGCCGACGTTCAAGAGCAGGACGAAGAGCCAGCGGGCACCGCTACTCTCGAGGTGACCAGTAGTCCATCCCGAGTCCGACTCTATCTCGATGGAGACGAGTTGTGCCGCACACCATGCGATGTACCCGTGCCTGCCGATGGCAGTTCGATCAGAATACGATTGCGAAAGACGGGATACGACTCAGTCTCTCGTGACGTCTCTTCAGCTGATCTGCCTGGAGTTGAGATCCGCTTGAGGCGGCAACAGACCGAGCCGGACGCTCGGATCGACATCATCCTCTAGTCGTCGGGCCGAGAACCCAGACAATCATGCTAGACCCACAACGATCCACGACCCTCGACAATGTTCTGGATCGGCGACTCCTCTTCGTCTCGGGCAAGGGCGGGGTTGGAAAGACAACGATAGCCGGCGCTCTGGCGCTGCGAGCCGCTGAACTCGGAAAACGAACACTGCTCTGCGAAGTCACCGCCGACTCCGCATTCAAACACGTCTTCGAGTCGCCATCGGTCGGGTTCGAACCGAACCGTCTGCAACACAAGATCTGGGCGGCGCTGCTCGATCCCACCCAAAGCCTGGTCTCGTTCCTGACCCGCTTCGTGAAGATTAAGCGCGTTGCGAAGGCCCTTGTAAACAACCGAGTGGCGCGCCGATTCTTCGATGCGGCTCCGGGCGTACTCGAGACGGTTGTGCTGGAGCGGATTGGGCACTTCCTCAATCACGACTCCCACCGCTACGGTCACTTCGATCTGGTTATCGTCGACCTGCCGTCGTCGGGCCATGCCGTGAGTTTTCTGGACGTTCCCAGAGCCATGGCCAAGGTGATAAAAGTTGGCGCTCTAGCCCAACACCTGAACGAACTAGCCGACTTACTAGCAGATCCCGAGAAAGTCGAACTCGTGCTTGTCGCACTGCCCGAGGAAATGCCGGTTCGCGAGACGATCGAACTCTGGGAGCTCGCAAGCGAGCGCCTGCAAGTTGCCATCACCACGGTGATCATGAATCGAATGCGGTCGACTGGTGTCTCAAACGAGGCGGCGGACTCACTGCGGTCACTCGACGTTCCGAGCAACGGTCATCCGCTATTGAAGGCCGCCAAACTCACCGCGACCTGGGAAGAACGGGATCGTGAGTTCAGCGCGCTCCTCAGAACGTCCATCCCCGTCGAGCATCTGGAAGTGCCCTGGCTGCCCGAGCACCACACTGAGCGCGAACTCATCAAGTCCGTTCAACAGGCCTTGGTTGGGGTGAAAGAATGACAAATCGGGGCCTCGACATACTGATCGACGATGGCCGGCTCATTATCTCCTGTGGGCCTGGCGGTGTTGGCAAGACAACCACTTCTGCCGCGATTGCACTCCACGCAGCGGAATTGGGCAAGAAATGCCTCGTGATGACCATCGATCCGGCTAGGCGCCTTGCAACCTGCCTTGGGCTAGAGGAGCTCGGTTGTTATCCGTCCCTGATCGACAGACCGGATCGCCCGGGTGAGATGTGGGCGATGATGCTCGACACCCAACAGACCTTCGACGACCTCGTCGAGCGACTCTCGCCTGACGAACAGACAGCCGACGACATTAAGAACAGCGCTCTGTACAACATTTTCGCAGGTTCCATGCACGGCACGACGGAGTATATGGCCCTCGAAGGCCTCTACGACGCGTATACCTCAGGGGACTACGACCTGATCGTCCTGGACACGCCACCGCTTACCAATGCCCTGGACTTCTTCAAGGTCCCCAACCGAGCCGCTTGGATCTTCGACGAGCGAGTCATGCGGTGGTTTACTCCACAAACCGGGCGAAAAGGACTGCGGGGCCTGATTCGACCCGGCGCCGTCGTGATGAGACTGCTGAAGTACCTTGCCGGACCCAACCTGGTCGATGACATCACAGACTTCTTCTCGGCCCTCGGCGTCATCGGTGGGCAGCTGAAGCGGCGCGGAGAGGAGGTTTCTGCGATTCTGCGACGCCCATCCACACGCTACATCGTCGTCACAGGTGCCGCGGAACGGCGAATCGACGAAGCACTCTTCTTAGACGATCAACTCCGGGAGCTCGATCAAGCGGCGGAGTTGTTTGTGATCAACCGCTCCCACCACATCTTCGGGTCGGCAGAACCGGATGGTCTCGAGGAAAGGCTCGCTGAGCTGGGGAATCCCGTGCTGACATCCGAAACCGTGCAGCGAGCGGCGGCTCCGCTGGTCGGGTCAGGTCGGCGTCAGGCGTCGCAGATAGACATTCTGGTGAGGCGAGTGGGAGGGGACAACGTGTGCCCGGTTGAGGACTTGCCCCACGACATATCGAGTATGGATGACCTCAGGGCGGTGAGCGAAGCACTCAACAACGCCATTTCGGACTAGAATCCGAGCCTACAGGCAGTCCTCAGGGTCGTTTGTGGCTCCCGGTGTGGGCGTCAGATCGACTGCGAAATCCACATCGTTTTGCTGAGAATCAACTGCAGAGAGTTCCCCTGGCCACCTTGCCAGGGCGCGCCCGTCGTTGTTAGCAATACCC
>CAZDBH010000601.1:0-4208 GCA_964503485.1 uncultured Bradymonadales bacterium | reverse complement strand
CGCTAAAAGCCAATGGCGGAGCCTGGAGCGCTATGCGCGACAGGCTCCTAGTGATTCATTTCGAGGAATTTCTCGGCGTCCAGGGCGGCCATACAGCCTGTGCCGGCCGCGGTTACCGCTTGCCGATATTTGGTATCGGCCACGTCTCCGGCCGCGAAGACGCCTGGGACGTTGGTCTCAGTACCGCCCAGGTTGACGATCAGGTACCCCTGTTCGTCTGTGTCGAGTTGGCCCTCGAAGATACGGGTATTGGGGATATGCCCAATCGCGAGAAACAGGCCTTGCGTTTCGAACTCGCGTTCCTCGCCGCTGACGGTGTCCTCCAGTCTGAGACCGGTTACACCGTCATCGCGCGATCCGAGTACCTCGTTGACCTTGGCGTTGAGAATCCACTCGATTTTAGGGTTGTTTCGCGCTTTTTCGGTCATGTACTTCGACGAACGGAACACCTCCCGTCGGTGAACAATCGTGACTTTGCTAGCGAATCGCGTGAGGAAATTGGCCTCTTCCATCGCCGAATCGCCGGCTCCTACGACAACGATTTCTTTTCCTCGGAAGAAGAATCCATCGCAGGTCGCACAGGCTGAGACCCCGTAACCCATCAGGTGCTCCTCGGACGGCAACCCGAGTAGGCGAGCGCTCGCTCCCGACGCAATGATGAACGTATCGGCCAAGATCGAGTGATCTCCGTCGATTGTGACCTTGAAGGGCCGCTCGCTGAAATCGACCGCTGTGATCTCACCTTCGACGATCTCGGTACCGAAACGCTCCGCTTGTTGGTTGGTGCGCTCCATCAGGTCCGGACCCATGATCCCTTCGGGAAAACCGGGGTAGTTCTCGACGTCCGTGGTGATGGTCAGTTGGCCACCCGGTTGGGGACCAGAGATAACGAGTGGACTCAGCTCTGCCCGTGCAGCGTAGATCGCTGCGGTGAGGCCGGCCGGCCCATTACCCATGATGACAACTTCATATCGTTCTTTCTTCGTCATTTCGCGCCCTTGCGTCCATGCTCATTCAATACTGACCCCGACCTACTTGCGGTCGGAGAGCAATTTGGAGAGGTTGTTGTAGCAGCAATTTTGCGGATTGCCACCCGTTCGACGGAGTGTAAACACCAGGTGAGGAATGTCAGACAAGTTCACGCACATTAATGAGGCCGGTGACGTCCATATGGTGGATGTCGGAGGCAAGTCGGTGACAGAGCGCGAAGCAATCGCGGTGTCATCGGTGATCATGCAGACAACCACGCTGGAGGCGATTGAGGCGAACGACTTGCACAAGGGAGACGTCTTTGCCACCGCCCGAATCGGCGGGATCATGGCCGCTAAACGAACCTCAGAGCTGATTCCGATGTGCCATCCAATTGCTCTGACCCACGCCGAGGTGACGCTGGTGCCGGTCAACGGCGAGGAGGTCTCCGTGGTCGAGATCACGGCCATCGTACGGACTACGGGGAAGACCGGAGTCGAGATGGAGGCATTGACGGCCTGCTCTGTGGCAGCACTGACGATTTACGATATGTGCAAGTCGGTCGATCGGGCGATGGTGCTGGGGGAGACGCTCCTGATGCACAAGAGCGGGGGCAGAAGCGGCAATTTCACCCACCCGAAGTTTCGCGAGATCGACGACTAGTCGATGATTCAGTACTTCGACTCCCACATCCGCACCGATTGTATCGAGGATGTTGTCCTCGAGAACCTAGCCTACTTCAACGTGAAACAAGTTCTTCTGGCCGCTCACGCTCCGGTCTCGTTCGAGACCGGCGAGGAACTACTGACGTACTTTAGCGGCCTGATGACAGCTGAGTTCCACCGCCTGCAGAACGTGGGCCTCGAGCCGGTGATCGCGCTGGGTGTTCACCCGGACGCCGTACCTCGTCGAGCCCACTACGAGGTGTGGCGGGAACTGCCCCAGCTGTTGAGCGATCCAGTCGTAGTGGGGGTCGGAGAGCTGGCCCTCAACGAAGACTGCGAGAGCCAGAGAGGCCTGCTGAAACGGCAGATGGTCATCGCGAAGGAGGCTGACCTACCCGTTTTGGTGACCACCACAAGTCGAGAACGCGCCCGCAAGGTTCGGACAATTCTCAAGCTGGTAACAGAGGTGGGCATACCGGCCCACAAAGTGCTCATTAATCACGTGGACTTCACTTGTCTGCGACCCGTGCTCGACTCTGGCTGCTGGGCGGGCCTCACCGTGGGTCCAATGCACTTGGAAGGCTGCGAGGCCGTCGAGATGTTGAACCGGTATGGGGAAGCCGCTGTGAATCGCGTTGTCGTCAACAGTGGCCTGCGACCGGGACCAACCGATGTCCTGGCTCTACCCAAGCTCGCGTTGACTTTGGCAGACGCTGGCTTTTCTCAAGGCGATGTCCGTCGGCTCGTATGGGGAAACGCAGACCGGATTTTCAACTCCGGTGCCTCCTGACCACCGAGCTCGTGAGCCGCGAACAACCAGCGCCGCGACGCTTGCGTAGAGAGACTCCGACCGGTATGTGGAAAGGAACACCCAAATAGAACCCGAACGAGCGTTGTGGCAATGACGACAAAAGACCTCCAAGAAAAACTGCATGGCCGCTGGGTCGTCGACCTGGAACGGTGGGAAGAGGTCGTTCCAGAGGCCCACATCGCCGTGAGAATAGGTAGAGCGGGCGTCATGGCTTCGTTGCTCGTCGAGATCGACGAAACGGAATTGCACATCAGAAACTACAGTCGAAAGAACCAAGACTTCACCTACGAAGTCACCGAGGTTCGGGGCGACACGGTGGTCATGGCTGTCATGATGCAACCCAGCGGGCGAAGGGGCGTTTACGAGGCAACCATCGATGGCCCCTCGGGCCTGATTCTTCGTTTGGTCGAACCCAAAGACCATGTGATGGTGCTGAAGCGACCAGATACTGTATAAGATACCTCTCTCAGAATTTTCCAGGCGGAGGCCAAATGAGTCGAATTGGCGCAGTCATGGTGGGCCTCACCCTCCTCATCACACCAGTACAGGCCTCTCAGATTCACAGCGTCGAGTTGGAAGAAATCCTGTCGGAATCATCACTGGCAGTCGTCATCTGTGAAGTGCTCACCAAGGACGTCGACAGCAGCGACCAAACCAGCACCGAGATGACCCTCACGCTTCGAATCGTACGTCTCCTCAACCCATCGCAGGTGGAAGCCGACACCTTTCGGGCAGAGACTGTCCTGCATACGAACTACAGTGAACCGACTGGAATCTGGATAGACGACGACGGGAACGTGGGGATGGAATCGCCGATCATTCCCGGCTCGGGATTCGAACTGAGCGTCGAGGTCGGATCGGAATACGTGTTCTTGCTCGATCGACACGGTTACGGTCTCGTACGGGTCGAACCGATGTCGAATCTCGAGGCTGTCGAGGCATTAGTCAATCCGTCCGTAGATGGTGAGGCCGCAGGCGACGAAACGACTACTGAAGGACCCTCAAATGAAGAGTGAAGAAACAACGGTCGAAGGCTATCTGGCGTCGCTTCCTGAGGATCGGAGGAACGCCCTCGTAGAGGTTCGCAAAATCATTCTCGGTAGACTAAAGCCCGGCTTCGAGGAAGTGATGAACTGGGGCATGATCACGTACCAGGTACCGCTGGCGACCTACCCCGACACCTACAACAAGAAGCCCCTCATGTACGCGGCCTTGGCGAGCCAGAAGAACAACATGGCCGTGTATCTCACCGGCCTCTACTCGACTCCCGACAAGAAGGACGCGTTCGTTGAGGCCTATCGAGCCACCGGCAAGCGTTGTGATGTGGGCAAGTCGTGCGTGCGGTTCAAGAAGATCGACGACCTTCCACTGGATCTAGTTGGGGGTGTCATTGCAGAGTACACAGCAGACGAGTATGTCACCCTACATAAGGCAACACGCTCGAAGTAGGTTCTGCCCTTCAGATTCGAGTGGCGTCGATGATTGCCTGCGGGTCGCCCGCGCTCTGCTTCCAGACTCGGCGAAGAACGTCCGCTGGGCTCTCCCCACGCCGAACCCAATCCATCACCGGTTCAAGATAGATGCGCTCCGTTTCGTCGGATCCGGCCAAACGATCCAGGCCCTGGGCAGCAATATCAAGGAGGCCTGCTGCGAGTGATTGACAGCTTCTGCCTGTCAGCTGGGCTCGCAAACCGTCTTTGCAAATGCCCGCGTAGTGTTCAGCGTGCTCATCGGTCCAGTTACGCCACAACAGCACGATGAGC
>CAZDBH010000600.1:3999-4241 GCA_964503485.1 uncultured Bradymonadales bacterium | reverse complement strand
GTGTATTTGGTATGAGTCATTCTCATGCTTAATTTGTAACGGCTTATGGGAAAGGAGAAAGGGAAAGGGACGAGGTGAAGGGGCTAGGGGGAGCGACGGTGGCGGCGAGTTCTCGTTGAACTGCTGGTGCAAACCCGGACCGCGTCCTCCTGGCTAAATCCATCCCTCACCGTCGTCACGATGCACTCCATCGTCGCGGTTGGTTGACTGAAAGGCTGGCACCCTTAGAACGCAACCTCACC
>CAZDBH010000600.1:0-3947 GCA_964503485.1 uncultured Bradymonadales bacterium | reverse complement strand
GACAGAGTTCGATCGCATCGTCAGGCGACAGTCCGAGGCCGTCACCATAGGGACTTCGGCAGGCTCGGATCGCGCATTCGAGGGCCTCAGCTGGGTTGCGCGCTTCCGCACAGAACTCGATGCCGTCTTCAACCGTGAGCCCCATACCACCTGCGTAACTGCTCTGGTAGGCCTGCCGAGCGCATTCCAGAACTACTACTGGGTTCCGTAGCGGCTGACAAAAGGCCATTGCGGCGCTCGTTGTGAGTCCGAGACCGTCGGCGTAATGGCTGTTGTCAGCTCGTGCCGCACACTCAAGCGCACCGGCGGGATTGCGAGCCTCTGAGCAAAACGTCGCGGCAGCTCTCGTCGTGAGTCCCAGACCGTTGGCGTAGCGGCTGGTGGTCGCCCGAGTGGCGCACTCAGTCGATGCGGCTGCACCCTCGCTTGGACGCGGATTGCATCGTTCGAGTGCGCTGGCCAAGGACAGGCCATCGCTGTTAGCTCGCTCGAAACACGCGTACACCCTAGACCCGTCTGCTAATGCTGGTGTTGCAGTCGCGAAAAGGATCAGTGCACCCACGAAAGCTCGCTGAAATAGGCCCTTCATCTTGTGGATTTCCTCCCCCTCGGATCCGATCCGCCGCATCGGCCGGTAGTGAGACGGGCGCTCTCGCCGAAAATTCACACCTGAAAAGTCGCGCGCACACCGGTCAGATCAGTCCTACCGGGTGCGATCAGACTGGCCGGCACAGAACGTGCTTTATCTCGATAACGTGCCTACGCACACCTGACTACATAAGGAAACGGTGATTGAGACATGAACGTCAATGTCCTGATCGACAACATCCTGCGAAAGACAGCCTCACTGGTGGCCGAACTCGCTACGAATGGCGGACTGCGCCCATCACTAGCCGACAGCGGGCAGGTCTTCTTCCAAAGCTTGATCGAGGAGCTAGAGGCCAGGAAGGTACCGAGAAAAGTCGTGGCCGACATGCTCGGTTTAACCCCGCGCGGTCTTCAAAAGAAGCTCGGACGCCTCGCCGATGGCTCTGCACCCAACCGCACGCTGTGGGAGGGAATCCTCTCCTACCTTCGGGAGCACGGTGAGACGCCACGAGCCCAGCTAATGAATCGCTTCAGTGTCGACTCAGGTTCTGTGCTCAGCAGCGTATTGAGAGACCTGGAAAAGAGTGGCCTCGTGACGCGGATTGGGGCGCGGCGCACCGCTACCTACAAACTGGCGCCACGAGCAGACCTGGCGAGAATGCTCACGGACGACGAAGGTGCCCACGATGAACTGCTGCGCTTCGCTGTCTATCGAAGTGGCCCACTAAGCGCCGCCGATCTAGCGGCCCAGCTCGAACTGACCGTGCCCGAGGTTAGCGACGGATTGAGTCGCCTCGTGGAGAGCGGAAAGATTGTGGGCAGTGATGAAGGCGTGCCTCGATACGCCGCTCGACACTGTTTGATTGCCGCCGAGTCGCCGACTACCTGGGCCGCTTCGGTCCTCGATCACTACACCGCTATGGTCGACGCCATATCGCTGAAACTAAGTCGCACGCCGGTGCCAGAGGGCGCACCAGTTGGGGGAAGCACCTATTCGCTTGATCTCTGGCCTGAACATCCCTTCAGAGAAGACATCCTGTCGCTGCTCGGGACAACTCGGACCAAGCTCGACGCGCTCTGTGCGAGAGCGGCGGAGGGCCGATCGGAACGTGACGAACAGGCCGAGTCGCGCCTGACTTTCTACTTCGGTCAGGGCCTACATTCGATAGCCGAACAGGCTGAGGAGGGTGGATGCGCTTCCTAGTTCCCGTAGCGACACTGTTAGCGATTTCGTTGTCTGGGTGCATCGACGGCCAAGAACAGGGCGTCGACAGCTCCAGCCATTGGCTTCAGCCCTGCGATACGTCAGCCGAATGTGGCTCGGCAGAGAGCTGCGTCTGCGGCAACTGTGTCTTGCCCTGCGACAGCAACGCAACCTGTGAGGGTGATGTGCCAACGATGTGCACCTCCTCCAGCTGGATGAGTTGCGCCGAAGCGGATGCTTACGGAACGATGTGTGTTCCGACCTGCGCCTTCAACACCGATTGCTTCAGCGTCGGAGAAAACCTGGAGTGCCGCGACGCGCTGTGTGTACCTGCTACCGCGACCGGAGAGGCCGATCCAGACGACTCGGTTGGGTCCGACCCACCAGAATCATCTAACCTGCTACCGTTCTCAACCGCCCGGATGGACCCCGAGTTGTGGGGTTTTTACTGGGCGTATCGCAACGCCACCCGGGTCTATTGGAGCAGGGATAGCCGCAGCCAGCCGACGCCGCTCATTGATCTCGGTGTCCCAATCGACAACCTTGCGTTCAGCACCAACCGCAGCCGCCTTGTCGCGCTCGACTCCGAGCATTCAGCGGTCACCGCAGTCAACATCGATGGCTCGACAACGCTCTATCCAGTCAATCCAAACCTAATGCCGGGCACGCTGCTCTCGGAAGCGACCGACGGTCTCATGGTTATCGTACGGGACGCTGGCATCTGGCAGCATACCGAACATCCAGCGACGTCCCAGTTTGTGAGCCAACTCTGGCGCAACGGTTTCGATCGGCCAGATCGCGAGTGGCTGCCGAGGGTTTCGAGAACGATAGCGGTGCGGCAGGCATTCTTGGTTACTGACGGCGACGGCATGATGGGCGTCTATACAATCGACCCCTCAGGTGGTCACCCACTGTACGCTTTCAGCTGGCCCGATATGATCGACGTCGCCTACGACGAGCTCAACGAGACATTTTACGTGGTTCTATCCGTTCCGGGCACCGAGATAGCCGTCTGGTCCGAGGGTCAGGACGTACCCAATGTCTTTCACATGTTGGATGATCGATTGGCGGAGCAGATCTTCCTGGATCATGATGGAACGCCACTCGTAGTCTACCGGAATCCAGAAACCGAGCTGAGGGAACTGTGGTCAGTCGAGGACCTGAGTCAGTCGGAGTTGCTCCACACCTGGATGGGTGACGCCACGGTCGCGATTGGCGCGGAGTGCCCGGAGTAGTCCCTCGCGGGCATTCGGCCCGTCCACTCTTCCTGTCCGCCTGCTCTCCCCACATTCGGTCATCTCCTCGTCCGCCAACTCGATTGCTCGTTCGGCGGACGAGGGGGGGCGAGTCTCATTTATACACAAACTCACTACTCAGAGACGGCTTCGCAGGCTGCCCATTCGGCGGGGCATGCAGCCTGGCAGGCCAACAGATTCGGGGCGCAGTCGGCGGCCTGAAAGCAGTCCATCGTGGCCAGCCATGCGTTGAACGAATCGGGATCAATTCGACCGTTGCAGTTGTCGAAACAGCTGTAATCCCCAACTGGGTGGCGTCAGAGTGGTGATTTTCATGTCTGTTCCAAGTGCGTTGCGCCGGAATTGTAGTCGCAACGCTTCGAGCAACGTCGCCAGGAACGAGAGCAGCTTGCCCGGAGAGGTGAGGGGTCGGTATGGTCGGCTCACAACAAGGGAGGAAACGTGGCCAAGATCGGAAACATCACCTTTGCTTGCGCGGATCCAGCGGCGTTATGCGCCTTTTGGGCGGCTGCCCTGGACTACGAAGTTGAAGAGGCGCCGCCAGGACTTCTGGAGTCGCTGGCCGAGGCTGGAGAGGACCTGAACGGCGCAGCCGCTGCGATAGACCCGAAGGGTCACGGCCCGCGCCTTTGGTTCGAGAAAAAAGAAAAGACTGCGACGACATCGATTCCCATCCACTTGGATATCGACGATCCGGATCCAGACGGACTGGTTGAGCGCCTACTCGAGCTGGGCGGGTCTGTGGTCGAGGTTCGGACCCATACGATCGGCGAATACACAGCGGTTTGGACGGTCATGAACGACCCAGAAGGTAACGGCTTCTGCGTCCAGGGAGCGGGCGAGCAAGACTAGGAGCCCGTCGCGTATAACGCCCCGGACTCCAGCCGTTAGCTTTTAGC
>CAZDBH010000599.1:0-4277 GCA_964503485.1 uncultured Bradymonadales bacterium | reverse complement strand
TCGCTAAAAGCCAATGGCGGAGCCTGGAGCGCTATGCGCGACAGGCTCCTAGAGAGACCGGTCGCCACTGGAAGTCCGACCGCCAGCCATTTAACCAACGCCCAGCCTGAGTCGCTGATCAGACCTTGGAGAGCGACAGCCTGGTGAAGGTCAGTCAGATCCGCATCAGCGGCCATCGCCAGTTCGACAAGCAAGACCGAGGAGCGAGGAAACCGCTTGGTGCTTCCCACCGGGTCCTGAAACACCTCAACCACTATCGGCTCGAGTACCCGTTTGGCCTCGGCGAGGTCACCGGCAGCCAGGGCCACCCGAGCGTGGCTTGCTCGATAGCAGTCCCAAGCGTGGTCATCTTCGCGGAGTTGCTCGGTTCATGACCTTGGCGCGGCCCCGCTCTTGGCCTGAAAACCCGAGAAAAAGCGAGCCCTCGGTGCCAAAACGTGCGCAGCGTTCACGAGTTCCTGCAATCGCTTCGGGTTGGCGCTGAAGGTTAGAAACTCACCCTCGTTTGTTTCGAGACTGAGTACTGCGTTGTGAGTGGTCGTGCGGTTGCGACCATACCCGGAGGTCTGCTTGAGGACGCCATAGCGAACACAAGAGATCGACTCTGGATTGCTCTCGAAGCACACCAGGACCGGCTGTCGACGACCCGAGCGATGAGCCCCGACGCAGACAGCCAGTCCGATGAGTGACATCACTGCCGCGAAGACGTAGCCAATTAGGTCCTTGGCGAGCACGAACTCGAGAACGATACCACCGACGAAGAACGCCACCCCAGCCACCCACATCTTGGCGGTCTCCCGTCTTACGATAGCTCGAAATGCTGCTAGGGCCTGCTCTCGATTCGCTCGTTCGTCGAAAGCTGATTCACCGTTACCGTTGCTCGGTTTGTCGTATGTGTTCTGACTCATGTTCGTTCCCCATTGTCTTGCTCAGTTTGAACTACTGTCGACAATAGTGAACGTTACGCTGGAAGATCCGGTGCGGGTGAGTGACGACTGGGTGATCCATGGAGCTCGGGCGGTCCTGGCTGTTGGCCGGTAGAGGGAACCCGGGTTGCTAGGCAGGCTGGCTGCGGACGCGGTCTAAGAACCTCGGCACTCCCAGCTTCTCACACCAGGCTGCGAAGCGCTTCTTGGGCGCGCCGTTCCAGGCGAGGTCCTCGAGCGACTCGGTCAGGGGCACGTCGGTCACCAAGGTCGCCAGTTTTCGATAGAGCAACGCCTTTTCCCGCCCAGCCCTGAGGGTTTCAGCAATCCTAGCCGCTCCGCGGGGAGCCTTGCCCCATTCAGCGTGGTCATCGGGTATTTGGTCGAGGTGAATATACTGAGAAAGCAGGGTCGCGGCGCTCTTGTCTCCGATGCCCGGAAGGCCGGGGATACCATCGGCGGTGTCACCGACCAACGCGAGATAGTCGGGAATCGACTGGGGTTCGATACCACGCCGTTCGCGCAACGCATTGACGTCGATGAACTTCGAGCGTATCCGGTCGATCTGAACCACGCTGTCGCCAATCAGGCACTGACCCAGGTCCTTGTCGGGGGTCATGATTCTCACCTGGTCGACTTCGTCGGCGTAGCGTGTCGCGCCGGTTGCCAGGGCATCGTCCGCCTCCCACTGATCCATCGACCAGACCGTCACCCCGAGTGCCGCCACCGCCTCTTCCACCGGGTCGAACTGGGCGGCGAGTTCTTCGTCCATACCTGCGCCGGTTTTGTAGCCTGCAAACAGGTCGTTCCTGAAGGACTCGACGGGGTTATCGAAGGCTACCGCGATATGAGTCACGGCTTCGGTGGGGTCGTTCAGCAGGGTGATCAGCGAGGATACGACCCCGACAACGCCTTTAGCCGGACTGCCGTCCGGGGCGATGTGGTTGGGGCGTTTGGAATAGAAGGCCCGGAATAACTCAAAAGTGCCGTCGATGAGATGAAGTGTACGCATCACCCATTAGTACGACAAAGTCCACCTTCGGTACAGGTGGACCGGGCAGCCTACTGGAGGCTGCTTGGGGGAGCTCCAGCTCCGAGTTGGTAGTCGGCCAGGATACCCCAGCACTCAACACGGGCGTCCGTGGTTACCCCACAGGCAACCCCACCGCTGCTTCCCACCTCGGCGGTGATGAGCGGTGATGTTGGCGGCGTATTGATTCCCAAGTCGGCTCTTCCGTCACACACCGCGACACCGGACGAGTCCAGCGCACAGACGTTGTAGTTGGTCGTCTCGAGTGTGTGGGGAATGAAGTAGCCATTGAGCGGCGCCAGCTGGAATCCGGTGGACACGCCAGAACCGGGATAGCCGGTGCCCGAACAGGTGACGTCCCAGGACCCGAGCCGCATTCCGCAGACCTGTTGGTACGAGGGCGAGACGTTGTACCATGACGGGTCCATCGTGGTGCTTTGGAGGCCGCCTCCGGCGCACTCCCAAGAATATGGGGCTGCGCTGGTGTTCGCACAGCTGTTGGCGGCTCCGGCCACGACTTGGAAGTAGTTGCTGCCCGTGTACGGCTGAACCCCAGGATTGTTCGCTGTGCCGTCGGCGTATGGCTGGTCAACGCAGTGGACCTGCGTCGTCGCTGCACTGATACCACAGATTTCCCCGTTCAACGTCACGCTGAGGGAATGGAGTTGCTGGGCAGTGAGTTCCGCATCCAGAATAGCCTCTGTTGGCGGATAGATGGCGCCCCAGCAACGGTAGGGGTCGTTGTATGGCCCCGAGAGACTCGGATAATAACCCACGCAGAACACGTCATCGTTGCCGGTGAGCCCAAAGTAGTGCCCGACATCGGCGGGGGCGTCATTGAGAGACCCCTGGTTGTCGACGCCCCAACACTCGACGCTGTGGTCACCGGTGTCGTCGTTCTCGACAATCGCACAGCCGGTGGATTGGCCCACGGCAATGTCGAGCACGTTCAAGACGGGAGCGCTACCAGCAGCGGAGAAAGCCAATGACTCTGATTTCGACCAACTCATCGCAGACAGCCCCTGCACGAAGTATTCATCCCCGGGCGAGAGAGCGAAGGTGAAACGGGCCTGGCCCGATCCATCGTGAAGTTGAAAGTTGAGACCCGGAATCGGTCGGTCTGGGTCGCTTGCGTTCCAGTTGATGTCCATACAGACATTGCTCCCAATGCAGTAGCCGGGAGGAGGAACCAGCGTTGTCCCCGCCAACAAGTAAGTGTACCCGTCTGTCGCGGGGATGTTATCGACCAGGAAAGTCACCTCATCAGCGGTTTGGGCGTCGATGGACACAGTCAAATCGAAGGATGTCACCAGTGGCTGGGTTGCCAAACCTGTGGCCAGGGCATCCAAGTCCGGGGCGTCCCCAGCTTCATAGTCCGCGCATGCCCAGACAAGGGTCGCGCTGAACAGAATGATCACGTTGAGGCGGTTTTTCGGGCTCATGGGTCTCTCTCCATGTCTGCGTGAGGCTGCCGGCTAGGCCGGTGATGGGGGATGAACACAGAGTACATGGTGGGGAAAGGTGGGAGGAGTGTGGATTTTCACACCCCCTGTTGCGACGACCCCTGGCGCGTGACGGCGAGACCGAGCAAGAGGACGAGACCGGCTGCAAGCGCCGCAATCCAGAGTGGCCACGCATGCACGAAGACCGTGTGCAGCAATGCGGGGGGTGCTTCTTGATAGAGAATGACGCCGGCCATCAGCAGCACAAACAGGGCGAAGCCGCGTCGCAGCTTAGCGGGGTCAGTGCGATGGGCGAGCCTGGCGCCGAGGATGGAACCAACAATCGCGGCGCCGATAACGACACTAGCCAGCTGTAGATCGATACTGACATGAGCGGCGTGGCCCGCAAAACCGGCAAACGATTTCATCGCAATGACCAGGGACGAGGTTCCGATCGCTGCCCGCATGCCCAGACCACCGAAGAGCACGAGGGCCGGTACCACGAGGAACCCCCCGCCAGCGCCGACCAGGCCCGTCGCAGCTCCGACGATTAGGCCCTCGATCGCGATTTTCCAGAACGAGAAGGTCCTTCCGCCGGAGGGGCTGATAGCGCGCTTCTTGCGTCGCAGCATTGCCACTGCGGCGAAGATCATCATCGCCGCGAAGAGCCCCAGTAGCACGCCTCCCGGAATGAACTCCGCGACAAGGCCGCCGAGGTAGGCGCCGAGCATCGCGACCGAGCCGAAGACGAGCCCGGTGCGCCATTTCACATGACCTGCTCGCGCGTGTTGCGCAGCGCACGAAACACTGGTCGCACCGACGACTAAGAGCGAGGTGGCGATTGCCTGTTTCGCTCCCAGGCCGACGACGTAGACCAAC
>CAZDBH010000598.1:0-4308 GCA_964503485.1 uncultured Bradymonadales bacterium | reverse complement strand
TAACGAGATGGACAGCCAGATAGAGTACGGCGTCGTCAAGAACTTCGATCTGGACGCGAAGGGATGGGGGGGCAATCGGTCACGGGCGCTGCAGGCATGCGCCCTCATCGGCCCGGCGATCCGTCGCGTGGGTTCCGAACGGCCGTTGGTCGCACGCTCCCCAATTGCGCGCCAGGCTCTGGCCCGACTCATCGACGAAGTTCCGGTTGGCCAGCTCCCTTCGCTATTCATCGCTGCGCTGGGCAGCGACACACGCGACCATCTCTTGGTCGACATCAGTGGAGCCTGGTATCGCTCCCCCACCGGCGAGGTGGTTGATCTCAGGCGGCGCACCGTTCTCGTGAAGATGCTCGAGGTCCTGACTAAGGGCGACCTCAATGTCGCCCGCCCCGCCTACCTGCTGGCCGAGAACGTTTGGCCCGGCTCATCAATCGCGGACGAACACATCGCTAAGCGCGTCTACTCGAACGCCACTCACCTTCGCAAGACTGGATTGGGCGACCATCTCGTCGGTGACCGCGACGGCTACCGCCTCGAGGCATCTCGAGTCATCCGTCTTCCAAGCGATGGAACCACCCTCTGTACTTCGGTCGCTGACTTGTTCTAACTTTCTGAAATTCCACGCTTTTACGCTGGGCTCCTTGCGGTTTTGGGGTGGTTTTAGGTGAGTGTATGTGGGTCGCCATGGCAGGTTGTGGGTACCCATGCGCTGCCGTGCAATCGGCGGCCACAACCAACTAGGAGCCTGAGTATGAGACACATTCTTCCCTTCCTTTTCTATGTTTGTAGCGTCCTCGTTTTTTCGGGGTGCGCCGAGGACTCACTGATGCTGCCGCCGGAGCTGGAGGGCTTCGTCGACACCACGATCACTCAGCCGCTGGTCGAAGAGGACTCTCAGATGACACTATCGGTGGTGGAGCACCTGCCGGGTGAATCGATTACTGTGTCGGTTTCAGATGTTCCCGGGCCCTGGGCGTACCTGTTCGTCGCCCGCGACCCCGGCGTCGGAATCTGCTGGGCAGGAGGGCGCTGTCTCGATATCGCCTGGTCGTTCGGTATTACAGGAGCACTTCGCTCTTACTACTTCGCCCCGGCCTCCTATGGGACAGCCAGCTGGACTCTGCCGATTGGCGATGACGAGGACTACGCCTTTCAAGCCATCTCATACAACCCAACGACCAGTCTCGTGGACATGTCGAATCCGTTAGACCTCGAGAATCTCGAGCCTGAAGAGCCCAACATCTTAGTTACCAGCGTGGAGGTGTCTCTGTACACGGCATGCGCGACCGTACTGGATCTGGACACGCTGCTGACTTCGATCGCGTGCTGGGGAATGGACCGCAACGGCAGTATTTCAGACGCTCCGAGCGTACCCGGCCAGTACTACAATCTTGTGGGAGGGGACTGGGCCGCCTTCTGCGTTACCGAAGGGCCCGGCAATGAAATCTGCTGGGGAGACGGTGTGGGCATTCCCACCGATGCCCAACTGGCTTCCGACCAGCTTCTGCACCTCGATATCCCTTCGCTCGGTCCCGTCTGTGGGACAACAGTCTCGGGAGAGGTGATCTGCTACGGCGGCGACAGTCTGGCAACGGAGTCCTTTCCAGACGACGGTTTCTATCAAGTACAAGCCGGCTATCACACGACTTGCGCAAACTACAAAGACATCGACCGGCGCTCCGAGTGGCTATGTATCGGCGAGCTCGATGGCGACCCGGACTGGAGTCGGGTGGATACCGGGGTGTTTCAAGTGTGCGGCCTTCACAGTGACGCCCAAACGATTACGTGCAATGGCGACGGCTTCTACACCGATGGGCTGGACCACGGATTCGAGTGGGACTTCGGAGGCACAGTTCGAGATATCGCCATCAACGATTTGAACCTCTGCGTGCGAGACTTCCCAGGCTATCTGACATGTATCGGAAACAACGGGAACGGGCTCCAGAACACACCAGAAGGCGCCTTCTACAAGTTCGACATCAGTATGGGATACGGTTGCGGTATCACCACCGAATGGACCGTGGAATGCTGGGGCGGCGAGGCCAACACCCAGCCCTGGAACCCTGTGACCAGTGTGCCTGACGGACTTCGTTAACGACCCTTCGCCGGGGGGGCCAGGGCGCTTGCCCTGCTCGGGCGCCTCGGGCGCCAGCTTCAGCTCTGCCTCGGGCCCTGCCGGCCTTCTTAAACGCCCCTTCGCGGGGGCGCCTTGGCCCCCACCTCGAACCCTCTAGTCTGGTGTTGCACGAGTCTTCAAATAGCGAAACCCAAACCATCGGTACGAGATACCCCCTCTAGAGTTGGCGTCCACGTGGTTGGGATGATACCCCTCGAACACTGAGACATGTTGATTCTGCTGCGGAAAGCCGGGCGCATGCTTGTACTTGATGTTCCTCGGCGAGTTGCCGAGCGCGTAGATTCGATAGGACTGGTCAGCCGCCAGTGAAATGTTCGCGACGATCGTGTGATTCTCAGCACCCGACGGGGTGTTTCTCCGCAACAACTCGCGCCCGCCCAGTTCTTCCAGCACCACGGTATCGGAGAGACCGAGGTTGTGGAATTCGAAGCTGACCAGAAGAACGTCTTCTATCGCCCGAAAGTGGATGCCCGCTGGCGACGCTGAGGTCCAGCTACCGGTGAAGACGTTCGGTCCCGCAAGGTTCTCACTGCGGACGCAGACCCCCGGATCACAAGCGGCGCCACAGTCGTCGATCCACTCGAATCCGGCCTCGCACTCGCCGTTGGGTAGGCATTCACCAGAGCCCGGATCGTAGTACCCAGACGAGCAGGAGCCGACCTCGACACACCGACCGGGGCCGCCATCGTGATAGCCGTCGCTGCAGGTGCCGTCTCCAACACAATCCCCCTTTCCTCCGTCGTGATAGCCCTCTGAGCAGCTCGCCACCAGTACACAGTCGCCTTCACCACCATCGTGGTACCCACCTGAACAGGTTCCGACGGCCACACATACGCCCTCGCCACCATCGTGGTAACCCTCGCTGCAGCCTCCGACTTCCACGCAGGTGCTGTCGCCACCGTCTCGGTACCCCGGCGAGCAGGTTCCGGTAGCTACACAGACCCCGGCTCCGCCATCGTGATGTTCGGGTGCACACTCTCCTTCGGGAAGGCAGCCTCCGTCCCCGCCTTCATGAAACCCCTCGATACAACCTGAATTGGTCGGCGCACACAGACCATTCCCTGGGTCGCGCATATCGGTCGAGCACACGCCTACTTCTGGGCACGCCAGGGTCGTGTTACCGGCACTCTCGATGTCACCTCGCAGGGTCAGGCCAGCCAAACTGAGGAGCAGCGGCTCCGTATCGCCCTCGCGGTAGAGTGGAATCGGTGTCGAGTCGAACTGGATATCGACGTCGACCAAACACTCATATTCAACCATCCGGCCCGAGACCTCGTTGGGACCGTCGAACCACACCGGGGCGAATCGATCTGAACGGCTGCGGTACAGACCTTCGTCTTGGTCCTCGAATCCCGCGCAAAAACTGTCCGCTTCGAATTCGACTTCGAGCAGGCCCCCGACATTGTCGTCGAAGGTCCCGAAGTGAAAGGTAAGGGGGCATTTGCCATCAAACACGCTGAGTGTCGCCGTCAAGGCAGCGATACAGCGATCTTCCTGAGGGTCCACGTCGAGTTTGTGCTGAAAATGGGCGTCCACCTCCCCAGCGGAGTAGTCCAGGTCCGAAATCGTCGTCGAGACAGTGCCGCTGGCAGCCAGGCCACCGCGACAACTGTCGGACTCGTCGCCAGCAACATCGCTGTCGGCGACATCGGCCCCACCCGAATCCGGGCCAGCTTCGGCCGTGCTGTCTGAGACGGGAGGTTCGTCCGCCACGTCGGTCACATCTTCGACGGGCATGTCGACAGCGTCGGGCTCATTCGCGCGGTCGTCAGGAGCCGCGACCGCATCCCGCGCATCCGGAACCAAGTCGGCGGCCGCACCATCAGGGTCAGCGCCGTTGTCACGTCGATCGGACTGTCCGCCGTCCTCAGACGACAAGCAGCCAGACAGGAGCAATAGAAAGAGAGCAAGAGTTGAGAATCGCAGCATTACTTCGCCTCGCATTTCATCGGTTTTCAATCGAGACAATGGTATTGCCGTGCTCACAGGCGGTCACCTCAAACCACCTAAAAGAGGCAGAGGCGATGGGCCCAACAGGTGGTGTCCCCATTCCCGAGATGGACTGTGGCCACGGCGGAGGTGACTGTGAGGGTGCAACGAGTCTGGAAGGGGAAGAGTGCTAGGAGCCTGTCGCGCATAGCGCTCCAGGCTCCGCCATTGGCTTTTAGCGA
>CAZDBH010000597.1:0-4310 GCA_964503485.1 uncultured Bradymonadales bacterium | reverse complement strand
TTGTCTCGCCAGGGTGGTAGGTGGTGCGTTTCATCGTGAGCGCCACGCGACCTAGTCCGAGGCCCCATCGGTGGTAGAATCTTCGGTTCATGCCGGCCTCCAGTCGTTCCGGCGATGCCCTCCCAGTCGGGAGATTGACCGCCTCCAGAATCGGTGCAACGCGACGGAGGCAGGGTAGTGAAATCAGTTTGGCCGATTGAAAAGAGGGTGGGCAGTGAAAAGAATTTCACCCCTTTGCTTTTTGCGGTCGGAGCGCCGAGGCCGCTATTCGGCCAGCAGCTGCTCGATATCGCTCCGCATCTGCTTCGGTGTCGACTTGGGCCCGTAGCGTTTGATGGTCTTTCCGTCTCGCGAGACCAGAAACTTCGTGAAATTCCATTTGATCGCTTTCGAGCCCAACACACCCTTGGCCTCACCTTTGAGGTACTTGAAGAGTGGGTCCGCCTCAGAGCCGTTCACCTTGAGCTTGGAATGCATGGGAAAGCTGACTCCGTAGTTGATTTGGCAGAACTCAGCGATCTCTTCCTCTTGGCCCGGTTCCTGGGCGCCAAACTGGTTGCATGGAAATCCCAGGACCGTGAGACCCTTCGGCTCGAGGTCCTTCCACAGGCGTTCCAGACCCGCATATTGAGGTGTGAAACCACACTTGCTGGCCGTGTTGACGATCAGCAGTACCCGTCCTTTGTAATCGGCCAAATTGTGCTTCTGACCGTTCAAACTCGTCACATCGAAATCAAAGATTTCGCTCATAGCCCCCTCCGAGGTGCGCTGGCTTGTCCACCGAGTGGTGAATCGAAAGACCCTATCTCTTGCCGACCGGCATTCTATCTAGCCGCCTCCCACTAATAAAGCGCCATCTGGAACAGACTGACCCGATCATTGGTTGATTTACGAGTCGCCGCCGTGATCGCTTTCGGATAGACTGCGGGTTCCTCGCCCAAACGAGGATGCGAGAATAGGAGTCCCAAAATTGAAACGTCGAACCTTCGTCAAGTCGCTCGGCTTAGCCGCCCTATCGATAACGCCAATCGCCCGCTTTGCAGGATGCCAAACCGTTGGTGATCCGACCGATTCCACTGCCCCTGTGTGTGCGCTCACCACCGGTGATGCACAGGGCCCATTCTTTCTGCCCAACGCACCCAACACAGCGGTACTGGGCGCAGGACTCGAGGATGTAAGTCGACTTCATCTTCGAGGTCAGATTCTAGGGTCTGATTGTGGCTCGCTCGGCTCGGGCTATCGAGTCGACGTCTGGCACGCCGACGCCGGCGGCAACTATCACATGGAGGGCGACTCGGCCTATTTGTATCGGGGCCTTCTCAGCACCGACGACGACGGACGCTTTGAAATCGAAACGATCCGTCCCGGGAACTACAGCATCGGCGCCGACTATATGCGGCCCGCCCACTACCACTTCAAAGTCTATCAACCGAACGGGAGCGAGCTGGTGACGACCCAGTTCTACTTTGACGATGACCCCTATCTGGCGGCCGAGGATGGTTGCCAACCTAACACCTGCAACTCGTACGATTCCGCCCGCTATCTTCACCTCGTGACCGGTAGTGGCGGGATGGCCCAGGCCGATCTTCGAATCATCGTCTAGGAAGCCCGAAACGGAGTGGATTGAGTTCAACGCCCCTTTCTGTCAGGATTCCGCTCGGCAGTTCTGGAGCAGAATCTTGGTGTATCCGAATCGTTGTTGGGCAATCTTACTGGCCTTGTTGATTGGCCTCGGTGCCTGTCGTTCCGACCCTGAACCGGAGCGGCGTTATGGCATGACCCTTGACGAACTGCTGCTGCAAAATGCGCGCACCTGCGATAGCGGCTTTTTGTATCCTCAAGATCTCATCGACGGCCTAGGCCGCCAACTCGTTGAAGAAGTCATCTGCATGGACGACACCTACCTCGAGTTCTACGAGCCCTGCGAAGAGCCCGGTTGTATTTGGGCTCACGGTCCGCAGCCCCTTGCGATCCGGCCAGAAGTGGTTTCCGCCCTGAACGACGCCGCCCTGTCGGTTGACGACTACATCTCGATCACTGCCGGCTACCGCGACGTCGCGATGCAGTATTACTCGCGTTGGTACAAAGAGAACTGTCGCTCCGGATTCGCTGCAGCGATCCCGGGTAGCAGCAATCACCAGGGCGGACGGGCCATCGACGTGCGCTATTACGCGTTTTGGAACGACATTCTGCTCGACTTCGGGTTCGAACACCCAATCCCAGGCGACGAGCCCCACTACGAATTGGTGGGGGACGAACAGTTCCGAGAGGAGTCAGCTGCGCTGCAGTCGCTGAGCGTGCTCGCCTTTCAGCGTCTGTGGAACCGAAACTACCCCGACGACCTCATCGATGAAGATGGTGTTTACGGCGCAACAACCAAAACGGCGCTTGGAAACTCGCCGGTAGAGGGTTTCCCTGAAGGCGCTTGCGAGCCGGGCTCTGATTTGGATCCGGAACCAGATGCTGGCACCGAAGATGCCGGTAGTTCCGATATCGTAGAGGACTTTTCGGACCCAGACATGGGTAACGACGATCCCGACGATTCAACTCCAGACGTGGATCTCGAAGCCGATGTGAGACAACAACACGATGTCGGCGTGGACTCCCAACCTGACACATCGAGGCCGCTCGAAGATGGGGGACCATCCGACGCCGGATCGAACGACGATGAAAACCCACCTCTGAAGCGGTTCACTACCGTCGGACCGGCGGGACTCGAGGGGGGCTGCGGCGTGGTACCGACGAGCCGTTCTACTGGTCTATGGTTTGTGGTGCTCGGCTGCCTCGTGGCGATTCGACGAGTTCGGCGGAGAGTAGAGTCTTAGTCAAGAGTACGGAGTCCGTTCGGAAGCGTGCGCCCCTTATTCCTCAGTAACAAATAGGATCGAGCGTCGTGTGCAAAGGAGAAAGGGAGAAGGGAAAGGGAGAAGGACGAGGCGAAAGGAGAAAGGGGAAAGGGGACTCGATGAAGAGGAGTGAAACATGTTTCACTTTCAAACTGAAACATGTTCCAATTTGTCGTCAAATCGCTTAGAAAGGGCGCATTAGCGATCAAGGAGTGCTGATGCGAACACCCATTTGCGACGAGTTAGGAATCGAGTTTCCAATTTTTGCTTTCAGCCACTGCCGCGACGTGGTGGCAGCAGTCAGCCGCGCAGGCGGTCTTGGTGTGTTGGGAGCAGTTGGCTTTTCACCTGAGCAGCTCGAGATCGAGCTGACGTGGATAGACGAGCACGTCGATGGCAAGCCCTACGGCGTCGACACCGTCATACCGGCGAAATACGTGGGCCGCAACGAGGGCGATTTCGGTCCTGAGCAGTTGGCCAAGATGGTGCCAGACTCGCACGTTGAGTTCATCAACGAGCTACTCGAAAAGCACGAAGTTCCTGCGCTGCCCGAGAACATCGACGAAGCGAGCGGATTCGTTGGGTGGTCCAAGAAGGGTGGTTGGGGGGCTGTCGAAGTCGCCCTCAAGCATCCCATCAAGCTGCTTGTAAACGCGCTCGGACCGCCCCCAAAAGAGGTCGTCGACATCGCCCACGAACACGGCGTAAAGGTCGCGGCGTTGATCGGTCGAGTCGACCAGGCCATCAAACAGAAGTCGATTGGAGTCGATATCATCATCGCAGCGGGCAACGAAGCGGGCGGACACACCGGCGAAATCTCGACGATGGTTCTGGTTCCCCAGGTCGTTGATGCGGTCCACCCAACACCTGTCCTAGCAGCCGGTGGCATCGGCTGTGGCCGACAGATGGCTGCAGGCATGATGTTGGGAGCCCAAGGCGTCTGGACTGGTTCGATCTGGCTTACGGTTGCCGAAGCTGAGGAGTTTCCAATCGTCAAAGAGAAGCTTCTAGCCGCCAAGTCGAATGAGACGGTGCGTTCTCGTTGCTTGACCGGAAAACCTGTACGCCAGTTGAAGACTGCATACACAGAAGCTTGGGACGATCCGAGCACGCCTCAGCCTCTGCCCATGCCGCTTCAGATCATGGCGACAGCGCCTGCTCTTCAGCGCATCTATCGGCACGCTCAGACAGATCATGATACGAGCGGCAACTTGATGGGAAGCCCCGTCGGCCAAATCGTCGGGATGATGAACTCGGTCAAATCGACTCGGGACGTGATTCACGACATGGTCAGTGAGTATGTGGATTCGCTCGACCGAATGAACCAACTCCTCGGCGACCTCTAGAACTCCCACCCTCTTCTCCTCCGCCCTTTCCCATTCTCCTCCGCCCTTTCCCCTTTCTCCTTTCCCTTTCCCTTTTTCCTCCGCCCTTTCCCCTTTCGCCTCGTCCCTTTCTCCTCCG
>CAZDBH010000596.1:0-4313 GCA_964503485.1 uncultured Bradymonadales bacterium | reverse complement strand
TTCGCTCAAGTTCGAAGCAATCTCGCTCCCCCTAATATGGGTTACGTCGGTATTGCCGCCGATCCAGACTTGATCGCGTCTCTGCTTTCGCCCGAGGAACCGGAGCCGCCACCCGCCCGCCGCCGAAGGCGACGGACCGAGCGCAGCAGCGATAACAGCGTAGACTCGGTTCAGGACACCGGCGATCCACTCGATCGAGGAACGATTGATTTCACCGCGTCGGGCAGCTCGACCAGACTGACGCAGGCCGATATCAACGAGACGATTCGGGCCGAAGCCCGACGAATCCACCGCTGCTTCGCGGCGGAACGCTCGGCCAATTCGAACTTTGCCAGTATTGGCACAATCACGATTCAATTCACCGTTCGCCCCAGCGGCGACCCGGTGGGAGTCGGTGTTTCGCCGGGCTCTTACACGGACGCTCTGGGAGCGTGCGTCGTGCGTGTTTTCCGCTCAATGGAGTTTCCCGAACACGGCGGGCTCGCCTTGCCGGTCACTTTCCCGATCGAGATCCGATGATGCGTCGAATCCCCATTGCGTTGGCGATTGCACTGACCGCGACCCTTCTCGGTTGTACCGACAAGGCCGATCCGGCCGAACCCAAGGGCGGATATCTGGAGTTCAGAGACGCTCTCTTCAGCGGAGACCCAGCCCTGCTGTGGGTAACGCTATCCACCGACTCACAACAACTGTACGGGGACGCACTCGAAGACCTTCAGGCCATCTCAGAGACGACGAGGCGACTGGCACCCAGCGACCGGGTGCTCGTCGAGGAGCGCACCGCGCTGCAGCTGCTAGCAGTTGCAGACGACGCTGAGAGTCTCTTTATTGCACTGGCTCGGATGGAAAACCTGGCTGGGGACGAAACCTACCGGATTGGCAGCGAAATTGAGTCGCTCGTCGTCGACTCGGATGGCGAGCACGCCACAGTGACAACCGCTGCCGGCCAGACGGTAACGCTCGTCAAAGAAGAAGACGGAATCTGGCGCGTCAACTCGCTCGCCGAGTTGATTCAACGGCAGCTCAGCCCGATCACGCAGGACGTCATGACGGTAGAAGTGATGGCATCTGATAGTGTCTACATGCAGCGCAGCCCAGAAGAAATCCAACGGCTGTTAGGCGGCGAATAGCCAGCTTACTCGGTTCCCACGACTTCACGCCAATACCAGCTTGCATCACCCCTCGGCCACGTGGGACTGAGAACGTCGCGGTCGAACGCCCGCATGAGGGCGAGTTGAGCGTTCAGACTCTGGTGGGACTGTCCTCGGCCAATCACCTCGGTGAGTGTCACTGGGGTCAAGTTCCCCTCTTCATCTGGAGTGAAGCCCGACTCCGAGAGTTGCTGCGAAAACCACTGCTCTGGCGGAATCTGGGAAAGCGCTTCCAAGCGCACCTTCCAATTGCTCTCGGCTGAATCGAGGCTGGCGGCATCGAGAGTCAAGTCACTCCAATCACCGCTCAATCTGGAGTTTGTCAGGCGGCCGAGGGCCCAATCGACTCGGCCTCTGAGGTAAGGGTCCGGTTCTGAGAGCAGCGAGGTGAGCGCACCGACAGCTTGGACGCTACCGAGGTCTGCCAAGGCGTCGACCACGAAGCAGCGTCCATCCATCGTCAAGCCGTCATCCGATACGCTTCTTGGACTCTCTAGTTGTGCGATCAGGAAGGCCTCGACCTCGTCGATGGGCTGGAGGCTCAACGCTCGCGCCACTCGACTCATCACCGCTAGATCGGTCTCCTGCAACCAGAGGGTCTCCAGCTCGTCCAGAAACCTCGCTGGCGCTAGGTCGGAAACTGCGGCGACTGCAGCTGCCCTAACCCGCGGCGTGGGGTCGCCGAACAACGCGGCGATCTGGCCGACGTATCGTGGTTCTTGCAACAACACGAGCCGCTCGATCGCGCGTGCCCGCTCTTCTGCGTCAGAGCTGTCGAGCCTTGTCCGAAGTCGGGCAACCTGCCCCCTTCGCTCGCTGTCGTAGGTCTCGATCCACGAGTGGGTCCGTCCGATGTTCTCGCATCCGGCCTCAATCCCGAACTCACTGCAGTACAGGCGTATGTGAAGGTGGTCGTCGTGAGGGTTTCTGCGACCCGGTTGGCCCATCACTGTCTCTGCGCGGGCGATTGTGTCGGAGCTAACGTCGCGGTCGCGGGCGTGTTCGAGCAGTTGTTGCTTCAGACCGTTGCTGATGAACAGAAACTGAACCTGAATCTCAGGATCCTCGAGCAAGGCCTGAATGAAAGCCCAGTTCCGCTCCATGTCAAACTGGTAGGTGACTCCGTCTCGCACCGCTTGCAGCGTACTGTCGACAGGTAGCAGGTCAGGTGGAACAAGCTGCAGACCTGTCGCAGGATCGGCGTAGTAGAACGCGATGTCCGCATCTCGGCCCGAGTTGTGGCTTACAGAATAGGGAATGTCTCCCCCAGAGCGCCGGCCGATGTTGCCGATCCAGGTCGTCCAACCACCGTTGTTCTCTGCTACGCTCGCCGCAGCTCGCTCGATCGCGCCGATCAGCTCGCTCGTACCGAACTGGAGCCCTCTGGCCAGTTGCACACTCAATACACCAACGTGTGGGTTGGGGAAGCGGAGTTCCTCGCTGTGGTATAGGGTACCGTGCGTTACAGTTCCAATCGAGACGCTGCGGCTGTCTTCGTCGTTGAGAAATGGGAACTGGCGCTGGGTTTCCGACGCTTCCAGTCCGAGCATTTGCACGAAACCGTCCGGTACACTCCCTTGTGGAGCTGCCACTGCAACCGGCAATTGGTTTCCGGCGGCCAAAACGGGTGCGTCGGCGCCGGTCGCCATCAGGCTAACGGTTACCAATACACTGGCTAGGATCGCTGTTCGAGGTACAAGCGTCATATCGCTGAGTATAACAACCGACGCAGGCTGGTCTAAAATCCCAGAAACTCAGGACACGAGGCGTACGATTCGCCGCACCCTCGCCGAGGTTCTGCAGAGCACCTCATAAGGGATGGTGTCTGCCCAGCGAGCTACCTCGGGAACCGTCGGTTCACCGAATTCGCCGCTGCCGTAGACCACAACGTCGTCTCCAACTGTCGCCGCGGGAATGTCGGTGAGGTCGATCATTGTCACGTCCATACAGACGTTGCCAACGATTGGCGCCCGCTTGCCCCGGAGAAACAGGTAGCCCGTGTTCGATAGCCGCCACGGCAGCCCGTCGTTGTAACCAAGGGCGACCAATCCCATCCGCATCGGCTTGTCGGTCTTGAAGTTGCGACCATATCCGATTGTCCTTCCGGGCTGGATATCTCGCACACCGATCAATCGGCTGTGCAAAGAGACTGCGGGCGCGAGTTGCGGGGCGTCAGGCGCTGTGCTCTCGCAGTCGAGGCATCCGTAGAGCCCGAGTCCCAAACGCACTGCGTTGAAGTGTGCTTCCGGAAAACGCCACAGACCAGCTGAGTTTGCGAGATGCACGAAGCGTGGTTCGATACCATCGCGCTTGAGTCCGTCGACCGTCTCGGCGAAGACGCGTATCTGCTCGGCTGTGAAGGCGTCCTGTTCGGAATCATCGGCCGATGCCAGGTGGCTCATAACGCCTTCAAGGACCACGCCGGAGTGGGCAGCAACAGCTTCGGCGAAGTCCCTCGCCGATTCTGGTTCCAGCCCAAACCGACCCATTCCGCTGTCGACCTTGATGTGCACTGGGATTGGCCGTTCGGGACTGCCAACCGCGTGGAGTGCTTCGAGCAATTCGCGGGTGTAAACGACTGCGCTCAGGTTGTGGGCCGCGACCTTCTCAGACTCTGCAGGTGTCACGGAGCAAACGAGGATGGGCAACGTGATTCCGCTTCGCCGCAGCAGAATACCCTCGTCTGGGTAGGCAACGACGAGATAGTCGGCGCCCAGCTGCTGAAGTAGTTCGGAGACGCGGATCGGGTCACTGCCGTAGCCGAAGCTCTTCACGACAGCCAACAACGCGACGTCGTGTCCCATCCAGGCTCGCAGTTGGCGCACATTCTCTGCGATAACACCAAGGTCGATATAGGCTCTAGTCGGAGAGAGGGTCTCGAGGACTTGGTCGGCCGTGTTTTCGAGCCGAAGGGGCCGACTCGCTTTGACCAGAATGACATCACTGGGCTCCATCAATCGCTTGACGAGGACACCGGCCTCCTCGGCGGACTTGGCCCTATGCAGCGAATCAGCCGACAAACCTCCGGCGCGCGCTCCTGACAGAATGGGCTGAGCTTCATCACCGACGACGATCAGTTGGTCGACGCCAACCTGGTGGGCCAACTTCCCGATTTGCCGATGCTCCGAGTCGCTCTGCTCTCCGAGTTCCTTCATCGAGCCC
>CAZDBH010000595.1:0-4317 GCA_964503485.1 uncultured Bradymonadales bacterium | reverse complement strand
GAACCTCCATCTTAGCCCGTTGGAGGACGTCCTCTTACTCTGCCTTTGCGTTGATCTCATGCGACATCCGATTCCGCCCGAAGTTCAGCCAGTGTCGTTATCCCCCAGAGTAAGTCTGCCGCCGAAGCCCGAGTATTCCTGCGCCTCTGCGTTGATGTGCCGCGATTCTGTTCAGGGCACACGCGCGGCCCCTTGCCAAAGCCGAATTGAGGCCTACTTTTGGAAAAGGTCGGACTCAGTTTAATATGTCTCATCACTTCACCGTAGTACAGCGAACGGTGGAGAACCACAGCGTCAAAAAGGGACAACCATGCGCGCAACACGCACTTCCTTGTTTTTTGTCTTCATTCTGGGAGCTTGCTCTTCGTCCTCCGGTGGCGGCTCGAACTCAGACGACGCCCTCGACGCGGCCGATGGCGACTCGATATTGACGATTGACTCCGAGCAAGACGGCCCCGATGCCGCCGACGATCAGGCCACTGACTCCGATGAGGCGGATGCACCCGGTGACGTTGATCCAGATGCGCTGGTAGGCTCCCTCCTCCCTGGAAACGCTGGAGACGACGCCTGGGAGGCTATCCCCGAAATCGAGCTTCCAGCTCCCGACCCGGAAGACATTGTCTCGGATGAGGCGCTCGGAATGGTCGAGAATCGAATCGCACTCTGGCTGGCCGAAGATGCGACGATCGCGGAGGTTAACTCAGCGTTAGCGGCCTTCGAACTCACGATTATTGGCGGCGAGCCCGCGCTCGGGTGGCTGGTCGCTGAGATTGAGCCTGACGACTTGGAGGCTGCGGTCACGGCGGCTGATGATTCCGATGCGTTCGAGGTCGTGAACTTCGATCTGATCTATCCCGCCCAAATCATCCCACCCAATCACGGCGCGCCCGACGGGCTCGACCGGGGAGGGGACTGGAACCGATGGGAGTGGGAGACCCTCGGCGCGGGCTCCAACTGGGGACTGAAGTTTATCGGCGCACCCGCCGCATGGAATCTGCGGCCACTGATGCACGGCGCCTGGGACGGCGGACCGCGCGCTGTTGTAATCGACATCTCCTTTCCCGATCACCCGGATGTATCGTTCGCGGATGGTTCAACCCTGGGCGAACTAACGGACAACCCACACGGAACTGCTGTCGCGAGTGTCATGGCCGCACACTGGGATTCAGTGGGCATCGAAGGTGTCTTTCCCGCGGCCCAGTGGCTCGATGAAGAACAACAATCGATGGAGGTTCTTGGCGTGCGCGCGAATTCGAGCATGGGCAACGTCCAGAGTCTGACCTCCGCTCTGCGCAGTGCCGCCCTGGACGAAGTGCCGCTGGTCGCGAACCAATCATTGGGAACCAACTATTTCAGCGGCAATCCCGATGATGGGTTCGAGCTGAAGAAACCCGACGACTACGCCGATTGGAGCTTCAACACCTACCGCGAACTCAACACACGAGACGGTCGGGCTTGGCGGGCCTTCGCACGTCGCTCCGACGTCAATCTCGGAGGGACCAGCGAGTGGCTGTTCGTCTGCTCGGCTGGCAACAGCAACATCGACGCTTATGTGGCCGAACGCACCGAACTCGAAGCTCGCCGCTTTACTGCCGCAGAGAACTCGGGCTGCGGTTGGGCGGCATCTCAGGGAGACAGTCACTTTATCGTCGTTGAGAACCTGGGAGTACCCGGCAACGTCCTCGACCACGTGAGTCATCGTGATGGCACCCTGGCAGCGCCCGGCAATGCAATCGGCCAAGCGAGCAGTAGTCGCGGCTATCGAGCCGAAGGCGGCACCTCGTTCGCGGCGCCAATGGTCGCCGGCTCGGCGCTGGTGCTGTGGTCCCTGGAACCAGATGCCACGCACCGCCAGATTCGCGATACACTCATCAACAGTGCAACTGAGGCCGTTGAGGATTCGGCTCCCCGCCTGAATCTGTATGGAGCGATACTCCAACTCGACAGGCTCGACGAAGAACCCGATTTAACTCGTTACCTAGCCGATCTCGACGACGGCACTGTGGACGGCGCTCTGCGGGTCACACCCGAAGGTGTCGAAAACACGACAATCCCCGACGCTGGTGACGGTTGCATCGACGTTGCCGACTTCCGCGCGCTCAGGGACGCCATCCTCGACGGCGCCCTCATCGCGACCTGGAACACGGGCCTCGACGGCGACAAGGAACACCCCAAACGCGACCTCAATCGGGACGGTGGCTTCAATTACACGGTCAGTACCGATGTCGAGGCGCCAGAAGGGTACTTCGCCCGCCACGATCTGGATGGGAACGGCGTTCTGAACGACTCCGATATGCGTTGGCTGGCAGGTTCTTGGGGCCGTTGCTGGGATGGCGCAGGACCGGCCGTGACCCAAGGCCTCGTCGCGGCAGAACTCGAGTTTCTCATATCGTCCGTTGATGTGTGGGTCGACTTGTCTGACGCGGACCCCATCACCGTCACGGCAACCGGTGCCAGCCCCGTGACACTTCGCTCTGGCACTGACGAGCTGGTGGAGGGCTATGCCGAAGTCACCGTCCCCTACGATGGCTGTGGCGACTTCGTGGTTCGCACTTCTGCGGTCGATGGCACCGGAGTCACTCATAGGCAATGGCAGCCCGAGGACGATGTCGAGGCCGGAAACGACCTGATTCTCGGGGCGGGAAGCGCTGCAGACATCGATAAAAGCGTTCCGCTGGCCTTCATTCAGGCTGCTGGCGGTATCTCTTGGGGGCTGCTCTACGACGGGGACAGCCCAGCTCGAATCGACGATCGAGCAGGCGAGATGTTGGTTTCCCCAGACGGTGTCTTGGCATTCGAGGGAGACGAGGCAATCGAATTTGAGACCCCATCGCGCAGCTGGGAAATCGATATCGACGGCACGAGCGACAAGTTTCTGCCATGGCAGTGGGCGCCGTCAGGCCAGGCCCTGCTTGCGATCAACATCACGAGTATCGACTTCGATGAGGATCACTGGGCCTATGTCGACCTAGAGCGCGAACAGGGATGGATCCTAGATACCGACGTCGCGTCGATCGGCGACTGGCCCACGATCGATGCCAATGGCGTGATTTGGATGTCGGGACGCGATGGCCACATCCACACTATCACCCCGCCTCCCGTTGGCATCGAAGACTGGGAGACGTTCATTGATGAGCTGATCGGTGAGCTCGAACCAACCTGCTCTTTCGATGCAGCAGGCGGAGTCGCGATCCCTGCCGCGAGTCAGTTCGACTCGGTGGCGACCTACCCCAGAATTCGTCTGGCCTTCGCCGAGCCCACGTCGGTGTCGAGCACGGGCTTTGTTGCAGCCGTCGGGATAGACGGGGACGACACCGACTTGATCATCCTGTCACCGGACGGAAGCCAAGCCACCATCATCAAAGAAAACTGGACGCCCCGTGGTGCAAACGACACCGGATACCTGGGGCAACGACCCGACTACGTCACGTGGTCATCGACAGGACAGTATCTGGCATTCGGCGAAACCGACGGAATCTACGTCGCGAATCTCGGCTCAGACTACTGGGAGTTCCCGTCAGCAGGCGACATCACGGTGAGCCGAGCGACAGAGCGACTGGGCGCGATTGCCTTCGCTCCAATCGACGACAGGTTCTTCGTGGTCGAGCATTTTGGCACCCCGGCCGCCCCGGAGGCTGATGTGACCGTCGTCACCGTAGCAGGCACGGAGGTCGTCACCTACGATCACGGTCCTCGCTATGGCTTCCCCGGTTGGTCGGGAATGGGCGCTCAGATCGCGGTGACAGGCTATCAAGACACCCTCACGGCTCCCGACGTCCTAATCGTCAGCGCCTACCGCGATGAAGTGTTCTTCGAGACGACTGAGTGGCGAAGCGAATCGGGTGGTCGTAGCAACGAAAGGCTACCCACCTGGGGGAGGACCATCAGAGGGTTCTGACTCCTGATGGGACCAACCAACGGAATCAACTCACTGACAAGTACCGGGCTCGGTGTTCCCCCCTCTCTTCGGCCTCTCGACGTGCTAGTCGTACCAATGATCGTGCCCGCTGAGAGCGACGTTGACGATCTCTTTGAGCCTTTTGCGACACCCTCCAGCGGGGGGACAACAAACCAGTAAAAAAACTCCTTCCAATTCGCGGAATGACGTGTCATTCTACGCGGAATGACACGTCATTCTTGCGGAGAATTAGAAAGATGATGGAACGCAGCGGGCTTTTTGACGTCGTAATCGTGGGCGGCGGTTTCTCTGGTCTCGGGATGGGTATCAAACTTCGCGAGAGCGGGAATGATAACTTCGTGATTTTGGAGAAGGGCGAGCAGCTGGGGGGTACCTGGCGCGACAACACGTATCCGGGT
>CAZDBH010000594.1:0-4323 GCA_964503485.1 uncultured Bradymonadales bacterium | reverse complement strand
ATCCCTCACATACGTTGCGGCCAATCCAGCCGTAGAACCACACTGCGGATTTTCTCCCGCCGAGTTGCTCGGCCGCCGTTTTGTGGAGGTTTTTCCGGAAGTCATCGGCACCGGTCTACCGGAGCTGTTTGCCCGGGTCGCTGTTGAGGGCGAGGTGGTCGAGCTACCGCCATTCTACTACGACTCGAACCACCGAATGCCCGACAGTTGGTGGAAGATGCGTGCCTACCCGGTGGGTGATAACTGCGCTGGTGTCATGTTCGAGAACATCACTGAGCAGGTGATGGTTCAGAAAGCTCTCGAGTCGCTAAACCAAGAGCTCGAGACGCGAGTCGAAGCGAGGACGTCTGAACTCAGAGAAGCGAATGACTCATTGACGATCTTTCAGAAAGCGGTCGAGGAAATGCCCGTTGGTTTAGCGATTGCCAGACTGGAGGAACCCGGCAACCGAGGCGCTTTCCGCTTCATCTATCGAAATCGGGCCGCCGCCGTGGCGTCTCGTCTGGACGAAGCCGACCACATCGGACGTCGACTCGACGAGGCATTTCCGGGTCTGATGGATACCGAGCTGCCGGGAATCTATCTGGATGCGCTTCACGACCAACGAGCCTACAGCCTTCCGGAGCTCCGCTACGGCGATTCCAAAGTGCCGGACAGCGTCTTTTCTGTGGAGGCAATCCCACTAACCGCGACCCACATTGGAATTTTCTTTGAAAATATCACCTCCTTAGAAGACACCAACAGCCAACTGCTGCGTGCAGGACGGCTGGCATCTCTCGGTGAGCTCACGTCGGGTCTGGCCCACGACATCAATAACCCGCTCACGGGAGTGATTCTCAGCTGCGACCGATTGGTCAGCGCAGCTGAGGAAAACGCCGGTATCGAGGATCTAACCGCCAGCGTTGCGAAGTACGCCAAACGCATCGGTGCTCAAGCACAACAAGCGCGAGAGATCGCGTCTCGCGCACTTCGTTTTGCGATCGGTAGTACCGGAACATCGAGGGTTATCGAGGTTTCGGATTTGGTCGTGAACGCCCAGCTTGTGGTCAGTCCAATTCTCGAAGCCGCCGGTTGCACCCTTTCGGTCGACATCCAAGACGGCACCGTGTCGGGTAACCGTGGGCGGCTGGTCCAGGTGCTCGCGAACCTCCTGGTGAACGCCGCCGACGCATGCGGCCGAGGTGGGAAAGTCGATGTTATCGGTGTCACGAACGACGATGGCCTTGAACTGACCGTTTCGGACGACGGACCCGGAATCCCTGACAAGTATCTCGATCGGATATTCGAGCCGTTCTTTTCTACGAAGGGCCCGGAAAGAGGGGCAGGTCTCGGCTTGTCTCAGTCCAAGCGGATCATCGAAGAACACGGCGGCACCATTTCCATGTCAACCGGACAAGACGAAGGGACAACGTTCCTTCTCAAGTTTCCGCATCAGCGAGACACCGCGTCGGCCGCAAAAGTCACCGTCCGGGAGGTCGGTGAATCCGCAGGCCAGACAGGCGTCCTCTCAGCCCTGCTAGTCGATGACGACGAAGACGTTCTAACCATTTTGGCTGAGACGATGCAGTGGTTGGGTTTCGAGGTTAGACTCACGACCGGGGCCGAGCAGGCAATTCGGGAAATCGAGGCCGCGGTACCCGATCTCATGTTCACCGACTATCTGATGCCTGGCATGACTGGAACCAACCTCTGCCTCGAAGTCTTAGAAGACCATCCGTCGCTCGTTACCATCCTGATCTCGGGGAACACCACTATCATTGACCCGTTAGAGATCGAGCGGGCGGGAATCGACTTGGTTTTGCAGAAACCGTTCACAACCGCGGAACTCGAGTCAGTCCTGGCGGAAGCCAGAAGCCTGATGTCCCATCGAAAATCGTAGACGGGGTCAAGCTCGCTCTCGCGTCTGGGCAAGCCGATTGGTTAGGTAGGCGATGCCGGTCGTTAGACCCCGCACTGCGAAGCTCACGGCTGCTGCTGCCTCCACCTATGCTTCCCCAGACTGAATCACGGGGGTGCCCCAACCGTCGTATTCGGCACCATTCTCCTGGGCGATTCGGCGCAGGTTCAGTGTGATCGTCGTGATTTCGTCGATATCCAGATAGCACGGGTGTGTGAGGGTCAAGACACCCTCGCGCTCCTGGCCCACGAATCCACGTGGTGCGAGTTCTTGGCGCACCCCCTCGAGCGCCAGGTCAGCGCCAAGGAAGAAGTGCTCGAGTTGATGCTCGGCTTCGGGGTCTGTTCCAGCCTCCTGCAACTGCGCGACAACCCTCATATTTGAGATCCACTCCCGATTGGGTGGTTTCGGGGCAATCTTGTCTTCGAAGAAAGACCATGAGCGCACGTCGCGGACCTCGACCGTGCTTGGGCCAGGATGTGCGGACGCAACACCAGATGCGACGTCGTCGAAATGCGCGCTATCTGCCACCTGAAACACGAAGTCGCGCATTGCCCCGTAGGTCATGACTCCAACCATGCGGCATGCAACCCGCTCTCGCTCGAGCACATCGGCCAAGCGATCGCCAAAGCCCGTGAGCTCGGCAAAAGTGGGACTCATCGGAAGGCCGTCGGCCCGCACCTGCTCGGGGGGAATCTTCATCAGTACAGAGCGACCCGCGTCGTATCCCTGTGGGCGTTCGCCCCGAGCAATATCGTCATCAAAACGAATGGAGGCGCGTAGACCGTCACCGTAGCTCATGCCGTAGAACAGCCAGTTCGGACCAGAAATAGGCGGTCTTTCAGGCTTAGATTTCTTTCTTCTGAATCTATCGATCCACGCCATGTTCCCTCCCGCTATTGGTAGTTCGGAGTTACTACCTCACCCAGTAGAACAGGTCGAGAGTACTCGAACGAAGTGAGTCGACTGGCGACTCGGAATGTGTATGCTCAGCGCTCACAAGGTTGTCGAGCGAACGAGACAGGTGCGCAGGCCAGCACGGCTGGTGCGGGCGCGCCAAACAGATGCGGAGTGATAATGAGACACCCGAGCGAAGAGCGACTCAGGGAAGTCTACAATGCGGTGTCCGAGCATGTGGAAAGCCGCTATGGGATTCCCATTGTAGTCACCGACGTGAAGGACCCGTTTACCGGGGACTTTGACGGTCGGGAGATTCAGATCGAGTTCGACATCGACCTGGCCAATGCGGTGTTCATTCTAGCCCACCTCTTCGGGCATACGGTCCAGTGGAACCTCAGCCAGGAGGCTCGGGATATCGGAAAACGCACTGCAAACAACCCGACAGATGCGGAACTAGCGAAGCTAAAAGTGTACGAGCGCGAGGCCTGCTGCCTCAGCCTGCAACTTTTCCATGACGCAGGCGTACGCGACCTAGACCAGTGGCTTTCGGACTTCGCTGCCTGTGACTTCGCCTACCTAGAGAGCTTTTACCGAGAACGGAAAAAGACGCCTTTCCTGTCGTTTTGGAAGGACAATCAGCCCCTCTTGGAGCCACTTAAGATTCCCGAGTTCACCCCGCAGAAATGGGTCTCGAGGTGGGATGGTGTCGTGGTCTAGGGCGCCGATTGAGTCGACATTCAGCGAGCTCCTACGTTGCCCAAGTCCCCCACGACGCGACCCCAACCAGAGGCGCCACAAGCCGCGACAGACCCCTCACGACCGGTCAGCAGCAGCAGTCGGGATCCGCACAATCGGATAAGCCGTCCCCGTCGTCGTCTACTCCGTTGCCGCAGTTCTCCCCGGGTGGGGAGCGAGGCGGTGGGCACCCTTCATCGATAGTGCCGTCCCGGTCGTCGTCGCCCCGATTGTGACAAATCTCCTTCCTATCGCCACCGCAGCCCGGGATGGGACACTCGTAGCACCAGGGCTCCCTCGAGAAGATGTCGATGACACATAGGTCGCCGCCGCATCGTTCGTAGGTAAGTATCTCGCAGGCCCCGGTCTCCCATCGGTCACAGGCGAAGCGCACGATGTTGTTTCGGGAACAGAATTTCCTTCCTTCGTTTGGGCAATCCCGCTCGCCGACGCAAGGAATGGGTTCGCAACCCTCGTCGATCGAATCGGCACAGCCCTCATCGGTCACGGCGCAATCGGTCCGCAGGCCAGAACTGCACGCGCTATCAATACACACAGGCCCCATCCAGCGGACGCCTTCCTCGCAGACAGCACCCTCGCTCCCGCAATCCTCGTTGTAGACGCAGTCTACGCAGCGCGCGTCGTCGGTGCCGGGGTCGGAGCAGACCTGGCCCGGACAATCGTCGTCGTCTTCGCAGACGGTGTCGTCCACACAGAGGGTTTCGGCGTGGTCGACACACGTAGCAGTCCATTACGTGGTGCAGCAGGTGGGATCCACTTCGCAGACCAGT
>CAZDBH010000593.1:0-4334 GCA_964503485.1 uncultured Bradymonadales bacterium | reverse complement strand
GTTCCACACCAAAGCCCTCCTCATACAGTGTCCCCAAGTTGTAGCACCCGAGAGAATCACCGCCCGCACAGGCCTGCGTGAAGAGTTCCGCGGCCCGTTGTCCATTCATCTCGACGCCGCGTCCGGCCTCGTACAGAGCCCCCAGGTTCGAGCATCCCAGCACCTCACCCGCGCTGCAGGATTGTTCGTAAAATGTGTGGGCCCGACCCAGGTCAATCTCGAGACCCAACCCCTGTTCGTAGGCTGCACCCAGGTTGTTGCAGCCGAGCGGTTCCCCGGCGTTGCAGGCTTGGCGAAAAAGAGCGACCGATCGTTCGTAGTCGGCGTCGTGTTGGTGGAGCATGCCGAGGTTGGAGCATCCTTCCCAGGTTCCGCCGAGACAGGCTTCCTCGTACAGACCCTTTGCCCGGTCCAGGTCCTGCTCGACACCGTGGCCGGCTTGATAGAGTGCACCGAGCAAGTTGCAACCCATGAGTTCCCCACCGCCGCAGGCCCTGTCTAGAAGAGAGGCTGCTCTACGACTGTCTTGCTCGACCCCCATACCGTTCTCGTAGAAGGTACCGAGTAGAGCACAACCCATGGCGCTTCCGCCGTCACAAGCCAACTCGTAGGCGCTCGCAGCTCGAGCATAGTCTTGCTCGAGATCAACACCCATCACATAGGCCGATCCGAGCGCTAGACATGCAGTCGCGTCGCCCGATTGACACTCGGCTAGCAGGTTTTCTGTTTGAGCTGAAGCAACGGACTGGAGCGACAGTAGAAGGACGGCAATTGGGACTACTCGGTTCAAGATTCCTGCTCCGTGTTGTGACCCGCCGCGTTGGATATGACCCGTTTGGACTGTCAATGTTCCAATCAATACGGGGTGGACGACAAAGGATACTGGATCAGCGACCTGTCTCGGGTTGATAGTGGGCGCTGGGTTCCTCGGACTCCGGTTCGGGCGACTCGCACAGAGCGTGAGCCGTGTCGATGAACTCAGTTGCGGCTTCATCAGCCCCCTCGATCGAGGATGCCTCGACCTCAAACGCCGCCAATGTGACGTTCAGCGCCTCACAGTCGTGATCATTAGCCGCCAAAGCGGTCGGATCAGTAATGGTACAGGCCTCTGAACTGATCTCACAGAATGACTTTCGAGCGTCCCAGAAGGCCTCTTCCGTCTGGTCGCGAGAGTTCTTAATGGCGTTGAGCGCGAACACAGAAACCACGATGATGAGCGGGACCAACACCCACTGGACCTTTCGTTGGCCGCGATACAACGGCTTGGGCACTTCTTTGGGCTTTGCGTTCCAAACTGCGAGGGCGAGAATCAGGCCGATCGCAGCCATTGGAATAAACGCAGCGGGCCATCCCAGCCAGTTGTCCGGATTGGTGACGGGTCCCACGAGTTGACCTCCGGCGATGTGCTCCTCGGGCAGAATAATCGCATAGGTCAGCGACATCACACCCGTGCCGAGGTAGACGAACCCGTCGATGATTCCTACGGCAATGCCAACGTTCTTCTTACCTCCGAAGTCCATACTCGCGGTACCCGAGAGCATGCCGTGGACGCCGATGACACACATACTGATGATGATAACTAGCCACGTCACTGACGGTCCGTCGTAGGCGATGGCCAGAACCACCCCGAAAATCACCATTGCGCCGTAGAGGATACCGGCTACTGGACCCCTTCGAGATTGGAATACCCGATCCGAGATAATTCCGGCTACCACGCCTCCAAGAATACCGGCGCAGCAAAGCAGCATGCCCCAGTTGTTGAAAACGAAGCTGCTCTTGAGTCCCAACACCGCATCGGTCTGCTTGGCGAAGGTCCTGAACCACTGCATCGGAGCCTGGCGCAAGAAGCCGCTGCAGAACTCGATCAGTGCAATCGTGATGATCACCGGGTTGCTCAGCATGCGTTTGAATACTTCAAAGGCCGGAAGGCGTGGACCGTCGTCTCCCGAGGAGGCGTCAGCCGTATCGAAGTCGACCAAACCGGCTTCACCTGGTGTGTTCTTCACCAGAAACAAGTCGATTCCCCAGAAGATCGCCAGAGCGATGGTGGGCACGAAGAAGACCCAAATCAGACCCCAGCCGCCGAGAATCATGTAGCCGAGGTCGAAGGCGAAGTAGATACCCAATGAAATGAGGATACCGAAAATCGCCCCGAACACACCGCGCTCTCGAACGTGAAACCAGGGTGCGTTGCACTTCACGATGGCGACTGCGCCGAAGCTCTGGAAGTACATGTTGGCGCCGTACAGGATCGAGAAGACCACAACGAAGTTGTTCGCGATGAATAGGGCGCCCGGACCATCATGAAGTAACGTCAGGCTGGCGAGACCCATGAGGCCATTCATGACCGCGGCTCCGCCCGCTCCGAGCAGAATGGCGAGCTTGCCACCGTGCTTATCCGTCAGCGGTCCGTTGATCAAAAAGGAGCTACCGTAGACCCATACACCAACCATGAAGATAATGCCGAAGTCTGCATTGCCCATAAGAGCGCCGCCGGTAGCGTCTTGCATCTCCTCGAAGGCGAACTTGCTGACCTTGAGGTTGTAGCGCCCCATGTAAAGGAACGCGTAGGTAAGCCCCAACGGCAGCCAGTTCATGATTCGGCGCTTCCGGAACGCTCTGGAGTGTTCGACTCCTTCGACCTTTGGCAGCCGGCCGATCACGAAGGCGACGACTACGAGTAGGATGAGGATCGGCGTGAACTTCTTGAACCACGAGGGTTTCTCCTCGGCGGGAGCAGCCGCTTCTTCTGCTTCGTCTCCGGTTCCTTCTGCGGCTGACCCGTCCTCTTGGGACTCGTCTCCGTCCTCTGACGGAGCGTCATCTACAGCCGCCGGCTCGGTGGGCGCGTCGGCGCCCAACTCTTGGGTCGGCGCTCCATCAGGTTGACTGGGTGGCGCCGTATCCGTCGCCGCAGGCGGTTCGGCCGCGACGTCTTCGTTTGCACCTTCAACTGCAGCGGCCGCCGGCTCCGCAACGGTCTCTTCGCTCGGGGCCGCTGCAGCCGGTTCGACTACCAACTCGTCCTGAGCAACCGCGCTAGAAACCGGTAGCAGTAACGCTAATACAAGAAACCAAGGCGCCATTTTTCCAGTCATTCTCATCCCACACTCCCGCAAGGCGCCAGCAGCCCGGATTCGAGCTTACGTGCGCGCATTGGATTCAAAGCCCGTGACCTTTAATTGAAGATCGGGTGATATTCAATCAGAAAGTTTGCACCAGCTCAGTGTGTTCACTGAAAGCGGTGCCCTGTGGGGATACCTGGAGTTCGAGAATGGATACGACGGCCCGCTTGCTGATTACTTGCCCCGATCGACCCGGCATCATCGCTGCTGTTACGGGTTTCCTGCATGCTCATAACTCAAACGTCACGTCGCTACATGAACGGGCTACCGATCCCGAGGGCGGAACACTCTTCATGCGCCTCCAGTTCGAGACCTCGCACTTGTCTGTGTCTCGTGAAGCACTAACCGAGAAGTTCGACGAGAGCATTGGCAAGCCCTTCGACATGGATTGGCGGGTGTCCTTCGGCTCTGATCGGAAACGGGCGGCAATTCTGGTTTCAAAGACCGACCACTGTGTCAACGAGCTCCTCTGGGAGTGGCAGCGCGGCTCGCTCCAGGCCGATGTCGGTGCCGTGATCAGCAACCACGAAACGCTTCGCAGTGCCGCAGAGAAATTCGAGGTGCCGTACTACCACGTTCCCTTCACCCGCGAGACCCAGCCAGAGTCCGAAGCCCAGATGCTGAAAATCCTGGTAGGGAGTTTCGACCTGGTGATCCTCGCCCGCTACATGCGCATCCTATCGGGGGACTTTGTCAGCCATTTCGACAACCAGCTAATCAACATTCATCACTCCTTTCTTCCCGCCTTCGCAGGCGCGAATCCGTACAAACAGGCCTACGAACACGGCGTGAAGATCATTGGCGCGACGGCCCACTACGTCACTGAGGAGTTGGACGCTGGCCCCATCATCGAACAGGACGTCGCCCGAGTCTCCTATCGAGATTCGGTCGCCGATCTCAAGACGAAGGGACGTCAGCTCGAGAGGCAGGTGCTGAGCCAGGCGGTTCGCTGGCATCTCGAAGACCGAATCATCGTGCACGGTGGCAAGACGATCGTGTTCTCTTGACGCGACATTAACTACTTGAAGACGGCGCAGTTTTTACGCGCATCTTTCGGGTCATATAGAACCCCGATCGGATCACCGTTGCCAAAATGGTGTGCAAGATGTCCGAACTGCGTGGTGCCTCGGTGGAGGCGCCCGTCGACTTCGAATATGTTGCTCGGTTTGATATCGCGGTGAAAGAGGGGCGGTGTGCGGCTGTGGAGGT
>CAZDBH010000592.1:0-4366 GCA_964503485.1 uncultured Bradymonadales bacterium | reverse complement strand
GTGCGCTAAAATCCTCGAATCGCGCTACGAGACCACCGATCCCGGCAACGCCGAGCGCGTGGGGCTACACCGACTCGAATCGGATGACGCCCAAGGCGCTGCCGACCTTCTTCTGGAGGGCGCGCACCAACGCCGCTTGCGAGGAGAGTTTCAGGCAGCCCAATACCTACTCGATCGCATCGAGAACTCGGAACACGACGACTCTTCGGTTGAGGAAGGGGTGCTGTTCGAGCGCGCCATTTGCCTCATCGAACTCGGCCAACTGGGTGAAGCCGAAGCGGTCGTAGCCGCTCTGAAAGACAATGCTCAGCGGTCGGGATCGCACTCGGGCATAGGTCGCGCTCACTACGCATCAGCACTGCTTCTTAGACATCAAGGACAGGGGTTGAAGGCGCTAGAAGACTACCGGCAAGCCCTGCCTGCCTTCCGGGAGGCGAAGGACGAGGAACTTCTGTGCTACTGCTTGCAGTCCCTCGCCAGCGCTTCGAACTGGTCAGGCGACCCCGACGATGCCCTTTGGAAGTACAAGGAAAGCGTCGCGATCGCCCGCCGGCTGGGAATGCTGGAGAGAGAGGCGGTCGGTCTGCAAGGGCTCGGCGAGACGCTCGAGGCCCTGGACGACAACAAGGGCGCTCGGGAGATGGCCCACGAGGCGTCACAGCTCTTTCGCAAGGCGGGTAATAAGTTCGCGATCGGCGGATGCGAGAATTTGCTGGCTACGATCGCCCACGGTGAGGGTCGATGGGCTCAAGCCGAGGCACACTATCTGGCGGCACTGGAGCGGGTCCGGGATTTTCCGGGCAAGGAGCGTCGGATATTTCGAGTCGGCCTCGCGATTACGAATATCGCTGCGGATCGCTGGGCCGACGCCCAGCGCGTTTTGGAAGAGGAAGACGCGGACAACCAGTCAGCCGGAGCCGCCGCAATGGCGATCTTCAAGACGTTTGGCTTGCTGGCTTGCGCTGCGAACAGAGGAGCCTGGTCAACGTTCGATCGCCTGTGGAAGACGTCCAAGGAACTGCACTCCGGGACTGGCATCTCGGACTCCGATCTTCCCTGGCTCGTCGGCAGAGCCGCTGAGCGGGCTTGCGAAACGTCCAACAAACGGGCTGCGGCACTCTTTGAGTGGGCTATCGACGAATACCGGCGAATCGGCGAACACGCTGCAGCCGACCGGCTCGCCACCGTGTCGACGACCATGAGCTAGCCGGCAACAGCTTCGGCGGCGGGTGGACTTTCGGCGACGACGCACGCTGGCGGAGGCAGCGTGGACGGCCACTAAATGTAGACCGAAGTCAGCGACTCATGCGTTCACGAAACCATGAGACACTCAACCACCGTCTTCCTACTCTCCCTGATTTTCTCCTCCACGGCGATCGCCCAGGTTCCCGACGCTTTCGTGGTATCAGACCGCTCCAGCACCGCGGTCGACGCGTTGCCTGGCGAGACCGAATCAATTGTTGTCATCTCTCTTGAGGAGGCCTCGTCCGAGCTGTGCAGAGCGCTGAGTCCCACCAGCTACGACTTTTCCGAAGTCGAAACCCTGCGAGGCAGGTCTGTCGGCCCGTTCTCCATTATAGACCACCAGAGCGATCCTCTGGCTGGCTCGGCGGCGGGTATCGAGAGCCTGTTGGCTTCGGGTGAGGTCTCAGGAACTCGCGAGTGTTTCACCTTGCTGGAACCACTCGACGAGCCCCTCCTCTTTCTGGCTGGATTCGAGTTTTCCGAAACACCCGATGGACCGGCTCCCGACCTATCGTGGCTGATGCGAGTCGAGGACCGAGCGCACGCGATCCACGTCGCCAGCCTCATCCCCGAAGCGACGCCGACCAGCGCCGCGATCGAGAGCCACGTGGCGTACTGGATCATCGACTTGGCCACGACTGCGGTCTGGGATCCGGCAGTGCCCGCTGCCCACGGCGAGGTGCGTGGTGGCACGATGACGGTGTCAGCCACCTCGACCACGCTGCGAATTGACGGCGGCTTCTACCCCCACGCCATTATGCACAGCGTCACAGTCGGCGGCGCCTATCCCATCTATTCGAACGAGACCGAAGGCCACTTGGTGGCTCAGTTCGCTGAGCTGCCTCCGGAAGGGGCCGTCGTCTACGTTGACGGTGCGCCTACTAGTCTGGTCATCACCTATCCGCAAGGTGTGTTACCTCCCACAGCATCCGAAGCAAACAACAACTCGGGCCTGAGATAGCCCACGTTGCCAGTTGCCAGCAGTTCGTGCTCTTTGAGCTCGTCTGGACAAGAGATGGTGAGGTCGATCAGTAGTGAATGAGCGTTCTGTACGTTCGATCATTGGTCAGAATGACAACCCCGCCGCTAGGCGTCTCGGCGGCCTCGATTTCGAGATAGAAGCCGTCCTCGTCTTGCTCTTCCTCCAGGACGAGCTCGGTTTCCCAGCTACCAGCTAACCTCGTCGCCAGATAAATTCCCTCAGAGGTGTAGATTGCGATGTGTGGCGTACCGCTCGAACCAATGAGCAGCAGCCCGGTTTCGACGGTCTCGTCTTCTTCGGGTGCGTCAAAAACCGGCTCTGTTTCCCAGTCGGTACGCTCTTCGGCGTAGAGTACGGTTCCCTCGTCCTCGTCCCAGAAAGCGCCGGCAATGGTCCCGTCGCTCAGAACCGCCGCCCAAAATCCGGGAAGGCCGGCAGCAACAAGATCGAGGTCACGAACGGACCAGTCGTTTGGCCCGTTTCTGACCGCCACAAAGTAATCGTTTTCTTCGCTATCGCGGAAGGTCACATTGTGCAGGCCGTTACCATCTAGAAGATGGAATGCGCGGCTGCCGCTCGGCAGGCGGTAGGTGTCCTCCACCCAGCCCTCGTCGGTTTCGGTGTAGTAGCGCTGCTCGTTCCCCCAGTTGGCTCCTACCACCTCGTTTACGATGGAAAGACCGTCCGGGCCCGAACTTACGCCTGGGGTTGCGTCCCAAATCTCGATTCCGCTCAGCGCGTCAGTATCCTTGTTGTATAGATTGAGTTCCTGACGGCTTCCGCGCCACCATGTGACGGCGGTCGGGACCCCTCCGATCATAGCGAAAGAGAGTGGATCGGCGTATCTGTAGGCCCATCCGACCCGGCCATAATCTGTTAGCTCACCGTCCGCCATCGTGTAGTAATCGAGGTTCATCGGCTGATCACCATCGGTTCGACCGAGTTCGACAATGTGAATGACTCCCTCAGCATCTACGAGCACCCCGAGGTCCCCCATAAGCCGGTATCCACCAACGTCGCGCGATGTCCACTCGCAGACATCGGCGGTGCAACGCCCTTTGCAGAGTTCTAGGCCGTCAGCACAGCGGGCCTCACATGATCCGCTGTTGCATACCGCTTCCATCCCTTCACCGGGAGTCGGACAAACCACGCAGTCCGCTCCACACGCGTTGATGTCGTCGTCGGCTTCACAGGTGTCACCGCAGGCGTGGTAGCCGCCACTACATGACTCGATCTCACACGACGCGCCGTCGCAGGCCCAGGACTCGATCTCGGCGTCGATTGGACAGGCGGCGCAACCACCGTCGCACACCTGGTAGGTATCTTCACAGTCCAACTGGCACTGTCCGGAACGGCAGACCCGGTCACCGTGATCGTCGGAGGGGCAGACCCTGCAACCCTCCCCGCAGGCGTCTGGGTTGGTTTCTTCGGTACAAACGCCACCGCACTCGTGATAGCCCGAGTCACATTGGCAACTCCGGCTGCTCGAATCACAGTACTCGCCGAGTCCACAAGCCTCCGACGTCAAGCAGCCCTCGAGGCAGCCGCCATCCGCTAGGTTGCAGTAGTAGCCAGAAGGACACCCGTCCTCCCGACAATCGGCCTGTTCGCGGCAGCGGGACGAATCACAAATCTGTGTAACCCCACACCGCTCAAAGCACTCCCCACAGTGGTCGGAATCAGTGGCGAGATTAACGCACTCACCGTTGCATTCCTCCCGACCCTCTGCGCAAGTGGGCTCAGAGACGTCCTCACCAGTATCACCGTCGCTTTCGTCCGCCAGATCGGTCGTTTCGTCCGGCGTAACCCGATCGTCGACAGGAGCGTCAACAGACAAATCGGCGTGAGTGTCAGACTCCACCGCGTCGTCTTCCACATCACTACCGGCGTCGATCGGATCGATCCCGGTATCTGGTTCCACACCGACGTCGGAAACGCCATCGCCCACCGTCACCTCTTGATCCGAGCTGGAGCTCGAGCCACTGTCGTCAGTTGGGCAACCGGCGAGAACGAAAGCGGCCAGGACGGATATCATCGGGATACGGAATGATTCGAGTCGTTTTACCTGCCCGAAAAGGGCGAAGGAGCAGTGTTTAGACATTCTCGCTTCCAACCAGTAAGAGTGAACAATATTTACCA
>CAZDBH010000591.1:0-4393 GCA_964503485.1 uncultured Bradymonadales bacterium | reverse complement strand
ACTCCGACCGTATCGGAATTGGTTCCGACCGACGTAGTCGGGCTGCGGTCGCTCTTTGCTGGCCGAACTGTGGCCTTCGTTGATGTCGATAGGAGTTTCCGTCCGGTACTGGCGAAAGTGCTGGATGCACTGCAAGCCACCCACTTCATCCTTCAGGGCGAGAGCGAAGAGGAACTTCGGGAAGCGCTCGAAGGAGCCTGTCCTTCACCCGATCGCCTGGCTGTGATCGTTGGTGCTGGTGCCTCGATTGGGGACCCAGCCGACGTGGTCGCCCGCTCCTTCCGATTGAGTCGAGCACTGCTCTCGATCGTTCCCCAGGAACGCTGGAATCAGATTCCGTGGCTCACGATGACGCGAAGCGGTGGGTTGCTCGGGTTGAGCGGTGGTAGTAACGCCAATGACGGCGTGCTCTTGGGATGCACCAAGTCACTCGCCAGAGAGCTCGATTCCGCGCTGATTAGGGGCATCGACTTAGCGGATGAGTCAGTTGATGAACACTATGCCCAAGCCTTGATGAGCCAAGCATTCTTGGGAACCGCGATCGAGTGTGGATACGCCTACGGACAGCGTTACGAAGCAGCCGAATCCGAGGCGAAGGGGACGGATCAAGCGCCGAGCTACACCGCCTCGGATGTTGTCTTGATCACCGGCGGTGCCCGCGGTGTCACAGCCCGGGTAGCGGTTGAACTGGCGAAACGGTTTCAGTGCAAACTTGCGCTGGTGGGCCGCACTCGGTTCGACAAATCCCTCGCCACGATCGACCTGGCGGCTGAAAAGGTCCGAATCAAGGACGAGCTGGCCAAAGAGAACGATCGAGTCACACCCGCGATGGTCCGCGACCGAATGCAGCCTTTGGTTCGCGCTCGAGAGGTCGCAGCCACCCTGGCGGCGATCGAGAAAGTGGGCGGCAAAGCCGAATACATCGCGAGCGATGTGACCGATCGGCGCGCGTTGGCTGCAGCTGTCAGCACCATTGCGAACACGCTCGGCCCGATCTCCGGGCTTGTCCACGGTGCTGGGGTCGAGGTCAGCAAGTCGTTGCTCGACAAGAACGAAAACAGCGCACGCCTCGTCGTCGAAACCAAAGTCACAGCCCTAGCAAACCTCCTTTGGGCACTGCGCGATGAACCGATCCGAAGCGTTGTGGGTTTCGGATCAGTGGTCGGTCGCTTTGGCAACAGCGGTCAATTCGAGTACGCCGGCGCGAACGAGGCGTTGTCCAAACAGATTTGTCAGTTGGGTCGCCAGCGGCCCGGCATCCAAGCCGTCAATATTGCCTGGACTGGTTGGGACGATGTTGGAATGGCCGTGGATGGTGGCACCAAGCGCTTCATGCAGGAGCGCGGCATCGACCTACTACCTGCTGATCTGGGAGCGAGGATCTGCATCGACCTCATCGCGGCAGGAACACAGGGAGAAGTCCTGGTGGCGGCCGGCCTCGGAGACCTGCGCAGCTTGCCTGGCGGAGTCGAAGTGGTGTCGAAGACAGCCCAGGTTTCAGAAGGTGACAAACCGGAGCTGAATACGGCCGTGACCGAAGGCCTACTGGAATCGATCGAGCTGAGCCCGGACGGCACCAGTGGGGTCGCCGGGGTCCTACTCGAGGTCGAAGAGCCCTATCTCGATCATCACCGGATTGACGGCACGCCGGTCTTGCCCGGTGTAATGGCGATGGAGATTTGCGCCCAACTCTGTGCGCGGATGGCCGGAGACAAGCCGTTCCGTGGTGTGACTGACATGCGCTTCATGAAGCCGGCGAAGCTCCACAGAGATGAGCCACTTCAGCTGACGGTCGAAGCCGAACGGGCCGAAGCGCTGCCAGACGGTACAATTCTCTATCGTACCGTCGTTCGATCGATTCGGCCTGGTCGAACCGGTCGCGCAATCGAAACTGAGCACTTCACGGGTCAGCTACGGTTCGGGGGGCCAAGTGCCGGGCCTCGTCAACCGATCAAACTATCAGCAGCAGGTCGGGTCGTAGGTGGACTGTCGAAAGAGACAATCTACGAGCACTACTTCCATACGGATAGCTTCGCGATACTCGACAGCCTCGAGGCGGCGGGCGAACAACTCGTCGTCGCCGAGGGTCACATCGATGAATCGAAGCTGTCGACAATGGGTGGCGGATTCTTGACCCTTCCGTTGGTTACCGAGATGGCCTTCCAAGCTGGGGGCTTGCACGGGCTCGTGCACGAGAAGACGACACTCCTGCCCGCCCGGATTGGGATGTCGACTAAGGTGCAGCAACCGCAAAAGGGCGCACAACTGACAACGCGCGTCGCAATTCGGGAGCACAGCGCAGAAGGTCTGATTTTCGACGCAGAGGTGCTGGCTGAGGATTCGCAGGTCATCTGTCGCTTTAGCGAGATCGAGTTGGTGGCGGCCGGCCAGTACGCCGGTGATACGCCGAAGCCAGCCGAGGTCGAGACGATTGTGAGCCAACTGGGCTTGGAAGAAGTCGAGCTCGATCGGTTCGAGCGAGCCAGCGAGCTGGCGGCGACCGGTGAACTCGAGCACTACCAGCGCAAACGGAGTGAAAAAGCCCGAAGGGAATGGGTGCTCAGCCGCATCCTGGCCAAAGGGGCGATCGCAGACTTCTATCGCCGGTACTATGGCGTCGCCCTCAAGCCGACCGAGATTCAGATTGTCAAAGATGAGTTCGGGGCTCCGTCCCTGAACATTCTCAAACAGGTTGGGTCCGCCAAGGCGCCCGCCATCTCCATGTCGCACTCCTCGGGTCGGGCCGTCGTGGTTTTGGTCCCGCCGTGGCGAAAAGCGCTGGCCGGGGTCGATCTCGAGCGGGTGGAAGTGCGCCCCGGGCGCTTCGCTGACGACTACTTCACCAAACGGGAGCGGAAGGCAGCTCAAAAGCACGATCAGCCCGAGTCCGCGCTTACGGCAATGTGGTCGCTCAAAGAGGCGGCATCGAAGGCGCTCGGCATGGGAACGCACCTCGACTTCCGCAACGAAATCGAGGTGACAAACCTGTCGAACTCAGACGTCCAGATTCGCTTCGGCGGCAAGGCGCAGGCCCGCTTGGATACCTTGGGAGTGGCTTTTTCAAAGGCTGCCTGGTCTCTGGATGACGGCTTCGCGACAGCACACGTCGAATTGGCGGGCAAGAGCACTGCACCCAGCCCGACGGCGCTGGCGAGCTTGATGGCCGTGCTTCTTCACACAGGGAAACTCTAACCGGTCATGTCAACTAGTCCCGGCCAATACAACGTGACGCTCGCCAACGGCGAGGACCTGCTGGTCGACCTTCGGTTCGAGGGCGGGCAGTACCACGCACGGGTCGGGGGAGTTCTGCATCGGCTGACGGTTCGCCCAGGCCCAAACGGCCAGTCCGAAGTCTTGATTGACGGCGAGGTGTTTCAGCTCCAGGGCGGCGAAGGTGCCGCCTACCTCGTGGGCCAAGACGTCGAAACCCACTTGAGCACGATGAACGCTAGCGACGCCGGCGCTCAACATCTCGGACGAGTCAAGCCGATTGTCGAGACCCAATCAGAGGAGAGCGTAGTGAACTCTCCCCTGACAGGACTGGTCATCGACCTGTGCGTGGAAGAAGGTCAACGGGTCGAGAGGGGCCAAACACTGTTGGTGATCGAAGCGATGAAGATGGAAAATCGAATCGCGGCCCCATTCGAAGGGAAGGTGGTCGCGATAGAAGCCGAATTTGGCAAGACCGTGCGCACACGAGACCCCCTCCTCACACTCATTCCGGCCGGATCCAATGTCGAGTAATCAGAAAATTAGGGTCAGTGTGGCTCGCCCGAGGTTGGCCGCGCTCTTCGACGAGGGACGTTTCGACGAGTTCGGGGCTGACGTGACCCACTCGTGCACTGATTTCGGAATGGACAAGCGCCATCCTCCGGGAGACGGCGTCGTCACCGCAGTCGGACGGGTAGAGGGCCGTACGGTGGTCGCCTATTCGCAGGACCGGTCTGTCTTGGGCGGCTCCCTCGGACTGGCTCATGCCCGAAAGATCAGCAGAGCCCAGGACATGGCCCTCGAAATGGGCGCTCCCTTTGTCGGCATCAACGATGGCGGTGGAGCCAGGATTCAGGAGGGTGTGGACTCGCTGGCTGGCTACGGAGAGATCTTCCATCGGAACGTGGTCGCATCGGGCCGAATTCCACAGATCTCGCTGATCGCCGGACCGTGCGCAGGCGGCGCAGTCTATTCGCCAGCCCTGACCGACTTTGTGGTGATGGTCGATGCCCAATCCTACATGTTCTTAACCGGGCCAAAGGTTGTGCGCACGGTGACGTTCGAGGAGACATCTGCCGAGGCGCTGGGTGGTGGGCGAGTGCACTCAGAACACACCGGCGTGGCACACTTGCTCTACGATAGCGATCTGGACGCAATACGAGGCGTACGACGCCTGCTGTCC
>CAZDBH010000590.1:0-4394 GCA_964503485.1 uncultured Bradymonadales bacterium | reverse complement strand
GCCACGGTCTTCTTTGACGACGGGCAGTATCGGGCAGGACTCAACCTCGATGCCGACTACCTGTTGCCCGAAAACAACCACCTCATCTTCGGTGCCGAGTTCTTTGCCGACTTGCTGAGCAGTGTGAAGCAGACCTTCCCCGAGGACCCCTTTGATGCTGACAACGACGCTACCTTCACGGACACGTTGGTGAATCCAGTTGAACGTCTCATTGGCGCCTTTTATGTATCCGACGAGTGGAAGGCCTCTGAAAGCGTGGCCCTAAACGCCGGCGCCCGCCTCCAGGTCTCAAACACGTACGATCCAGCCACACTGTTGGCAGCCGCCCTGGTCTGGAACGTGTTTGGAAAGACATTCCTCAAGCTCAATTTTACCGAGGGATTTAGGCCACCTGACTTCCAGTCGACCAATGTGAACTCGAATATTCGCAGTGGTATCACGTTCAACGCTAATCCGAACCTGACGGTCGAGCGCTCGCAGGCGGTGGAAGCGGAGATCAACACAGTGCTCATGGAAGATACCCAAGCCATCGACCGCTGGTATCTGCGCGCAGACTATAGCTTCACGGTGCTCGACGATATCATCGAGAATACGGCGACGGGTTTTGAGAACTCGGGTACCCGCTTCATTCACTCAGTCGAGGTACTCAGCCGGCTTACATTCGTTGGAAACCACGAATTGGCCCTGGCCTATTACTTCGTCGACTCTCAAGACGATGACACGGGACCTGTTCGGAACATTGCGAACCACATCGTCAACGCAAACGGCCGGATTCAGCTGATACCCGATCTGCTGCACTTCTCGTCGGACCTCACGTGGATTGGCCCCCAAGAGGATGCCAACAGGCGAGTCGATGACCCCGAAGTCGAGGGCGGTACGGTGAACGTGTTTGCGTCAGATGTCCTCATCGACGAGTTGGACTCAGTATGGCTGCTGCGAGCGGGCTTCCGGGCGGACAACATCGCCGACCGATATGCTTTTTCAGTTTTCGGCTACAATATCCTGAATGAGGATTATTCGGTTCCCGATCCCTTCTTTGACGACCGCGTTGCTACCCGTCCCTTCCCCATGCCGGGCTGGAGTGTGTTTGCAACTGCCGAAGCAGAGTTTTAGGAGGTGAATATGAAGACAGAGCAGAACACATATCGCCTGCGACGTTTGGCCGTGACCATTCTTCTGGTGGCCAGCTTTGGGTGCTTGAATGACCCGTTCACCGGCAGCACGATTCAGATCGACTTCTTGGGTGGGCTCGAGCCCAGCGCGGTTGTTCGGATGCCGGACGGCTCCCGCACTCACTACGAATTGTGGGCCCAGTTTGGCGAGGAAGGCGTCGTAAGCCTGGGCAGTTTTCAGGTCACCTCCGAGTTCAAAGTCGTGTCCTACCCCGATGTCGACTCGCAAATTGGCGATGTCTTCAACCAATCATTCGCTCTGCAGGCCAGTGGGGTTCGCTGGGTCACCGAATACAGCTTGGAGCGGGCCGGATCGATGTTCATCACCGCGGAATTGAACGGCGAAACCGACATTTCGCCATCAGGAATCATCATAATGGAAGGCCCACTCGCCTATGACGGCTTTGGGGTTTTGCGCGGTCAGCTGACTGGCCAATACCAGACAACTCTGGGCGAAACGAAGTTCCCCTTGGCAGAAGTCGCAGTAGTCTTGGCAGAAGACCGAGTCGATCTTTAGAGGACAATATGAGCCATTTGAAATTCTCCCTTTCACTGCTTGCCCTTGCATCGGCTCTCTTGCTGACCACAGGCTGCGACGACGAAACCACCTGCGGACCCGGCACCATCTTGGAGGCCGGCGAGTGTGTGCCCCTGCAGGCCGCCAACTGCGCCGGTGAGGGCGTGCGCTTCATCAACGGCTTCTGTGTTCCAGACTTCAGCGATGTATGCGGAGACGGTACCGAGCCCAACGAAGACGGCAGTGCCTGTGTGGCGGTCGAGACCGATACACCCGACGCCGGCAGCACCGATACGGGTAATGAAGACGCGGGCAACGAAGATACGGGCAATGAAGATACGGGCAACGAAGACACCGGTGACGCGGTAGCCGACGAAGAGGGCGACAGCGACGATGCGGGTGAGGGCGACGGGGATGCAGCCGAAGGTGATGTTGAGCCGGACGAAGAAGTAGCAGAGGGGTTCGATCCCGAATGCGCCGGTGATCTCGTCGCGGACGAACGCATTTGCTTGTGGGGCCAGGCTCTCAACGCTGTGACCTTCGCTCCATTGCCTCACGATGCTGATCCGGCGCTACAGGTTCAGACCAAAGATCGGTCCGCAACTCTGCAGGTGTTCGCCTTGGGCGAAACAGTGGCCTCTCTGGCAGAGGCGAACATCGTCGAAGGTGGCTATTTCTCTATGCGCGGCTTCGACCTAGACGAAACCGACGAGGACCATCAGTTTTTGGTAATCGTCGGGGAGGATGAGGACACTGAACCGCCAACTCCGGAGGGCGTCGGTACGAATTGGATGCGGACCGTCTCTGAGAACATCACGCCGAATGGGACTGAAACTGAATACGAGAAAACGCTGTTGCTCGTACCTATGGCATCAGTAAACACATGGAGCGGCACCGACGAATTCAGCGGTGGATCGCCGCTACAAGCGACAGGCTTCTCCCTCCAGAGGGTCGTCGATTGCGCCCAACAGCCTGTAACCGGGGCGAGCTTGGTGTGCTCGGGCGGTGACGACTGCGATGAGATCGCATTCCACTACTTGAACAACACGGTGGACGACTTCAGCGGAACGTCGACCGGCGCGACCGGCCTTGTTGTCGTAACGGGTGGTGGGTTGAACGCCTCCTGCGGCGCCGAGGGCAAACTGTATCGCTCCCCCTGCCCGGCCTTTCCAGGGCGCGCCACAGTCGGCCTAATCATCACAGGTGACTGCGTCGGCGACGATTGATGAGCCCCGTCGCGGCTCGACCTGGCCAGGGCCACGAATGCAACACAACGCAGCCTGGGGGTTCGGAACCCTAGACTAATCGCCTGCGCCCCTACAGGGCTGCAAACGCCCCCACCCACGATTACGCCCCGCCCATCCCCCGCTCCCACCTGCCAGAAGACCGCCCGCAAAAGGCGGGCCGAAATCCTAGCTCGAAATCCTCATATCGTTCGTTCAAACAGGGCAACGAATATTCTGAGCCGTCCCCGCGTCTTGTATATGCGGTCAGGTTCGGAGGCAGGAGGTTTGCCATGAAATTCACATCACTCATCGCAGCGCTGGCTGTGCTTTTTGTTTTGCCCGGAATCGCTTCATCCCAGTTGTCTTTTGAGCAGCCCCGGTTCGATCCGGTGTTTCTCGAGGGCCTCATCGCCGAAACATCTGTCGAGTCTTACAGCCTGGTTGCTGGTCCCGACGGGCCGGACGGTCGAATAGGCGTCCTGACTAACAGCTCAGTCGAGCCTATCACGATCAGCGCCTACTGGGGCACCACAGACGGTCCGCTGTCGGCCATCGTTCAGTGGGAGAGCAGGAATGAATCTGGGGATTGGGAGCGGATGCGTCTCGGCTACTGCGGCACGGGGCTCGGCACCACCGAGATCGCTCCAGGTGAATCGGTTGAGCTCTTTCTGCCCGTTCCAAGTGGCGAAGGCGAGTTCCGCTGGGTCGTGACCGTCGGTCAGGACGGATCGTCTACAGAGGTTTTTTCCAATCCAGCCACGATCTAGTCTGCCTAGAATACTCTCGACCGATTCAGGGCCAGCTCATGAGTCGAGGCTAAGCTGGAGTCCGGTACTTGAGAATGGGATTCTCTTCCTTCGTCACCTCGTCGAGATTGGCGACGACTAGCTGGCCGAGCTGGTGAAGGTATTCGATGTGGGCGCCGGCCTCAGTGTAGGCCAGCATTCGGCCATAGCCGCTTTGATCACCAAACAGCTCGTCAGCGAATTCCCGAACTGTCTTTGGGTCTTTGGCGAGGTCCAAGCACTGTTCGAGGCGACGCCGATGATGGTCGGCGGTCTCCATAACTCTGGCCTTGAGGTTGCCGATTGGCGCCTCGTGGCCTCCGAGCCCGACGGCGATACCATCGACTTTCGCGACTTTGTCGAGTGAGCGCAGGTAGTTTTCGAGGCCCGTAAACGGGGTGATCGACTGGGGCATCTGATTGGGCGTGGTCTTGCTCAAGACCTGGTCGGCGGTGAGCAGAATGTCGTCGATCCGCAGGCAAATCATTCCGGGGCAATGTCCGGGTGTGTGAATCACTTCCATGTTGCCAGGCAGGACGTCTCCGTTCCGCAGCCTGCGCGCGATTGGGACCGACTTGAAGAACTCCTTCGACCGGCTGTGCATCGCAGTCAGCTCCAGGCGACGCTCCTGTGGGACTCCTGCCCTAGGAGCCTGTCGCGCATAGCGCTCCAGGCTCCGCCATTGGCTTTTAGC
>CAZDBH010000589.1:0-4404 GCA_964503485.1 uncultured Bradymonadales bacterium | reverse complement strand
GGCCGGAGAACGGAAATCAGACGTAAAGTCAGGTGTTTCAGGACGGGCTCTAGCTAACGGCCAACCGCGATACACTGGCGACTGCACACTCGAGGCACACCTGCCAAATGGCCTCGCTACCCCCATTCAGCTCTCGGCCCAATACTTGCTTTCCTACCTTGTGCGTTTATACCGCACACCCATATTCAAAGTGAGTTTCCGCCCGAACGGAGGGTCAAGTTGAACACTAAGTCGCTCATCGATCAAATCGTGGAGCAAACTGCTATCCTGATTGCCCAGTTGGCCATCTCTGAAGGCAAGCGCGTGCCGCTGGCGAACGTCTCCCACGAGATGTTCCTCGAACTCGTGCGAAACCTCGAAACCAAGGGCGTGAGCAAAAAGGTGGTCGCCGACATGTTCGGCCTGGCCCTTCGCTCATTCCAGAAGAAGGTGCGTCGACTGGAAGAGGCCGGGGATGAGCGCAATTCCACCTTGTGGGAGGCCATCCTTGCGGAGTTGCGCAACCGAGGTGTGGTCCGCAGGGCCGACCTGTTCAATCGTTTCCGCCACGAAGAGGAAACCTCGGTTAGGGGACTGCTCAACGATTTGGTCGAGATCGGGTTAGTGTTCAAGATCGGCCGCGGAGCGACCAGCGCCTATCGAGCCGCGAGTGACGATGAACTGCGGACCTGGATGGCTGGCAACTCAGACGAAGACCTGGATGAGTTGATCTGCTTCACGGTCTATCGCTGCGGCAAACGGACCTCGCAACAGTTGGCACAGCAGCTCAGGATCGACGAACATCTCGTTGCCAAACGCCTACCGCAACTCGTCCTTCAAGAGCGGCTCGAGATAGACAAGACGAGTGCTCAGCCAAGCTACGACACAACCTTGTGCATCTTCGAGCCCGACAACCAGGCCGTGTGGGGCGCGCCCTTGGTCGACCACTTTCAGGCCGTCGTGCAGTGCATGTCCAACAAGCTCGAACAGATTGATGCGGGCCAGTTCGACTCAGGGACCGGAGGCAGCACTTACTCCTTCAACGTCTGGCCCGATCACACCTATCACGACGAGGTCTTCGCTTTGCTCAGCGAGACGCGCGCCAAACTCTCCGCTTTGAGAGCCCGAGTAACCGCCGCTCGGGGGCTACTCCCCTCCCCTCCCGAATCGGAAAAACAGCGAGTAACTTTCTATTTTGGACAGTATCTGGCGCGCTCCAGTGCTGCAGATTTGGACATCGAACTGGCACGGGAGACGGCCGCATGAAACACCGCCGAGCAAAGGACCTCATGTGTAGTTCGATGATCCTGATGTTGCTTGCGACGGGCTGCCAGGCCAGCTTCGAACCCGATGGCTCGATCGAAAGCGAAAGCCACTTCATGAGTGGCTGCGAGGTCGACGCCCAATGCCCAGAGAGCTACGCCTGCCTGTGCGGCACGTGCACACGCGCCTGTGATAGCAGCGCCGACTGTGCTGTAACCAGCACGACCGGGGCCTGCTCCCGCAGCGTGGCGTCGAGTTGCACAGGAGTTCCGAGCTCCAGCTCCGGCATTTGCATCCCGACCTGTACTAGTGACGCTGACTGTCGAGAGTGGGGAGCTTCCTCGCACTGTTTGGCTGGCATGTGTCAGGCGCCCGTGCTGGCCTCGTCGGGTGAATACGCACCGCGAGAACAGGTTGCTGTTGTGTTGCCCGAGAACACTCGAAGTCCGGAGAACCGTCCACCCGCCGAGGGCGTTCCCGAAGAGAACCGAGCGCCCGGCGAATCGAATCCGATTCCGAACCAATCCCATGTCGAGGCCGAAGAGGAATCTGAGGAGGTCACCCAGGCATCGAGCGTCTCGCGCCAGCCAGCGGATGGTTCGTGCGAGACTCGAGTTTTATACATGCTACAGGGCGGCTCCGTGGCCGTGGTGCGACAGGACGGTTCCGGAGCAGAGTCGTTGTTCATGATCTCAAACACTGGCTCGGGTGTCATCAAACGACCAAGCGAGTTCCTCTTTATGGCGCTCGATGAGGAGCAAGGAAGTTTGTACTTTCTCGACCAGACTTCCAACGTCGTGTGGACATCGGAAGCCGATGGGTCGAACCTGGCCCGACTCGGCGAACTTCCCCGGCAGGAGAGTCCAGACGGCCTGCCGCGAGGTCGTTTCGTTATCACGTCAGTCACGATTGACCCGTTTGGTGAATTCTACATCGGGAGCCCCTCATACCTCTTTAGGGTCTCGAGCGATCTTGCGGACTTACATACGGTAGCCCACTTCTCGGAGCCACTCACTCTCATGCCGAGCTCGATCGCTCTGGATTCAGAGCGAGACCGGCTGGTGCTTGGTCTGCGTCAATTCGACTCTCGGCTGGGTGCCAGCAGTTTTGGTACCCGGATCGTAGCAGCAGACGGCAGCTCATGGGTCGACCTTGGGCCTTCCAGCACTGGGTCCTCGACCCTGGATGGAGTCCGCGGAGCCACTTACTTCGATGGATTGGTTCCCGGAACCGACGGCGATGGCGTGTGTATCAAACGACTGGGGCACCCAACCTCCGAGGTTGAAATCGTCGCCTGTCGTACGGGACAAACTCCAGTGGTACAGGCGTTCGACCCGGTATCAGACCACCTCTTCGTAGTCTGGGAAGACCAGACGACCGGAACCTATACCACCGTTGCATCAGGTCCCACAGGTACCAATCCGACACCGATTTGGCAGGCTGACACAGCACCGAACTCCATCGTGCCGGCCCCCTCTCTTTCCCCCACCTGCGACTAAACCAAGTGCCTCCAAGTTGGGGGTGAACTTTTTTCCGCTGCTAACTCCTTCGGCTCAAACACTATCGTGAGTTTGGAATCACTGACCACGTCACAGTCGAAACACACGCTCTTGAAATGCTGCTCGCCCTCCGACGCCCAATCCCGGGAGTTGGAACGGCATCACTTCAGCGTGCAAAGGAGACTCACATGCGACGAAAGCAAGCGATCCGAACACGACCCGTCCTGGCGCTCCTGGTATCCCTCAACGCGATAGGTTGGGCCGTCGGCTGCCAAGGACCAACAGATGGCACCGACGCAGCGGAAATCAACGTTCGAGTTCAGGGACAGGCTCTCGACCAGCTCGTCACGATGACGCTCTACGAAGAAGGCCCGTGGCTGTTCCGCACCAACGGTGTGGTTGAGGGGGGCTCCCTCAAACTCGAAGTGACTGCCTTCCACCTGGTCTCCGGCACCAGTGCCGTGGGCCGGATGGCTGCAAGCACAGTTCGAGAGGATGGCTCGGCAGTTTTTGGTTCGAGTTTTGGAACGTTCCCCAGAGACGACGAGCTGCTTTTAGCAGTCGCCTGGACTGAATCGGAGATCGGCAACTCGACCGATCTTGTAGTCGAGGTTCAAGACGGTCTCAGCTTTAGCTCAACCTCGGTTCCGAACCTTGTCGAAGTAGGGCAAGTCGTCGAAGTCGTCGCGACACTCGCCGAGCTGTCAGACTCGGCGATGGTCGTTCTCTACCTCGGCGAGCAGATTCACCAGTTCAGATACGATTCTGAGAATGGGATGTTCAGGGCCGCGCTGCGGGCACCGCTGGCACCGGGCGCTTACTCGGGCGAGTTCGTCGCGACCCTCCTAGACGGAAGTCGCTTCGCGAGCGTCTCAACCACAATCGGGGTTATGTCTGACCTGGCCGACTTCGAGTCCGAGGAAGACGCATACGACCACCTCGCGTCCGAACCCATAATCCAGGCCGCGGTGAGAACTCAGTGGAGCCAGGATTTCAGTGGCGACGGCTGGAAAGACTATACCTACCACTCCTCTCCTCCATATCGACCTCTCGTCATCGACTGTTGGGGTCCAGAGTTCGTGGCGCGCGAGTACGTCATCAGAGACGGCCAGATCGCGTGCTACACACTCTTCCGACCGGAAGATCAAGACCCCGACTACTGGGGTCCATCGAGGCCCGAGATCATTCTCTACGACGACGACCTCGATGGCGTGGTCGATCGGCGGTGGCGGAGGGAACACGACGATCGGGCGCGAACCGATCCGAACGATTCCACAAAAGCCAACCCGCCCAACGGTTGGGATGAAAGCGACGAGTACGAAGACGTCAGTACCCAGAACCTCCAAATGCCCCCGGCCTCGCAGATTCCCTGGCCGCAATAACATCACATAACCCGCGGAGCTCACCTACTCGTTGCAGTGTGAGCTACCGTTACAGGAGTTCATTCATGTTGTTTTTCTCCAAAACGAATGGCCTAACTCCAAGCACACCCAACTTTCGAGGCCTTACAAACATCGTGTTTGTCGCGCTGCTGGCGTTGGTGTTGCCCGCCTGCGGCGATGAGTTGGATCCCCAAACCAGTTCGGCCGACTCGTCGCTAAGAGGGGGGGCGGACCAACCTGGTGCGGAAAGACAATCAACCGAACTTGCTAGCGGCTTTCCT
>CAZDBH010000588.1:0-4410 GCA_964503485.1 uncultured Bradymonadales bacterium | reverse complement strand
TCGCTAAAAGCCAATGGCGGAGCCTGGAGCGCTATGCGCGACAGGCTCCTAGAGAACAATGACACGGGGGACGTGAACGTCGTGTTCGCCGCACCATCGACATCGATGCTCGAAACCATGGATATGATTCTGCAGATGGACGGAGCGAACATCGCGCCGGCCGCGTCCCATTTCTCGGACTCCGCATCCAGCTCACGTCAGACTCGAATCGTCACTGAGTTGCAAGAGGGTCTCTCGGCCGTGTTCGTCGGTGGCGTGCTCAATCTGGTTCAACAGGGCTCACCGCAGGCTTTTGGAGAGAGCCCGAGCGAGTTCCATCGACCCACGCTGAATATTCAATATGACGTCGGCCCCTCGGGAATGGTCTACGAACTCGAGGGCAGTACTCGTGAGTACGCCGGCATCCTAGTCACCTTCAACGTCGAAATGACCGTGCCAGATTATGCCACTCCGCTTGCGTTTTCAGTCGCTGTCGAACCCCCCCAGAATTTCCAGGTCTACGATTCGGGCTTGGGCTACTACGGCAGCGACCCTTACGCTTACGACCCGTATAGTACCGGGGCTGATCCGTACGGTCTGACCAATTCCTACAACGACAGCTCAGTCTACCGCCAAATGGCCGACCACGCATTTGAGCGGCTCGCCGGCCGAGTCAACGAAGCGTTCTTTGGTTCCGGGCTTACGGGAACAGGGGCAGATCCCTTCGACGTTGATTTAGGCCTTCAAGAGATCAAGTAGGGGACGAGTAGACCCTTTGAGCCGCACTTATCTCGGCAAGACCCAAGGGAGCCAATGGTTGAAAAACTCTAGGGCTGCCGCACTGCGCTCGGTTCCCGTGATGACGAATCTACCCAGCGCGCCTTGACCGACCGCGTAGTAGCCCACAGCCCCGCCGCCGACAGCGACTAACCCGATCGCCAGACCGCCCAGCGCTACGCCGCCAACCGCGAGCCCACCGATCGCGAGCAACGCGATCGCAAGGCCACCGAGTCCAACCACGCCGATCGCTATACCACCCAGAGCGATGAAGCCGACCGCGAGCCCGCCTATCGCCAGTCCCCCCTTGGCGACGCCGCCGACCGCGAGCCCACCTCGGGCGACGCCGCCGACCGCAACCCAGCCTCTGGCCACGTCGCCAATCGCGATGACGCCGTGCGCGTGGCCTCGTTCCTCCCCTGTCTCGGGGGCCGGTCCGAATGCGATGTCTAGAAGCGGTAGGCCGAACCAGTTTCTGGTTGAGCGATGTCGAAAGGTACGACTTGACGGCTGCATGGCGACGTCTCCTGTGCTTTCTGTCGGTCCCGCCCACGGTTGGTTGGACGCTGAAGTTAGAGTAGGAGGGCGACCTACACACAATCAGTGAAAAGAATTTCACCCCCAATTGTCATTTGCGAGGGGCCACAGGGATACAATCGCCGAGAAGCCCGCAGGTGACTTCTGCAACGGCCCTTCTCAACCAGTCAGTCTCGAGATCGAGCCCAACAAAGGAGAAGGAACGAAAGCCAAAACCTCACCTACGGGTATCCGCACAACAGCCTCGATGAGCCGCACCCAGATCGAGTCAACGCAGGGGGTTGGCCTCGATTGACAGGTATTCCGGCGAACACGTCGCGAAATCGAGGTTGCCATGGCACGCATTGCCACACTGGGTGAGATAGTGGGTGAATTCGTGCCTCAAGCGACCGTCGTTCAAGCACTTTTCGCAGATGTAGATGGTCGCTGAACGCTTCTGGTTCCAGATCGTACAGGCGCGCGCCTCGTCGGTAATGTCACTGCACTCGAGGGCGTCCTTCCTGAGAACGACCAGGCTCGGTATCGCGTACTCCGAAATGGACACGCCGAGACACGCGCCAGTCTCGAGGTACACGGCGAAGCTGGCTGGATCGTCGAGCAATGAGCCTTGCCAGACGATATCTTCACCACCAAACGCGGGTGGAGGCACGGTGTCCGTACAGGAACCGAGACAAATACACGTAGCCAAGAAAAGTAGAGCGAAACAGCCCACCGCCTTCCTGGATTGCTCCAGTCGGTTCGATCGCGGCCTCGAAGAAACAGATTTTCCAAACAGACAAGAAACGGTACGCGAGCCCATCAAGTACTCCGCGGAGCCCGAACAGATGGCCGTAGACAGCGCGTTGATTCAGCACTTCGCGTGCGGGTTCCAATACGTACCCGTTCGAGCGGGACTAGCCGACCGACTAAAGCGCAGAAACAGATTCTGTTCGAACTAACGCATATTACTCCTGACCCCGTACCAACACTCTACACATCGTGTCCGATGAAGCAAATCGGCATCGGGCGGCGACGTCCAGGAGGGCGCGAGCAGACTTGTCGCCGCCGATTCGAGAACCGAGTCGGTGAGCGAGTTCTTCTCGAAAGATCGTTACATCGGTTTGACAGGTCCGATCGGACAGGTTAGACGCGTCCAGCCCGACCCGTCGCAACGAGGTGGACCCGTGTTGAAATACACAGCAAAGAGCCCCCTCCTCGAGATGGCGCCCGGCAAAGCACTCTGGCGACTCGCCTGGCCCGTCTTGACCCTCGGCCTGCTGCGCTCGGTCATGTTCCTGGCCGACTCGGCCTGGGTGGGCACGCTCGGTTCAGACGCTCTGTCGGGGCAAGCAGGCGCTTCATTTGCTTCCTGGATCATGCACGCCTGGGGCGACTTTGCAGCCGTTGGCGTGATGGCCCTCGTGGCTAGGGCCGTGGGCGCTGGTTCCTCCGAGCGCGTTCGCGCACTCTACACCCAGGGTCTCTGGTTGGCGGCAGCGCTCGGAGTGGTCCTCGTCGTATTCAGTGCATCGGTACCGGCGCTGTATTTCGAGTTTCTCGGCTTCGTGGGCTCGGACTTCGGCCCCTCTCTGACAGCAGGCAAGGAATACCTCGCGATGTTGATGGTCGGGGGACCCACCCTGACACTATTCTTGGTCATTCATGCGATGTATCGCGCCCTCGGTGATACGAAGACGCCCCTGGCTATCTCTGCGGTGGCCGTGGTGGCAAACATTGCTCTCGATCCAGTCTTCATGTTTGGATTGGGCCCCGTGCCCGAGTTGGGCGTCAGCGGCGCAGCACTCGCCACTGTGGTGTCAGACGGCCTGGCCGCGGTTATCGGGTTCATCGTCCTCTACAAGCGGGGGCTGCGTCCACGGTTCGCACTGCCGAGCTTGCGTTTGTCTGGCAATATCGTGCGCATCTCGGTTCCGATGGCGATCGCAGGCATCGGTTTCTGCCTCGTTTACGTGTTCCTCGGGCCAATTCTGACCGACTTTGGGCCCCAGCCGATGGCAGCCCTCGGTGTGGGCCACCGCATCGAGAGTGTCGCCTTTTTTCTGTGCGTCGGGATCGGCACTGCCACATCGACTCTGGTCGGTCAGAACCTCGGGGCATCTCGGCCCGACGCTGCAGAAGTGGTTGTTGGCCTGGCTGAGAAAGTGCTGCTCAAGGGCCTGCTTCCCCTGACCGTCCTGTTCTTGATCACGGCCCCGACCATCTTTTCGTGGTTTACGGACGACCCATACTTTGTTTCGGCCGGAAGCAGCTACCTGCGAGCCGCTGCTCTCGTGTTTGTGTTCATGGGCTGGGAGTTTCTGTACGAGCATTCCTACTCGGGCGCCGGACTCACGCTGCCACCAACCCTGGTCAGCCTGCCACTCACGGCAGCACGAATTCCGCTGGCCTGGGCCTTCGTCGAGTGGACTACGCTCGGCCTGGATGGCGTCTGGGTAGCCATTGCCGTAACGACTCTCGCCAAGGGAGTGTGCCTACGGGCAATGTTCCGGCGCGGCACGTGGAAGAAAAAGACGGGTCTCGAGGTGTAGACGCGGCAGGCGATTCGTTCTATTCAAGTAGTCGCCTTTGAGCGTCCGAAGGAAACTGAGACAGACCGGAGTAGAGCCATGAAGGGCATCAGCGATGTACTCAAACTGATTTCCAGCCACCGGTGCATTCCGGCGGTAATGGTTGTGCTCAGCGCAGGATTGCTGGCGTGCTCAGACACCGCAGATGAGGGCGAATCGAGCGACACGGCTGTGGTCGATTCGGGGCGCGGGCGGGGTCGCATTGACGCCGGTGTAAGCGACGCGGAGCAGGACAGTCGGGTTGGGCAGAACGATACGGGCTCACCCGACACAGCAAGCCCGCCGGATGCGGTCGTTGTAGATGACACAGTCTCGAACCAAGACCAAAGCGGATGTGAGAGTCAGGGCTTCTTTCTCAAGCCAGATGACAGCCAACTCGCCAATGTAATGTTGGTCGTCGATCGCTCCAACAGTATGAACGACGACACCCGTTGGACCGACATGACCACAGCGCTGAGAGGTGTAACCCGCCCCCTCGAGACGCTGGTGGCTTTCGGCCTCCTACTTTTTCCGAATCCAGCGGGGGGCTTCATGGGGGTATGTGATACGG
>CAZDBH010000587.1:0-4430 GCA_964503485.1 uncultured Bradymonadales bacterium | reverse complement strand
CAATTACGGGCAACCCACTGTTAGGGTCGAGGAGCAGGCTGGCAATTCGGGTCTGGACCAACATTCGATAGCTTCTCGGCTACAACCGTTCTACACCGACGCCTCGAGAGTATAGCGCGATGGAAGGCCCCTGGGAAATCAGATGGTCGGCCAAGTGACAAACCCAGACCGTTCGCCGCGGTCCTGAGACTGGTACCCACTAGGACGATTGGCTCGAGGTCGGCTTGGCTCTACAATGCTGTCATGGATCGACCTCTCAGAACGGCTGATTTGCCCGCAATTCGAGATTTCAAAGAGACCCGGAAAGGTTGGTTTGACCTTATGATGGCCGCGCTCCGTCGCGGTGAGGCAGGCGACGATCTCTCGCGGACTTTCACCGGCTTCTGGGACAAGTACCTGGTCGCCTCATTCGAGACAAGCCTCGAGGACTGGTCTGACAAGTGTTCACTTTTTGCGCTGGGCGGCTACGGCCGAGAGGAGATGTGCCCGTTTTCGGACATCGATCTGATGGTCCTGGTACCAGAAGAGGCTGAGCCTGAGCTCATGACGGCCGTAGAGGGTTTCATTCGAACGCTGTGGGCTGTTGGTGTCCGTCTGGGCCATTCGGTTCGGACCTCCCAGCAGTGTTTGGATTATTCGGCTGACAACACCCAGATCGCCAGCAGTATCCTGGATGCCCGTTTCATCGGCGGGGGCGAGGACCTTTTCGACGATCCGATGGACAGTGTGCGCACCCTGATAAGGGATACCCAGCTCGACGAATTCGTGGAGGTAATCCACAAGGGCCTCAAACACCGCCGTAGCCAGTTTGGAGACGCCGACTGGCTTCTCGAGCCCCAAGTAAAACTCGGTCGAGGCGGGCTACGAGACATTCACGCAATCGGCTGGGCATCGGAACTGCTGTTTGGTAGCCGGGACCTGAGCGACCTGGTCGACTCGGGTGTGGTGTGGCGCGGCGAAGCAACCCGTGTCATGCAAGCCCGTTCCTACTTGTTGCGCACGAGATTCGCGCTTCATCTTCACCACCACTGGAAGCAGGAACAACTGACGTATGCCGCACAGCCGCATGTGGCAGCGATGATGGGCCACGGAGAGCCCCACGTTCGGGCCTCTCTCAATCGGTTCATGCAGGCCTACTATGTTCATGTGCGCGAGATCGCGACTGTCGCCGATCTCTGGTTCGAATCGTGGCTGACCCCTCACCGCGGCGAAAAGAGTGGTGCGCAGGTGGCGGTTGGTCAGGTCGCAGACTTGTCGAAAGATCCAACTCGGTTGTTCGAGCTTCTGGATCATGCTCAGGACCAGGGCAAGAAGCTGCCGTCCGACGCGAGGAGGGCGCTGACGACGGCCGCGCCTGCCCTGCCTCCCTCTGTGGCGGTCGACAAGTTCGCCAACGCGGTCGTTCGACGCATCATATGCGACATCAACGACACCGGATCTCTTCTCAAGACGATCGCCGAAGCGGGCGTTTTGGCTCGGGTTGTGCCGGAATGGGCCCACCTAGTGGGATACGCCCAACACGACACCTATCACGTGCTCACGGCAGACGTGCACCTGCTCACGACATGTCGGCGGCTCAAAGCGTTGCTGCGCGGTGACCTCGAAGCGAGCAGTCCCTACCTCACTAAGGTCGCGGCCCGTTATCAGCGGGAGGCGAGTCCAGATGCCCTGATTCTGACGGCTCTGTTGCATGATATTGGGAAGGGACTGAACGGAGACCACAGCATCATCGGTTCGGGGCTCGGGGCGGAAGTCGCCCATCGCATGGGTTTCTCGGCTGATGAGATGCAGATGGTGCGCCGACTCATCGGCGAGCACCTCACGATGCCCAAGATCAGTCAGCGGCGGGACATTCAGAACCGGACGACAGTGCAGTCGTTCTGCAAGATCGTCAGAGGGCGCCGACTCCTCGATGGCCTGGCTCTGTTGTCTTTTGTGGACATGGACTCGGTCGCACCCGGCAACCTGAATCGATGGAAACAAGGGTTGCTCGAGACACTGCACCAACAAGCCACCGACCTCATCGAACGCGGCGACCTAAGGCCTGAGGAGAGCCAAACCAGGGAAGTGCTTCGAGCAGTGCTCGAGCAAGACATGTCGCCAGCGACAGTCGAACGAATCGTGGATGAGTTGCCGAGCCGATTCCTCGAAGCCTGCCCGCTGCCGCAGCTAGTCAGGGTGGTGAGGCTTCTCGACACTGTCGGCGACAAACCGGAGGTCGCATTTCACGATGCGCCCGAGCAGATTTTCACCGAAGTCCTGGTGTACGAGCCGACCTATCCACCTCGCCTGGCAGATGTAGCCGCCGTCATCAGCGTCGCCGGGCTCGACATTCGAGCTGCCCGAAGCTGCGCCGTCGGTCAACGGGCATCCCTGGATGTGTTCCAGGTCCGCACCGTCGATAAGAAGAACAGGGCGATTCCGGAGCATCGGCGGCAACGGATTGCCGACAACCTCAGGGACGTCCTCTCGGGTCAGGGCTCGCTCGCTGAGGTACTTGCGAAGAAACTCAGCGAATCTCGTCTACCACCGAGAGCGCGACCGGACGTCGAGCTCAAGGTTGAAGTCGACAATGCGTTCGATCCGGACTTCACGTTGCTCGAGGTCAAGTCTGCTGACCGAGCGGGCCTTCTGGCCGCAATTGCCCAGATTCTCGGTGAATTGGACCTTTACGCCGACCGCTCTATCATCACAACCGAGGGCGACAGGGCGATCGACACCTTCTACCTGGCCGACCGGAACGGCAAGAAACTGACCGGCGCCGAAGCGCTCAAAGTGCGACGCAAGCTGAGGAAAGGCCTGCGGCAGGTCAGCTGAGCGCGACGTTCTAACAGGAAGGCATGGACTTCGACGACGCAATCGATCAGTTCACGGTACACCTCAAAATCGAACGAGGGCTAGCGGACAACACCGTGAGGGCCTACTGCTCGGACTTGGTTCAGTTCGCGACCTTCATGGCGCTGCGTTCGACCGATCTAGCTGAAGCGGTTGCCTCGACCGACGTCAACGAGTTCATGGGTGCCAGACTAGACGAGGGCGATTCGCTGCGAACTGTAGCCCGAAAGCTCGTCAGCCTGCGCCGCTTCTACCACTTTCTCGTCGTAGAACGCATCCTCAAGGCGGACCCGACCGAGACCATCGACTCGCCCCCGATTCGCCGTCCACTCCCACACGTGCTCACTGAAGCGGAAGTCGAGCGCCTGTTGGACGCTCCCGATCCGACGACTCCCGAGGGCGTTAGAGACCGCGCAATGCTGGAAGTCCTGTACGCGACGGGCCTTCGAGTGTCTGAGTTGGTTAACCTGCGACTCCAGAACATCGACTTGAATGTCGGTTTGGTCAGGACCTTCGGCAAAGGCTCCAAAGAGCGCCTGGTGCCACTATCAGACGCGGCGATCCACAAACTCGACAGCTATGTGGAAGCAACCCGCCCAACCCTGTTGCGAAAGGCCGGCGGCCTGGGTCGGACCGACTCTGTGTTTGTCACGCGAAGGGGCTCTGCCATGACTCGGCAGGGTTTTTGGAAGAACATCAAACGGTACGCCTTCCTCGCGGACATCCGAACACCAGTCAGCCCCCACAAATTGCGCCACTCTTTCGCCACTCACTTGCTCGAACACGGAGCCGACCTTCGGTCGGTTCAGGCGATGCTTGGGCACAGCGACATCTCAACCACTCAGATCTACACCCACGTAACGCGGGAGCGCCTCAAACGAATCCACCGTTCCTTCCACCCGCGGGGGTAGTTGAGAGTCGAGAGTGCCACCGCCGACTACCAACTACCTATCCTCAGCCCGAAGTCGCCGCTATAACTTCGCCATGAGCAAGGTCGAACAGGTTGGGGTCATTCCCCGAAGCACAGCTCTGGGGCTGGAACTTCTGAGTCACGGTTATACTCCGCTGCGCAACACTGCGGTGCTCAACCAAATCGAGGAGTCGGTCAGTTTTATGGACCGCCCCGAGGCTGAAGAGGATCCGAGTTTCAAGCAGATCATCCCCTATGGGATGTTGTGCCTCGACGAGTCAGTCTTTTTGATGCAAAGGCTGACCGGGGGCGGCGAGAAGCGACTTCATGGCAAGTTCTCTCTGGGTGTCGGGGGCCACATGAACCCGATCGACTCTGGCGATCTCGCGTTGATCGAAGCGACGATGCGACGGGAGTTGGATGAGGAACTCTTCGTCGAGGGCGACCTGCGGTTCACGGCCTGCGGGTTCATCAACGACGATTCCACCCCGGTGGGCTCGGTTCATCTGGGCGTCGTCTACCGAATCGAATTGCTCGAGGGCGGCTCGGCGCGTGTCAGGGAGACCGAGACGCTGCGCGGAGGGTTCGAGCCTTGGCAAGAGGTTTCGGCCTACTCAGACCGCATGGAGACCTGGTCAGCGTTCCTGGTCGAGGCCAACGAGGCGGGCCTACTGTCCACACCATG
>CAZDBH010000586.1:0-4437 GCA_964503485.1 uncultured Bradymonadales bacterium | reverse complement strand
GCTAAAAGCTAACGGCTGGAGTCCGGGGCGTTATACGCGACGGGCTCCTAGTCCCCGGTCTTTCTAGTAGTCGTAGGACCCAAACGATTTGCTGGCGAGATACCCCTGAAGAATCAGAGTCGCCGCAGCACCGTCGATGCTCTTCTTTTGCTTCTTCCGGCTCATTCCCGACTCAGTCAGGATTCTCTCGGCGGCTACGGTTGTCAGGCGTTCATCCCAGAGCTCGACGGGCACCCTGACGTATCGAGTCAGGCGCTCTGCAAAGGAGCGAACCAGACCGGTCTGTTTGGAGTCGTTTCCGCCCATGTCCGTGGGTAGTCCGATTACGACCTCGACAACCTCTTCTGCTTCTACTAGGGCGGCGATGTCTCGGCAGAGGTGCTTGTCGCCAATCCGGTCTAAGTTGGCCAAGGGCTCAACCGCGATTCCAAGGGGGTCCGAGAGAGCAAGGCCGACCCGGGCCAAGCCATAATCGATCGCTAGAACTCTTCCAATCACTGACATCGTGCGCCCACCAACTCCTCGTTCAACCGACTAGGCCGTATATCAATCCGAACCCACCGATCGCGAAACAGTACCACGCGAAGTGGTGAAAACGAGCATTGGCAATGAGTTTGAGCAACCAGCTGAGCGCGACCAGACCGACGATGGTCGAGGTCACGAAGCCAAGCCCAAGAGCCGCTAGCTCAGACGAACTCGTCCCACCCAAATCGGTCGCCGTAGCGGCCGCAGCTCCCAAGATGGCAGGGATCGACAGGATGAATGAGAACTCCGCAGCGTCGCGCGCTCGAACTCCCAAGAGCGTCGCACAGACAATCGTCGAGCCACTGCGGCTGATACCGGGCAGTACGGCCAGTCCCTGGACGATACCGACGACAAGAGCGACCTTGAAGCTGATCTGCCATTCATCGTCGGCTTGCTCGCCCGGTTTGATCCGACGGCCCGCGAGCAAAACCAGACCGTTGATCAGCAGTAGGCCGCCTACCATCACCAGGGTCACGGACTCTTCAACCGTGTCTCGCAGAGAAAGGCCAATGATCGCTGTGGGTATGCTCGCAACAATTACCACACCGGCTTGTTTGACGGCTGGGCGCTCGAGCCACGGTCCCTGAGTGCGTGAAAACAGTCCCCGGATTATCCGTCCGATTCTTCCTCTGAAAATGAGGAAAACGGCCACCAGCGTGCCAACGTGCAGAGCCACGTCCACCGCCACCGGTGTCTTGGAGAACTCGAGGACAGCTTGCGCCAACCGGAGGTGGCCGGAGGAGCTAACCGGTAAAAACTCGGTTGCGCCCTGAACTCCACCTAGTACTGCTGCCTCAACTGGCGTCATCGCTTGATGGTGCTCACTGGGACTCGCCGGCCCAGGTCGCGATGGCGACCCGCGACGCTTCCCAATCGGGCCCGAGTCGGTCGGTCAGAAAGAGTCCGTACAGGGCGTGCCACATCTCGGACAATTCATCCATGAGAGAGGCCCGCTCGAGCAACCGCTCGTCGGGTCGCTTGAGGACAGCTGGGACCTTGACGCTGCTGAAGGTAAACTCGCCTGCGGCCACCGTGAACAACCACTCTCGCTCTCCTTGCAGGATACGGAGCTTGGCTTTGGAGATTCGCTTCCCAGCTCGCAGCGCAGTGCGCGCTTCGGGACTCTGAGTAGGCGCACCGCCGGTCAACTGGCTCTGCTCCGATTCCGCCAAGAATGCCTGGAGCACGAGCTGGTCGTCGAAGGCCAGAACGATCGACCCACCTGCGGGCAACTCGAACGTGTAGTCGCCATCAGCGCAGCGATGCCACAGCCAGACCAGAAACTCACCTCCGAGGAAGCGCCGTGATTCAATGAGATCAACTAAATCCATCGCTGCCTCCTACAAACTGGGTTGGCTCGATATCGGCGAGGGCCCCGATGAGGTTTTCGTCGAGTCCGCATTGAAGGGCGGCTGTGTATGGGTTTGCTGGGACGAGTCGGAGATTGAAGGTCGCCTCGAAAAGGTCGGTGAAGATCTCGTTCACGTTCCGGCTCAGGCTTCCGAACCGGAGTTCTCCCGTATCGATGTTCCAACACATGTCGAGTGCTCGAACTGCCGGTAGAGAGGAACGCTTGAGTCGGGCCCGTTCCCGATCGAGGATTTCACCCTTTTCGGTGCGTGACAGCCGGTCTCGGCTGGTCTCCTGCTGCAGGTTTCGCTCGGCTACTCGAACGGCCGCTTTGAGGAGAATCGGAGGGATTGCCCACCGATCCATACGGAGAGCCGCCACGATGTACTGGTTGAGGTAGAGATCCACCGTGTTGAAGTTGTTCGCCAACACGTTATCGATTGGTACCCAACCGAAAGAGACGTCTTCCTCTGACTCTGGCGTCAGCGGCTCGAAAGCATACTGGTTTACGCGATGGATGAAGTTTTCCCGCCACTCGTCGGGAAGGTCGCCCTCGACGTAATAGGTACGATATGTCATCCCACCTTCAGCAAGGCCCATTCAACACCTCCTTTTCGGTTCCGATTGGGTCTTGCATAATCCGCTCCGAGGGCGGCGAAGACCTTCCTCTCAGGGAGGGCGGATGTACCAGCAGACCGCCACTGAGTCAATCGCGGCTTTGGCACAGAGAGCGGCCGCAGGCGGATGCGTTCAAATGGGTGTTAGCGTAACGGCTTGGACCACTTTCCCGACCGCAATTGCCGGCTCGACCGGCTCGCTGGAAACCCCCGGCTTTGGCGCCCTGCTCCTCGAAACCACACTAATTCTCATCGCACTCTGCATTCTGGCCTACATCACCCTGCGTTTCGTTTCTCGACGCATGTTGAAGGCGCCGTCCGGGGGCAAACTCGAGCTACTCGCTCGCCTGGCACTGGACACCCGGCGCTCCGCCTGTGTCGTTCGGGCCGGATCGAAGATCCTGCTTCTCGGCGTCGGAGACGGGGATGTGCGACTCATCAGCGAACTCGATCCCGAGGAATGGCGCTCCGAGGAAACCGGGACCAATGGCTTCGCGGAGATCCTCTCGGCGAAAATGAAGTCCTCCGCCGAGCAGGAATCGGTCGACGACGACCCCTCTGCTGCAGAGGAGAGGGCATGAGGGGAGTGAGACTTGCTGTTTTTGGTGCGGCGACCGCACTCGCGTTTTTGGTCCTCTCGTTCCCTTCCGAGGTTGGGGCCCAAGACCTCGTTCCCGTGGCCGAGGCCTCCCATTTCGATCATCTGACCGTGATTCTCGCGCTCCTTGCGCTGCCCTTGCTGGCGATCGTCGTGACGTCTTTCGTGAAGGTCTCGATTGTGCTCGCAATACTGCGCAGCGCCATCGGCGTGCGGGGGGTTCCGCCTGGCTATGTGATCTTCGCACTCTCCTTTGTGTTGACTGCGTTCATCATGGCCCCAGTTGGTTCAGAGGTCATCGAGCGTGTCTCAACCGCCCTCGAGACGGGTGACGAACCTGCCCGCTCCGAGTTCGAGCAGGTCGCAGCCGCCGCTGAGGCCGGGAGTGAACCGATCCGAGACTTTTTGAGCGCCCACTCGGACGATAGCGACCTGCAACTGATCGTCTCGCTCGATGCTGAAAGACGGAGTTTGGGCACAGACGAAATCGACGCTGGCAACCTGTTGATACTGGCTCCCGCCTTTCTCCTCAGTGAGCTGAAAGAAGCGTTCCTCATCGGATTTCTTCTTCTCTTGCCGTTCCTAGTCCTCGACCTAGTGATCGCGAATATCCTCACAAGCCTGGGGATGGTCATGGTTCAGCCTTCGGCAGTCTCTTTGCCCTTCAAGCTGCTGCTTTTCGTTCTGGTCGATGGCTGGGCACTCCTAGTCAAGGGCCTGATCCAAAGCTATTGGGTGACCTAGGATGACACCCGACTTCTACATCACGCTGGCGCGCGAGGCCCTTCTGTTGGTGCTTCTCATTTCAGCGCCCCCTCTGGCAGCCGTGTTGGTGGTGAGTGCCGTGACCGGTCTCTTCCAGTCTGCGCTTCAGATTCGAGACCCCGCGCTCTCGTTTGTGCCCAAGCTCGTGGTCGTGGTGTTGGCCCTGGTTGTGGCGGCGCCGTGGATCGGAGCCCAAATGCTCGAGTTCACCGAGCTGTTGCTCTCTGCAATCCCCAGCGTGGGAACGACACCGTGATGGCCGATCTCGCCGGGCCCGCCTTGGTTGCTTTCGTACTATGTCTTGCCCGAGTCGGTCCCAGTTTCTTTGTGGTTCCTTACCTCGGATCTCGCCAGACCCATCCACTCGTGAAGGTCGCACTAGCCGTCGCGATGACCTTTGCGGTAATGCCTCATGGAGTGGCGGTCACTGCCGACTACTCGGGCGCCCTTGTCGGTCTTTTGGTCGTCAAGGAGCTGGCCGTCGGTTCCCTGATCGCAGTGCTGGCATCCCTGGTGGTCTATGCCGCTGAGATGGCCGGAAGCACGATAGCTGCGAGCTGGTTCACCCGTTCAGACCACCTG
>CAZDBH010000585.1:0-4516 GCA_964503485.1 uncultured Bradymonadales bacterium | reverse complement strand
GAGCTCAACCCAACCTGCCGGGTTCCTTCTTCCCTGTATTTGGGGAGGATCCAATCACAGCTCAAAGGGAGCTGTCTGAGCTAATCGCTTACCGCTAAAAGCGAACAGCTGGAGTCCGGGGCGTTATACGCAACGGGCTCCTAGGTCGCCGGCAGGCTGAAGTAGAAGGTTGTGCCCTTTCCGGGTGTGTTGTGCAGCCGCACATCTCCGCCCATCACCTCGATGAACTCTTTTGCCCAGAAGTAGGTGGACCCGAATTCGCCGATCGCTCGTTGTTCTGCGGTCTCGATCATTCGGTTTGACTTGAGAAGACTGTCAGCCACCTCGTCAGACACCCCTCCGCCCTTATCCTGAACGCTGAACATCACTCGTTTGCTCATCGCGTCCGCGCGCACGAGCACTGTTCCATTCTTCGGTGTGCGTTGAATTGCGGCGATTACAACGGCGGAGAACGCTTCGTGAAGACGATCGATATCGGCTTTCACCGTCGCGCTCTTGGCGCGGTCTTCATAGGTGAGTTCAACTTTGAACGCGTCCGAAAAGGCCCGGTTGAGCGCTTTGTTCTGAGTCATGATGCCGGTTACTGGCAGCACCTCCATGTTGAGGTCACCGTCGCCTTCGAGGACGGTCTCAGTGACAGCCGTGCTCACGATTTCGCGAAGGTGGTCGACACCCCGTTCGGCGGTCGCAAAGAGCTCCTGGCTTGTTCGAGGATCAAGTCGAGCTTCGCGAGTGATGCCCCTCATTGTTTCGGTGAGCGACTTGAACACTCTGGTGGCTTCCGCCTCGGCCGACAGAGCTTGCCCTTCTCGTTTGAGTTGCGCTCTGACCTCGTCGTCGACGTCTCTTATAATCCCGACCAGCTTGCTCACTCGTTTACGTCCGCGAAGTGCCTTCCCTTCCACCCTGAACCAGCGATCCCGCCATTCCTTCGATACCAAGCGGACATTGAGGGACAACGGCTTCTGGTTGATGAGGTGGAACTGAAACGCCTTCGACAGAGCGGGTTGGTCCTGAGGAGCTACCAGCCACTCGGGGAAGGGGTGTTTCACCTCGGCGACGTCCGAACTCGTTAACCCCACGAGACGCTTGAACGTGTCTGAGTAATTGACCGTCTGGTGCCGGATATCCCACGAGAAAACGCCGATTCCTGCCGCGTCCAAAGCACATTCGTCGCGGTCGAAGGAGACAGCCATCTGGCTGGTCATACTTCCGTTGATCGAATTGTGGAGGTAGGCAATTCCAAAACTGATCGTCACGACCAGGAGCACAGTCAGCCCGTCCTTGAGGACCGCCGTGACCTCTTCCGGGGTCTGCAACAATGTGTAGTCGAGTCCCACCAGGAAGACGATGAGGGCGAATGTGACGGCTGTCACACCCATCGAGACCTTTCGCCCACCAAAGAGCATGCCGATGAACGGAAGCACGGCGAAGAGGTTGACGACGGGATCGCGAACGCCCTGGTTTGCGACCGCTAGAACCGACAACGCGACCAAAAGGGTGATACTCGAGAGCCAGGCCATCAGTGTGGCGCTACCGGTAAAACGCACAATCGCAGGTGTCATTCCGAAACCGAGGATCACAACCGCGAGGGCAGCCAGCTCGGATCCTCCGATTGGTGCCAGCAGGGCTCGAAAGACGAGCACCAGTACGCCCACGCAGGCCAGTCCGATCGAACCTCGAACCAGCATTCTGGCCCGATGGTGGTCGGCGGCCGAGATCAACTCTGTCCTGGGCAGGAACTGATCTAACCAAAGCGCAATTCGGGCGCCGTAATCGGTGCCCATACTTACGCTTGGCAGCACTCCAGAGACTTGTCGACCCATGAAACGACCTCGCATGGAACAGGTCATTCAAGATAAGAACCTACGCCCCTAGTTAATCGGCATGCTGCGGATCGAAATGAAATCTTTTTTTTGGGGGTGATGACGATCCTGCTACTGTTCAGACCGCTCACCTGATAGCAGAGCGGCGATCGCGATCAACGGGGTCGCAACTGACGCAGGGTCTCCTCGAGCGCTACCTCGATCCTGTCGACAGCGGGCACGGGATCCGAAACGGAACCGGTGGTTGCCTGGCGTTCGAGCTCTTGGCAAAGTTCGCTCAGAGCCTTCGCGGCCACCACAAATGCGGCGCCTTTGAGGGCGTGGGCTTCTTTGCGAAGCGTCTCGACATCCGCACTTCGGGCGGCAGCCTTCAACTTCGCGGATCGCTCGAGCGCCTCTCCCTCGAAGGTCTCCACGAGGCTCACGAGTACCTGTTTCGGCATACTCGAAAGATCCCGAAATGCGCTGGGTTCGAGTATCGGGGTTTCCGGCTTTGTCCGTGTGACTTCCAGTACCTGCCTGAGTCTTTCCCTAGAGAAGGGCTTGAATACAACCTCGTGAAACCCGGCCCGCAGGAGCTCAGCCTTCGTCTCTCGGGGGGCACCAGTAGCGGCGTAGAATCGGAAGGAGTCCTCGCTGTCTAGCTCTCGGAGAAGTGGCAGCAAATCACGACCGTCCATATCAGGTAGACCGAGATCGATTAGGAACAGAGCGACATTGGTCTCGCGCGCGAGCTTTAGAGCACCGGCTCCATCCTCGGCTTCGAAACAGTGGAGGCCAATCTTAGAGCAGTACAATCGCAAGAGCCTACGCTGACTTTCGGAGTCATCGACAATTAGGATCGTGTGCTCTGGGGTTCTATTGTCTTGCATCGGTGCCGCTTGCTCGTAGACCTCGAAGACCCAGTCTACGAGATTGGGCCGCCTATTGAAATTTTAGGGTGGGGCCGAGCGCAGCTCGAAGTTCTTCGTACCGAGTTGAGAAGCCCGATTATTCGAGTTCGTTTTCGACTTCGGTTGTTAGACCACCCCACACCTGCGGACCATCGAAGAACTCCTGGACCTCGGCCTGTCGGTGGAAGGTCGACAGCACACCATCACAGTCGAGGTCGCCGAAAGCGTAGGCCGTAAACACCGCATTGGCACCCGTACCGCTGGCCTCGAACTGATAGCTGTAATAGTGCGGCTCGTGGATGCTGAAGTTCAGGGCCTCCCAGGTTGTGTCCCTCCATGTATCGTAACCCGGCTCGACTGCTTCGCCGCAGGGGACCGAGGCTGGCCGGCGCCCAGTACTCGCAGGAAACTGTGGTGGCAGGATCATACCCGTGCGAGTCGCATGATCTGCGTCAAAGTAAGCGCGCGCCCCGTCATAGATCCGGCCGAGATTGGTGCGGGCTTCTTCAGCGCGCACCCAGGCGGGGGTGGCAGTGTCGTATTCGAACGCGTTGTCGTAGGTGTCTGCGATTCCCTCCATGTCGTCGCCAAACCCTTCGGCGATCTGTTGGTATTGCAGAAACGCGGGAATTGCGACCGAGGCTCCGACTCCGAGGAGGGGTAGGAGCATTGATGAGCCCTCCATGTTCAGAATCACCTCGAGGTCCGATCCTGCCGCTTCGATCTCGAGCAATTCCTCCGTTACCAACTGGATGGAGTGCATCGCCACGATTGCCGCGACAATCTCGGGCGGACCGCCATGTTCTTTGAGTAGGTCGATTTGATCGTCCGCGCCCCTCATACCGATGCTGATGAGACCGTTTAGCTGGGCCACAGTGTCGGTTGCTGCATCCTCATCGCTCAAGCGCACTCGAAGATGAAGTTGTTCCTGAGAAATGGAGACCGCAAACCCGTTGATGTCCGGAAGCATGGCCATGCCGAAGCCGTCGAGCTCGCCAACAATACCCGCCAGGGTGATTGTGCCTTCATTCACGTCACCGAGTAACTCTCGAATCGCCTCGGAATCTTCGCTGTCGCTATCTTCCAGACTGGTGTGATCACCGTTCAGTACGGAGGCCGTGAGCAGAACCGCGGCTTCTGTTCCGACAATGAGTTTGTCGTCCACGACCGCAAAGACGGGCCCAAAAGAGGTCGCTGCCAGCGTCACACCGTCGACCTCGCGTGTTTCGCCTTCGAGCTCGTCGTCGAAGTCACCCAGGAATATCGCGGCCCCATCCTCGTCCGGTCCGACCCAGAGCACAGCTTGCTCGGTGTCGGTAATCCCGAATCCGTAGGCCTCCTCGAGGTACTCGTCTACGTCTTCGCCCATGTCGGACCAACGGCCATCGTGGGCCACAAAGGGAGTGAGCGTTCTAAACTGCTCCGCCATCTCTTCGATGTTGATGCTGACGACACCTTGGGCTTCCTCAGGTACATAATCAGCAACATCCTCGGGGCTCACGGAACTGCTTCCACAGCCTCCGCAGGCCGAAAGCGTGGGGGCAAGACAGAGCGACAGACAAAGAAAAAATCGAGTCATCCGATACCTCGTAGTCAACAGATCGCATCAGGCAGACAAGGACTCGGGCACTCACATACATCATGTGGTCGCCCCGATTAGTGCGCGTACGGTAGCCTCCTGACCATTTGGCGCCGGAATGTACTCAGCGCTGGTATGGAAGCCAAGGTTTTTTTCGGTGGTTTCGGCTAGGAGCCTGTCGCGCATAGCGCTCCAGGCTCCGCCATTGGCTTTTAGCG
>CAZDBH010000584.1:0-4524 GCA_964503485.1 uncultured Bradymonadales bacterium | reverse complement strand
CCGCTAAAAGCTAACGGCTGGAGTCCGGGGCGTTATACGCGACGGGCTCCTAGACTCGATTCAAACTCACTGAAGCAAAGAAGGCTGGGGGCAAGGGGCTCAGTCGCGCTCAATCGCCTTTCGAATCGCAGTGATCAGCTCGGTCGCCTCGTAGGGCTTCTTCAGAAAGCCAGCCAGTCCCTTCCCAGTAAACCGGTTGGTCGCATCCTGTTCGTTGTACCCGCTGGTCAGAACCACCCGGATTTCCGGGTTCAGTTTGCGCAATTCAGTGAAGGCCTCCTCGCCTGCCATCTTGGGCATCGTGAGGTCGAGGAGTACGGCAACAATCTCGGTTCCCATCTCTGAGTAGATAGCAATGGCCTCCTCTCCGTCGGATGCCAGCTTGGTGTCGAAGCCTGCGCCCTCGAGAATCATCCTACCCACTCTTCGAACCGTGGCGTCATCGTCGACGAGAAGGACGGTGCCGGCACCTCGCCACCGCGACGAAGCCTGCCCAGGCTTCGACAGGGGACGCGCAGGACCATCGGCTGTGGGGAAAAGCACCTTGAACGTCGTCCCTCGCCCCTCCTCGGTGTAGACTTTCACCGTCCCGCCGTGTCCTCGGGCAACGCCCAGCACGGCGGCCAGTCCAAGACCGCGGCCTGTGAATTTGGTAGTGAAGAAGGGGTCGAACACTCGTCGCAACGTGTCCTTGGCAATGCCATGGCCGGTATCCGAGACCTCGAGGTAGGCATAGACGCCTTCCGGTAGGTCCTCGGCACCCAGGAATGTTGTGTCGAGGTACTCCCGAGAGCAGGAGAGCACTCCCGTGGCGACCGTGACGCAGCCAGACGTGTCTCCAACCGCCTCGCCAGCATTGATCACGAGATTCATCACGACTTGGCGAATCTGGGTCGGATCCGCCTCGATGGCCGGCAAGTCGTCAGCGAGTGCGTACCGAAGAACCACCGACTTGTTCATCGAGACCTCGAGCAGTTGATTCATCTCGCTAATGATCTCATTCACGTCGAGTTCCTGGACCACGAACCGGCCCTTCCCCGAATAAGCCAACAGCTGATTGCACAGCTCGGCAGCTCGAAGGCCACCCAGTTTCAGTTCTTTGATGAGTCCATGAGCTTGCGAGCCTGCTGGCAGTTTGTTCGAGTGCCAAGTCTGCGTAGCCGAGCACGCCAACCAGAATGTTGTTGAAGTCGTGGGCGATACCACCGGCCAACATACCCAGGCTCTCCAACTTTTGGCCTTCTTGAATCTTCTGCACGAGATCGATGTTCTGTTGTGCCGCCTGTGCGAGTTGAAGCCCCCGCTGTTCGACCTGCTCTTCCAACGTCTCTTGGTGGTGTCTCAGCTCGAGCTCGGTCCGCATGAGTGATGTCTCATCGGTGTGCGCTCCGAGCATCCGAATTGGCTGGCCGTTCTCGTCCCGAATAACCAGCCCCCGGCAGCGGACCCAAACCGTCGAGCCGTCTTTGTGCGCGTATCGAACAATTTGGTCGTAGGGATGGCTGGGATCCCCACAATGGAGACTGAAGTTCCGCAGAGCAACTTCCAGATCGTCCGGATGGATGAGGTCCTGCCATTCCGAGGCCAGATGCTTTTTTTCGGCCGGGTCGTAGCCTAACAGCGTCCAAAAACGAGGGCTCAGCCACTCGTGTTCGGGCCGCTCGAGGTCCCAGTACCAAATCCCATCGAGTGAACCACCTTGGAGGAAATCAAAAAGTTCTGGAGAGTTTGCGAATGCGTCGTACAACTCGCGTTTCAGATAGTGCTCGGTCAACGGATCCGAAGAATCGATAGGCTTGTCGTCGTCGGGAGGTTCAGTCATCACGACCTCGAGTTCGGCTCGTCGTCCCCTCCAAATGTGAGCCACTAGTAGACAACTGTAGTCGAAAGACTCTAACATCGTCCACCCTTAGACGCCAAAGGGCTCGGACGACGATGCGAAGGGTAACAATCTGTTCGGGATGTCAGGGGTGCAAACCTGAAGACGTCGAGCGCCCAGATCTCGAATTGGCGGCCGAGCGATACCTCGAGAACCACGATCTGGGCGATAAGGCCTACGTTGTCCCTGCGATCTGCCTAGACGTCTGCGGTCAGGGCGTCACACTGGTGGTCGAGCCCGACGGCACGTGGTACAGCGTCGAGACCACAGCCGACGTCGAAACCATCATCGACCAGCACATTGGTCGCGGCGAGATTGTCACGGCCTTCCAGATCGACCCGCCCGAGTAACGTACCTTCTGGCAAACGGCCAAGCTTGCCAAGACTGGATTCCTGGCGCGACGAAGAGGTGGCTGCTCCTCAGTTGGTGGTAAAGAGCTGGCGTGCTATGGTGACCCACTTTCAGGAATTCCTAACTTGGGTCGGGGTATGCCCCCTTCTGTGGTGAATGGATAGCCGACTACCAATGGACACTCGAGCCCTGGCTCGCCATTCGATTCGAGCCACAGCCGCCACCTTCCTCACCGTCGAGGTCGGTCGGCTTGCCCGGCATGCAGGCGCACTCGAGGGACACTCTGGATCGCTCCTCGACCATTCTGTTGTCGCCCTGGCGATGCTGGGAATCACGGTCCTGTGTTCCGCTCTTCTCTTCTGTTGGTTCGGACCCGTGTTGTGGCTCTGCGAACGGATCGAACGTAAGAGCGATCGAACAGCCGCGATTCTTCTCGGCTTGCTAAACGGATCGGTGCCGGCGTGCCTGCTGGGCGCAGTCGTCGTCGTGCCCAGCCGATACTGGCCTGCCTATCAGCTGTATTGGTATGGAGGGCTCCTTTCGGCCTTGGTTGCCGGCCCCCTCCTCGGCCTTGCGTGGAGCCGAGTCCGCCGCCGGTTTCCGGATGGAATGGGACTCTGGCTGTGGGTAGGGATGATCCCCATATCGGTCGGCTGGTACTGGGGCACCGGACTCTTTCTGGGCACGTACGGTCGAATCCATGTCCTCTGCGTAGTGCTCATCTTGATGATTGCCCTGGGCCTCTCGGCAATGAGTGGACAGCCGAAGCGTGGGCGCACGAGCGCCCTAATGGCTGTTGCGGTTTCACTGTTGGGCATCGGCTGCCTCGTCTCCGAACCAACACCTACTTCGCTTGCCCTGTTTTATGAAGCCACTCCCCATCGCTGGTTTGCAGGCGCCGTGTCGCAGTTCGCGATCGATATGGACGGAGACGGAGCAACGGCAAGCGTCGGTTTCATGGTGGGCAGCGACTGCGATGATTTTGACGAGGCCAGGCGTCCCGGCCAAGTAGACCTTCCAGGAAACGGGGTCGACGAGAATTGCTTTGGGGGGGACCTGAGCCTCAACGACACGCTGTTTGCCGCTACGGACCTCGCGGTCGAGCCTGGCCGGCCTCCCCTCAACGTTCTGTTTATCGTCGTGGATGGGTTGCGATACGTCAGAGGGAGTGAAGACGGTCTCGACCGGGAGTGGACTCCGCATCTGGGGGCGCTCGCAGACCGCTCCTTGCGGTTCAGCGACTTCCGCACCTGCTCTCCCACAACCCGACTGTCGGTGCCCGATTTCCTTGGAGGCAGCACGCTTGGTCCAGAAGTCGACGCCGCCCACCCACCTGCCATTCACGGCTTCACGTTGGCCGGCTATGACAGCGCCTTCATCAGCAACGAAACGGTCTATCTGTTGGCAGGGACACTAGGTCGAGGCTTCGTCAGCACCCATTTGACTCCGGGTATTATCGACTTTCACGAAGACCGCTTCATAAAAGAGCGACTATCTGCATTGCTCGCCACCCACCGCGACGTCCCGTTCTTCTTCTACGCCCACTACCTGCATGGCCATTTGCCCTACCGTGTACCTGACAGATGTGGCAACGAACTGTCACAGACAGATCGATACCATTGCGCTGTCAGCTATGTGGACGAGCTGATTCAGGAGACAATTCTGGAGCTGGACGCCGCGGGTCTACGTGATTCAACCGTTATCGTGGTGACCGCCGACCACGGCGAACTGCTCGGTGAGCACGGCCTCTACGCCCATAGCAACTCGGTCTACGACGAAGTGCTACACGTCCCGCTGATCGTGTCTTACCCAGGTGTCGAAGCCACGATCTCGGATAGGACGGCAAATTGCTTCGACATCATGCCGACCATTGCGACCCTGGCGGCAGCGCCCATCAACTCACATTTGATGGGTTCTGACCTAACCGGCCCCCCCTCGGCAGGGGCGTTTCAGTTCGCTCGAATGCGAGAGATTTCAGCTCGGCCGGTACCGAATGAAGATCGTGTCGCAGTCGTCGTAAATGACTGGAAACTCGTTCTAGACCTCGGAACTCGGCTGACTTGGATTTACGACCTCGAACAGGACCCGGGTGAACTGCAACCTGTGAGTGATGTGCCCGATGCGGTGCTCGACGAGCTCGTCGCAGTAATGGACAGTTGGCTATCCGAGCTCGCGCACCGCGAACAGGGGAGTTTTCATGCGCCGACCTGGGAGGTACGGCCGGTTGATGGAAACCCAGGGCGCTAGGAGCCCGTCGCGTATAACGCCCCGGACTCCAGCCGTTAGCTTTTAGC
>CAZDBH010000583.1:0-4531 GCA_964503485.1 uncultured Bradymonadales bacterium | reverse complement strand
GCTAAAAGCTAACGGCTGGAGTCCGGGGCGTTATACGCGACGGGCTCCTAGTTCGCAATGACGCCGATTGTGCGGCCTTCAGTTCAAAAGCGCAATATGTCCGCGGGCGCCGGCCCGCGTGATTCAGCTCTACAACCCCTCGATGTCATGGGGTTCGCAATCCTCAGGTGCTGTGATTGGGTTGCAAAGGGACGGTCGTCCCATGGGTAAATCGACCCAGTACTCGCGATCTTCCACCGGGAAAGGGAAGTCCGTCACGATGAAGTGGGCCCCAACCCTCAGGGCGGCGTCGAAGCGGGTCCGATCATTGTTTGGCGCCTCGTCACCATCAACCGAGTCAGTCCGGGCTCTGACAACGAAACCGGCCTCCACCATCTCGAGATAGCGCGCCTCGTCGTCGAGCGGATTGCTCCAGGCCAGAAAGGCGGCGTAAGGAGCGTCGGGGCTTGAATCGGTGAACATCAGCCGGTTCTCAATGCCAACTTCGAGGTACTCGTCGCGATGGTCGCCGCTGTCCAGCAGCACTAGAAACAGGCGATTGCGGAGGGTGCCCAACGTCGGCCAGCCGCGTTCCGTGACGGCCTCCCGCAGCGTGTCACTTTCCCCCTGAACTTCGGCCGGCGTAACAAGTCGGTCAATAGGCCACACACTGAGTATCTCAGCTTCCAGGTCGTCGAAGTGCCCGGTGATGGGGGCGCCCACGTCGATGTCGTCCTTCGGCTCGACAAACACGACCAGCGGATGATGTCCGGGGTGATCGTCAGACCAGGTTTTAAGGTCTTGTAGGCACTCGACGAATGTCTCGCACACGGTCTGTTGGTCAATGATTGGCAGATGGTGCACCAGGAAGCCCATCTCTTCATTCCAATGGACGTCGATCTCGAAGTTGCGCACGCCCTCGTCGCTGAGTTGAACGGGCAAGGGAGAGTGAGTGTACCGCCAGCTTGGGTGCGCCACGAAGTCGGGTTCGATGTGATAGCTATTGTGGGTTCCCTTCATCTGTATGTGATTGAAACGAAGAACATCGTCCAAGGGGTACTCCGGCGCCACCGGCGCGTCGGAAAGTTCGAGGTCCAGGTCACCTCCGGTATCTGAGGCCAGGTCAGAGTCTGGTCCTGCATCGTCTGATCGATCGGGCGGGGGCGCGTCGCCGACGTCTGTTTCCCCAATGGCGTCCGAGGTGGGAGGGTGGGTCTCGTCGGTGAGAACGTCCTCCGAGGCGTCAGCGTCGCCACCGGTTGAATCGCCAAGTGCTTGGGAAGGGGCTGCGTCGTCGCCGCAGCCGCCCATCACCAGCCCGGCCAGCAAGAACAGGCAGCGGAGGATCGGTAGTCGTAAGAACTCCTTCAAAGCAATCTCAATCTGTTTTTCGGGGCGCTGGGCTTCGCCGCACTCTGCAGCAACGAATAGCGTAGCGGAATGGACCCTCAGGAGAAAGGACCACAGCCCACGATCGCCAACCCCACGCCTCGGGGGCTTTTGGCACCTCTAGGCCTTATCTCAAATTCCAGTTGTAATTCTCTAGCGATGGGTGCAGTTTGTTGTTATCAGGACACCCGGGTCCGAATATACCCCGAGACCATTCGGGAAGGAGACAGAAGATGTTCAGAGGAACAATCGCTTTGTTCGCCATCGTCGCTATGACGACAGCGCTCTTCTCTACGGCAGCGCTCGCGCAGGACGAGGAGTACGTCGAAGAAGAACTGATTGAAGAAGAGCTGATAGAAGAGGAAGTCATCGAGGAGGAGGTTGTCGAGGAAGAGGTGACTGACGAGGAAGCCGTCGAAGAAGAAGTCATCGAAGAGGAACTCATCGAAGAGGAACTCATCGAAGAAGAATACCCAGAAGAGTAGGGCCGAAACCACCCCCATCCGACTCTCGCCCGACAGTTTCTCGAGCCAGCCGTCAGACAGACATCCATACCAAGATAGGGTTGACACTGGCCGCTCGGACACGCAACAAACGAAGCGTTCTCTAACAGTCTGAGGAGACTCACGATGCTGACAACGTCCCTTGCAGCAGCGCAGCGACTCATTCCCGACCGATTTCGAGTGGGCGCGGACAAGCTCCGAACGATGTGGGCGATTGGCCTCTTCGAGCGTCCGGTCGAACTGCTCTCTCAATGGCGGCACCGAGTCACGTTTGCGCGACTTCAGAAGGCCTTCTTCTATCACCGTTATGCGACCGCGGTTCTATTGGGGCACGAGATCGGCTTGTTTGAGGCCCTCAGCGAGAGTCGATTGACGGCGGACGAAGCGGCCCAGAAGACGGGAATCCATCCCCGGGCGGCTCTCGCACTACTCCGCATCCTCGAATCTGAAGGATTCGTATCGCAAACCCACCGTCGATACGCCTTCAACGAAGCCGGTATGACGTTTCTCTCCCGCTCCTCGCCCACCAGCTTGAGCCCGATGCTCGATTTGATGGCTGCTCAGGCCTCGGCCTTTTCCGAGCTACCGGGCGGCTTGGCGTCCGGAACCGTTCCGTCGGCACTCGACATATTCGATGACAAGGGCCGCTACCAAGCTTACCTCAGCGCCGTTAACAACTTCCTGGATATGGCGGGCCGTGACCTCCTGCACCGAATCCAGCTTCCGCCGATTGAGCGCTTCATCGTCGGGTCGATGGGGGTGAGCTTCAGTGCAGTCGTTATGAAGCAGCAACGGCAGGCCCGAGTCACCTATGGTTGCCTCGACCACCTGGTCACCGAGATTCCGCGCCTCAGAGAGCAGTATGAAGTTCCTGCGCACCGTGTTGATGGTATGCACTCGCACGGCGGCGATCCGTCAGCAGATCGGTGGGGCGAAGAGAATTTCGACCTCGTCTTTCTCACCAAAAAGATGATTCTGGAGCCGGACAATCACATCGGTGAGAAGTTCGCCCGAAAGGCGTTCGAGGTTCTCAGGCCAGGGGGTGTTGCCATCTTCTGGGAGACGATTCACCCCGATGGCCGACCGACTCCGCTGCCGCGAGCCATGGAGGCCGTACTCGATCTAGGTGCCAGCCCCAACGGACCCGTCAATACCGAGGGCGGAATGAAGGCGCTCCTGAAGGGCATCGGGTTCAGCAAGGTCGAGTACGTACACTGCCTCAGCGGCACGACCAGCTTCGCTGTCGCGTCCAAAGCCTAGGCCCACCGACTTGCGTCCTGGATTGAAACCGCCCGGAACGGGTTCGGTCAGTCCGCTAGGCTTGCTTCGCCTTCGAGGTGCCCCTCGATAATCAGATGATTCGCACGCAGCTCGAGGTCGGAGTCGAAAACGACTCGGCTCGTCAGATCGTTCAAGCGTGGCGCAAGTTCTCCCAGTGAGGAGAGGTCGATTTCGGGAAGCGGGAAGTTGAGATCATTGGCTAATGTTTCGGTGATGCTCGGCCACACCAAGTTCATTACGATCTCGCCTAGTGCGTCCGCCTCGAGAGGCAGTGGTCTGTCACCCACACGTTCCATCAGCCAGACGTTGAGGACCGGGTCGTCTTCCATGACGAGGCCGAGAACGTTGTCCTCAGCCACGAGGACACCCGAGCTGGTGAGGTTGAAGGCAAATCGTTCAGACGAATCCACCGACTCGAGGCTCAACTCGAGCTGGCCCACAGTCAGCACCAAGTTCCGGTCCAGATCGACAGTCAACATGGGCGGCAGTTTTGCCGACAGTAGGATTGTGTCAGCAAGTGGTGCGAGTTGTGGAATCAGCGCCGTCGCGTCGATCTCCAGGAGGCCGCTGTCCCAAAGGGCGTAGAGCAGCCCGTTGATCAGCGAGTGGTCGACCGCGGCCTGGAGGCGACCGGACGAGCGAAGCTCGAGAGGCGCGTCTAGGGCTGCGTGTAACGGAACACCTGGTCCCTCGCTGTGAATGGGATCGGATAGTGTCCCTACCTCGGCACCGAGCCGTATGTCGATGCGTTCGTGATGCTTGGGCTCGACGGCGTCAATCCGTCCATTGAAGAAGAACTCGATCGGGGGCAAGGGGTCAGCAGCGAAGCTGACGGTGCCGATTGAGAGTGCGTCGTCGACCCCACCCATCAAATCAGAAACTGCTTCGGGAATGGAGGGCAGAAAGCCCTCGATTACGGTTGACACCAGAGACGTGTCGACCACGTTTCTCAGAGCGCTCTCTGCCAACTCGAAGATGGCGTCCGCCTCTGGACTCGTGAAGTTGCTCTCCAACGACTCCAGTGTCACTTCGATTTCGGTGACGTCGACCAAAAGCTGCTCACCGGGCTCCTTCATGATGGTGAGGGTGGCCAGCGCCGAAGCGGTGATGAGAATCTGACCCTTGAGGTCTAGCTGTGTCTCGCCGATCGAAACGAAGCCGTCTGTCTCGACAACGATGTCTCCGAGCTGGACGTAGACCTCGAGGCCGGTTTCGAGCACGGTGATTTCGACTCTCGGACTCTCGATGGCGACCGATTGGAGCCGCAGATATAGCGCCTCCTCATCAACAAGGGGATCGGGTAGCATTGCGCGAAGGTCGGCTTCATACAGGATGAGTTCGAGGAGCCCAGCCAGATCGTTGGTCTTGGCCTCGAGCAG
>CAZDBH010000582.1:0-4539 GCA_964503485.1 uncultured Bradymonadales bacterium | reverse complement strand
ACAACCTCCAATCTCCCCCCAAACAACCCGCCACGTTTGGAACTGGGGAGAGGGGGGGGTTCGGCGCCCGAGGGCGCCGAGGGTGCTTCGTCTCATTCTGTATTGTCCAGGTTGTCTGCTGCTTGGAGAACATCGGCCTGAAAGAGCGATCACTTTAGGAATAGGTGGTCAGTATGTCGGACTGTTTGGCTTGTTCGGCAATGATCCCCACCCGTTTTCCCTATGGCTCACTTTTTGCTCTGTCTTGCCCAATGTTGATGGTGTGGCTAGGCTAATTTGTGCGTCGAGGAGTGGCGATGATGGTTCAGCATAACGAACAGCGAACTCGAGAATGGCTCACGCTTCCGAGTTTGTGGCAGGAAAACCGGTCACGCTCCCTCGGAAATCTGATACTCGTCGCACTTACGGTGACCGTGTTGGCAGCATGCCCCAGCAATCCGCCGCCGCCGGTGGCCGATGCCGGAAGCGACGCGGATGTGGGTGAACGATTCGACGATCACGCCGTTGGGCACCTGTCGAGCCAAGCCGACTACTTCGATCTGGCCGCAGAGGGCACCGGCCGAATGGTCGTGAAATTCTCCATCATTCATTTCCAAGACGACTGGCTCCGAGCAATACGCTTCGTCGACAGCGGGTTCTATCACCTTCACGACGAGTGGTACTGGTATCAGCTCCTCAATGGGGCCCGAGTTCCCAGCGTGAATGTCGAGCCAGTCGATGGGCTGTCATTTGAGACGATCGCGGCGATCTATGACTGGGCGGAGGGGCGCGATCGCTCTGACCTTCCCCTCGACCTCCGCTGGGTTCGCGGCAACGAGCGCCTCTATTCGCCCAACTTCTATAATGAAGCCTTCAGGAACGACCATCCCCTCGGCCTCGGTTCGTTGATGTACATCGAGGCCGTTGCGACCGAGACGGAATCACGCCCCGAACGCTGGGTTTTCGAACTCGAATACTCCGATGACGTCACCCACGAAGAGCTGGTGATATTCTTCGACACGCTGATCAACCACCTGCCCGACGAGGTCGGCGATGCCTTGGTTTGGGCGATTCGCTCACCAGCCCAGGAGGAGCTCGCACAGGCGATGGAGGCAGACCAGCTTCGCTACTACGATCGGGTCATTCGATACAGCGAGTTGGCGGTACCCGGTGAGGTCGAAGTGTACAGTGAGGGACTCACAGCAGGTCGAGTCTTCGTGTCTCGTACGGCCGACGGTGCCGATTTGTCAGGCGCCCGAGACACCTCGCTCGTTCTGACCGATTTCGTCCCAGACTTTCTGCCCCCCGCTTCTGGTCTTGTCACTGCGGTACCGCAGACCGAGCTGGCTCACATCAACGTCTTGGCCCGCAACCGAGGGATTCCAAACCTCTATGTGGGCGGTATTCTCGATGATCCGTCTATCGACCAACTGGCCCGGGTCCAGGCGCCGGCCGTACTGTTCGCCGAGGCGCCCGATCAGTACCAACTCCGTGCAATCACCTACGACCAATTCCGCACGTGGCGAGACCTCGGCGAGGTCGAAGAAATCTCGCTTCCGTCGGTCAACCCGAGCGAACTCGAGCTGAGTTATTCACTCGACGCACTCGATCCCGCTGACGACGAGACACTGCGTCTGGTGATCGGAGGCAAGGCCGCCGGGTTCCTCGGGCTGATGGCACCGGGTGACGTCGTTATCCCGGACGCCCCAATGGTAATTTCCGTGAAGGCGTACATGGCGCATCTGTCTCCGCTCGTTCCTTCGATTCAAGCGCTTCTCGACGACGACGAGTTCCAGGGTAGCGGCAGGATGCAATACCTCTGTTTGGAAGGGCTGGAAGACTACGATGCGTTGTACTCGAATGACGCCGACCAGGCCTACCGAGACGAGATCTTTCGCCGCTATCCTGAGACATCCCTCATCGGCGACGTCCTGCGAGCGGACGGGATCAAGCGCATGATTCGGGACAGAGCGATCGATAGCGACACCTTGGCCGAACTGACTTCGGCCCTCGAGAATCAGTTTGGGCACTATTCACCGATGCAGGGCTTGCGCTTTCGCTCGTCCTCATCAGTCGAGGACGTCGACGGCTTTAACGGCGCTGGGCTGTACGACTCTAATACCGGTTTCTTCAACCCCTCGCTCCAACAGGAATCGCATCGAAACCGAACGGTCGAATGGGCCATCAAGAAGACCTGGTCGTCCTACTGGAGCTTCGAGGCCTTTCAAGAGCGCGACCTCGAAGAGATCCGCCATCTGAGCGGTCATATGGCCGTGCTGGTCCACGCGCGATTCGACGATGACATGGAGATGTCGAACGGGGTCTTCACCCTCACCCTAATGCCGGACGGGAGCGACGAGACAGCGGTCATGGAGCTCAACGTTCAACTCGGCGCCGAGAGTGTGACTAATCCTGAGCCGGGAAGCCTGATTCTTCCCGAGGTCGATCGGGTCGTCATGTTGGCTGAAGACGACGCCCTGAGCATCGAGCGAATTCGCGGCTCCGACCGAATGGCCGAAGGCGAGTTCATTCTGTCGGACGAGAAGTTGGAGAGTGTCTTCGAGCAGGCTCTGGCTGTTGCCCTTGCATGGCGTCTTCGAACCAACTCCGCCCTCGACGAAGCCCAACAAAGCGACGTCCTCACTCTCGATTTTGAGTTCAGAGAGATGCGGGAGGGTTGGCCGCAGCTGACGGAGGGCGCACCATTCGAGACACGGATCGTGATCAAACAGGCTCGCACCCTGGACCCAGGCCTGCGCCCGTTCACGAACGACGTGCGCGCCTTCCCCATCCCGCGGGACATACTCGCAAGGGCCGCGAGAGTGGAGCATCACAGCTGTGTCACCGATTCATTCGACGTCTCAGTCATCCAGGTGTTGACCGACCCCTTGCGGACACCCGACATGGGGTTCGCCTCCGATCGATTCACCGCGAACCTCGAGTTCGAGGTGACTGCCGACATCGACGACCTCGCATTGGAAACAGGTAATATCGTGGCAGCTGAGCACCTCGATTTCTCGGCCCATTCCCCCGAGGGCGACAGTTGGACGCTCGATATCGAACTGACCTCTGCTGACGAGACCCCTGTGGTCCTGGAACGCTTGGTGCTCGATGGCCAAGGCGGCTATCGAATCGAGGTCGGCGATGCGTTGGCCACGGGCGCCGTAGACCACTGCACGACCACGTTGCTCCACTCGACTCAAAGCGACTACCTACGGAGTTTGCTGGAAGACTAGCCCCGGTACCCCGGCTTCGATACACTCTGTGTGACTGCAAAAAACATCACATGTGAAGGAGACGCTATGAGCGAGTGGAAGTGGAGCTATAGCCGCTGGGTGGGCGTTATGTACGGGCCCGTGCCGGTTGGTGTCATCGTCGTAGCAATCTTCGCCCTCATCTACTACGGAACCAAATAGAGACCCTACGGCGCGCCGTAGAACCGCTGCAGAAATCCGGGCACCTCGTCTTTGAACAGACCCGTAGCAACACGGTCAGCCCGGGCAACTAGCCCTTGCTCTACCTGGCAGAACAGGCTCGTATTCCGCTCGTAGGGCGCAGGATTCACAGCTCGTACGCAGCCGCACCAATGTCTACATCGCGTTTGAATCGGACAAGTGGAACAACCTTCGATCGGTCGCGTGTAGCGCCGCCGAAGCAGACGGACGGCCTCGCGATCGAAACCGGCATCTGTGTGCCCGATCCGGTAGCTCGGGTCGCTGTCGGCTCCCACTAGTCGTTCGCATGGGTAGATGTTGCCGCTGGGAGCTACGGCGAACTCCGAGATCCCGAATCCGCAGTGATCGCAGGCCGAGTAGCCTCCCTTTAGGTGGCTCATGATTTTCCCGTCGAACAGGTTGAGCTTGACCGTCTCACCGGCTCTATATCGAGCCTCCCACCGTTCTTTGAGGTCGTCGAGGGCTTCCTCGAGGAACGAGCGAGCCTTATCGTCCCAATCCGCTTGGTAGTTGATGTTGAAGTGAAGAACTCGAACGCCGAGGTCGAGCAGGAAATCGAACGAATCGCCCAGGTAGGCGAGGTTCCGCGGCTCGATAACCGAATTCGTCTCGACGTCAGGGCTTCTCGCGAGCACCATCTGGAGGCCGTCCACGACCGCGGTGTGCGACGGACGGCCATTGGCGAAGGGACGGCCGTGGTTGTGAGCTTGCTCGACTCCATCGATGCTGACCACGGTTCGAACCTTGTTTTCGATGAGGAAGTCGAGGCGGTTTTCGCTGAAGAGTGTGCCGTTGGTTGTGGTGTCGAACTGCGGCACGACGCCCTTGGCCTCGCCCTGCGCCGTCGCGTAGCCAACTGCGCGTTCGAGTCGATCGAACGAGAGCAGCGGCTCCCCACCAAAGAACGAGATGCGCACCGGACCGCTGGCAAACGCCAAATCGAGTGCCGGCAGGAGCACCTCGTCCGGCATGGGGCGTGAGAACTTGGCTCCTGCGTAGCAGTAGGAGCAGGCGAGGTTGCAACTGTGGTTGAGGACGAGGGTGGCGTGCATCTAGGAGCCTGTCGCGCATAGCGCTCCAGGCTCCGCCATTGGCTTTTAGCGAT
>CAZDBH010000581.1:0-4544 GCA_964503485.1 uncultured Bradymonadales bacterium | reverse complement strand
CGAGGCTGGAGGGATGGTGCGTGCGATGCGGAAGCCGAGGTCGTAGCGGCGGGTGTCCGGGAGATCACCGCCGCTGCGCGATGCTGCGCGAGCACGCTTGGCGTCGCCGTTCCACGACCCGGCGCGGGCGACCCGGGTTCCAGCCGTCCCCCCTAGAGGGTCCGTCAGCGGCGACGACCCGTAGTAGTCAGCCTGGGCCGCATCCCATACCAGCTCCCATACGTTGCCGGACGTGTCAAAGAGGCCCCAGTCGTTTTCCATCATCCCAGCTACGGGATGCGTCCCACACACGCTCGCTCCGGTCCCCCAACCCGAGCAGTCGAACCCTGGCGCGTAGCTCACGGCGCTGTTCCCTCCGTACCAGGCGATCGCATTGAGGCCGACGTCGAGTGGTGTGAATTCCGTTACAGTGATCGGGCCGTTGTGGAAGGCCGTGTTCGACCCAGCGCGGGCCGCATACTCCCACTCCGCCTCGGTCGGCAGGCGGTAGCCTGTACAGTCCAGTCCCTCGAATGTGACTCCATCGCATGAGAAATCGCCCGTGCATGACGTGCCCGAGCTACACCCGCCGCCTGGCGTACCAGTGCACGCCGTGAGCTGGTAGCAGGCGTCCAGCCCCTCGAAGGACGACAGCGCGTTCAGGTAATACAGCGCATCCCACCAGCTCATCATCTCGACCGGGCAGCTCGGCCCGCACTCCTCGAAGTACGACGGGTTCGAGCCCATTACGGTCCCCCACTGCTCCTGCGTCACCTCTGTCTCGTGAATGAAAAACGGTCGCGTCAGCGTCACCTCGTGCAGTGGGTCTTCCTCAGACCGATGTCCCGACTCCGCAGTACAACCCCCCGGATAGCCGTCGGGCCCCGGGCATCCATCCGGGCTCCCCATCCAGAACCGCCCGGCCGGGATGCTGGCGAACCCGCCCGGCGCACAGCGGCCATTGCTGCAGTTGGCGCTGGCGCAAACGAGGTCATCGGTGCAGGCGGTGTCTAGTGGCTCGGGATCGGGCAGACAGCTTGCCGATCCGGTGGTCGTGGTGCCGGCCCAGGAGCCCGAGAGCGGGTAGTGGAGGAACTCGTCGGGAGAGAGGGCGTGGTTCATGATGCGGAGGAAGTCGATACTGCCGTGGAAGGCTTGACCTGACGAGTTTCGATTGCCGAGCCAGAGCGCATCAGTAGAGGCCGGCATCAGGGCGGGATCGGCTTCGTCCGTCCAAGTTATGGGTGTCGAAGCGTAGTCCACGAACAGGGCTGAGCTCGAGTTGACCCCCCAGCTGTGCGTCGCTGCTACTGCGAACCACCAACCAGTCGAAATAGTGATGTCATTTGCGATGAAGCCAACGTCTTGAACACTACATTCGTCGGTGAGCCAGTAGAACTGAAGGTGGTCAGTGCCTGACACCTGGAGCTGCGCGCCGGTGCAGTCCAAGTCCGACCGCACGAAGGCACCTATCGAATCAAGAGTTCCGGTCGAACTTCGAGAGATCGCTGCCTCCATCGTCAGCGAGCCCTCGCCGACATCCCAGGTTGGTTCAGCGCTGACCTCGAACCGGTCGTTGCTACCATCCAACACCGCCGCCAACCCGTCCGGCCCAGAGAACAGTGAAGGAGCCGCCGTGTCGGCCCCCGGGGACGTAGGTCGTCGGAAGGTACTAGAATCAACAACCTCGGCTGGATTCCCCTCATCAAACCGCCACCAGCCCACGTACCCATTACACTCACTCAACAGCCCCTCGCATGGCTCGCTTACGCCCGGGTTCGGCACCAATGGCGCAATGTACTGTGCGTCATCGTTGTCCCAGTGTAGTTCGTAGTCGTTGTAGTCGTAGCCAACGTCGTCGTTGGCCACTGACTCGGTCGAGGCCAGAAAACGGACCATCGGAACGCCTGGATTGGCGCGGTTGTAGATGTAGTCGGCCGACTTGGCGACGTCGTGGATGATGACCTCGTCGAGAAGACCGTCAAAGGAGTAGTTTGACCCAGCGTAGCTACCGATCCAGAGCGACTCGCTCGAAGTCGTCACCATCCCCGTCACCAGGTCTTCGTCAACTTCGACGCCGTCGATGTAGAGTCGAGCTGCCTCGCCGTCGAAGACGCAAGCGACGTGACTCCAGGTCTTCTCTCTGCTCCACCCGCCGACGTATCCAACGCCTTCGCTCGTCGCTACTCGGCACCTGAGGTTCCCCATTTCGTCGCCGTCGTCGTCGATGTAGAATCGAAATGCGCGCCCGGCGTCGGTATCTTGGTGCAGGATGTAGTGAGAAGGCCCACTACCGTCCCAGCGATACCACGCCTCGAGGGTCAACTGGGCGGCAGATGCGCTGTCGGCGAAACTCGAGACCTCAAGAGAACCGGAACCCTGGAATCCGATGCTTCCATCGTCATCGCCGAACCGCCCCGTCTGAGCGCTCGTTGCTGTCAAGACACCATCGTGCCCGCCCGGCCCCAAGTCAGTTGCATCGGCGTCGAGCCGCCAATAGCCCAACACACCGTCCAATCCAGTGTCGCTATGCGGCCGCACACCGACCACCTCGTGCGTTACCCGTTCACCGCTTTCGGTCACCCGAACGTCGTCGAAGTCGGTCTGAGCGTCCGGAACGAGGGAGGTGCCATAGGGTTGGCCCGAGTTGTAGTAGGCCGCGATTTCAGTGGGAGTGAGAGCGCGGTTGACGATCAAGATGTCGTCCATGTCGGTTGCGGTGAAGTCGCTAGCCGTGCCGTGATCGTTTCTGGCTCCCGCGTAGAAGTTCTGGTTGAGTTGGAAGTCTAAAAACGCGAGGGCAGAAGTCACCTCAGTCTCCACCATCCTACCATCCAGCCAAATCGACATATCGGCTGCGCTATTCCCCTGAGGTTTGACGAAGGCGACATGATGCCACTCGTCGTCTTGATAGAGGGCCCAAACGGACTCGGGCACTTTGACGACCGCCTTGTCACCCGAACTGATATGCCAGGCGAGCTGCCCGCCAGATATGAGTCCGACGATATAGGAATATGCGGCGGGAGTATCATCTTCACTCAGAAACTCGCCGGCCGTTGCGGTCGTCTTGAACCAGAACGCAAAGGTCACGGCTGCTTGGCTGCTCATCTCTGCCCCGAAACCGGTGTCGAGGTAGGTCGATGCTCCGTCGAAGGAAAGGGCGCCGTCTGCATCACCAAAGACACCGAGGGCGACATCTGGGCTTGGTTCGGACAGAGAACTCGAGTTCGGCTCGAGGGCTTGGTCGATTGGGGAGCCCCCATCGAAAGGCCAATACCCAACCACGCTCGAATCGAGGTACCCATTCAACAACGGAATCTCCACCGGCTCGTTTGTCCGCTGCCAGCTCGAAGCCCCGCCCGCGTTGGCCTGGGTCGCCGACTCACACCCATCCGGCCAGGCCGGCGACATCTCGGCGCAGGGTTCGTACAAATCGATGGGCCGAGAGGAGCGGAAGCCCTCCCCTGTCTGGCAAGAGGTGACACTGAAGATAAAGGTCTCTGTCGCGACCGCTTCGTCCCCGTCCGTCACCGTGATGGTGATGGTCGCACTACCGACCTGCTCGGACAGTGGGGTCACCTCAACCGTCCAGTCCACGTCGGCACCGTCGATGACGAGGTTTTCGTCGGGGACAAGCGCGAGATTGTCGGAGGTTGCGACGATGACGAGCGCATCTGGATCGGTCTCGCGGGCGCCCACGGCGAAAGGCAAAGGCGCGGTCGGGCTACCCAAGATGATTTCCAGGTCGTCGATAGGGCTGATTGTCGGGCGAGCGTTGATGGTTACCGTGACTGTCTCGCTGTCACAACCTTCGGATGTTGCGCCATCGCAGATCTCGATGGCCAACACACAGCTCGTCGGCAGAACGTCGCCAGAGGGCGTAAACGTGTAGAGTCCAGAGCCGGTATCCAGACTGCCCGCGCAGGTGTCTGTATCGAGCTTGGCCCAGGTCCCGCTAGGCCCGTCGGGGTCGTCGACATCCGCGTCGTAGGAGTAGAGAACATCCTCGGTCGCCTTGGTCGGCGCCGACGTCGTAATGTCTGGATCGTCGTTCAGGGCGGTAATGTTCACGGTCACCGACTCCGTCGCGCAAAGCGGATCGGTTGGGTGGCCGTCACAGACTTTGATGCTCAATGTGCAGCTCGCGGCCGGCGTTGGTCCGGTGGGAGTGAAGGTATACACCCCGGTCTCGCTGACGATCGCTGCGCCCGGACAGGTGTCGCCGTCCACCACGCTCCATACTTCGCTCGGCCCGTCCGGGTCGGTGACAGCGGCGTCGTAGTCATATTCGAAGTCCTCGATCGCGCTCGTGGCGGCGTTCGAGTCCATCACCGGCGGGTCATTGCTGGGCGTGATAGTGATTGTTACCTGCTCACTGGCGCACCTTTCATCTGTGTCGTGGTCATCGCACACAACGATATGCAACACGCATGTCGCCGGTGGGTCATCACCTGGCGTGAAGGTGTAGACCCCCGTGTCGCCGAAGAAACCCGAGCCCGGACAGGTGTTGTTGCCGCCGAGCGTCCACTTCTCGTTGGGCCCGTCGGGATCGGTAGCGGCCGCGT
>CAZDBH010000580.1:0-4548 GCA_964503485.1 uncultured Bradymonadales bacterium | reverse complement strand
TGTTTGGTAGCAGGACGATGTCTAGACTGTTTCTGTCTTGTAGTTCGATGCTGTTTAGTAGTAGGACGATGTCTAGTAGTCTGTCTATGTCTAGTATTTTGGACCAGGGTTGGTGGCCCTGTTTATTTTAAATAACTCTGGGGCTATGTAACCTTTCTGGACTGCTCGGGGGCGGTCTCCAGCAGCCGCGGCGATGCATCCGTTGAAGGCGTAGTTCATGAACCGCGTCGGGATGTACATCGCCCTGTGAGGCATGTAGGCCGATGCCAAGGTCGTGGGATCGGTCGAGAAGTCGTAAATGAACACCTTGATCGGAAAGGGCCGACCGGCGCGCGGATAGTCCACGGCGATCGGATCGAATCCGGCGGTCGCTACCACAGTCTCGAGCGCGTCGAAGGTCTGATTGAAGCAGTTGTGGAGTGCTGTGACTTGAGTAGGCGTCTGGACGGGTAGCGCGGGACCACCTGCTGTCACGCTCAGGGCGTGATACTCGAAGTCGATTTGACCGGTGTGACCTCGCGGTGGCGTGTGGCTCCAGCGAAGAGGAGCGCGCAGCTCGAGCAACGCACCGTGTTCAATCCGCCCTCCCGGTCTCACACCCGGTGGTCGCGCTCGGCCGCCGATTCCAAGTGCAACCCGAGTCGGTACCGACTTGATGGCGAAGTGACCGCTGTCGATGTGGTAGCGTGCGCGAGTCCCCGTGGTGGTCGAACAGGCCCTTCGCGCGCTATCGGACCACGAGTCGTTGAGTTCGGTCTCGTCGATCTCGATGGCCAAGGACAGATTCTCGACCCAGTCTTCGGGGTCGGACGCCGCCAGTTCGGCGAATTCTTCTGGAATCTCAGCGGCTTCCCAGTCAACAAACAGCGTTTCTTCGCCAGCATCCAATACGAGAGGCGCCAACTCGATCGGCTCGACAGAGACGCCGAACCAACCAAGATTCAAGGCGGTGCCGGGAAACTGGTTGCTCTCGGCTTCGGTTGGCTCGCGCAGCGACAGGGTGACTTCGACCGACTCGTCGTCCTCCAAGAGCCCCTCGGGCACCTCGAACTGATACTCGCTCAGAAAGCCCGTCCCCTCGATTGCAACCAAGCCACCTTCTGCTCCAATCAGCACGCCAGCTGGGAGGTCGGCCTCCTCGTCGCGGTCAGAACCGTCACTCTGGTCGTCATCGGCGGCTCGATCTCGAACCTGGTCGGCTGAATCTGCGACATCGGCGGGCTCGATGTCCGCGTCGGTTTCTTCGACGTCAGCGTCGCTCACCTCGGTTTGAACATCCAGAATCGTGGCGTCACCCGTCTGGTCGAGGGTATCGGCGTCGTCGTCACCGCCCCCCGAGCTGCTGGACCCGCTACAACTCTGAACCCCGATTGAACAACTCAACAGCAGGATGGTCGCAAGTTTCTCGCAGGTATGCCTGTTTTCACGCAGGGGCATTCGCTACCTCTCATAGTTTGCTAGCTGTCGACCGACACTAAAGAAGTAAGGCGCCGACGGAGCCATGGCAAGGCAATTCGCGGTAATCAGGCGAATCCGGGGCACCTCATCGCCATTGGGCAACTGCATCGCGCAGAGCGAGCAGCAGATTGGGGGACTCCCAAGAGCGAGACACTAAAAGCAGATCGGCTGCACTCCCAAACTGAGGGCCGCAAAGGGGAGCAAGCTGGTCAAGGAACTCTCGCGGTTCGAAAGCCTGTTCTGGGGGAAGGACCCCGCTGGACGAAACTGCTCCGGCGAGCACCAGCCGGACGGCGAGGCCAAGCGGAACCCCAGTCGTACCACCGATCCCGCCGTCGGGTGCCGACAGCAACATGACACCGACTGATTCAGACTGGCCCTGGCGCGTCCCGGCAGCAAGAGCGAAGATGGGCGGCAAGTCCATTCTGCCCTTGTCTTCTGCCCGAGCCACCACCTCGGCGAGGTCGGGGGTGGCGCCTCCCGCACCTTCGACCACTTCAGCGATTCGGGCAGCGCGGGTCTTGCCAATGATCCCTTTGTCCACGAACCAACGCAGAAAGCGCATTGAGCGTGCGCTCCCTGGGCTCGTTACCATGACGTTGAAACAGTCATTCAATGAGGGGATCGCGCGCGGCAGTGTGACAGGCTCGGGATGACCGATGGTCCAGGCCTTCCGCGGACCGATACCGGGGTAGTCGACTTCGATTGCCTTGATGGGCTTTTCGTCCGACCACTGCCCTCCCCGCCTGACCCGAATCAAACCGGTCAGCTGCTCCACGCCGTGCACCGTTGCGGCGCTCGGAGTCGAGTGGACCTCCTCAGGCAGCGCCGCATCGACGTCCCAGCCTGTGATCAGTTGGGTCGCCTCGTCGAGTTCCTCTGCGGCTAAAAGTGCGAGGAGGTTTGAGACTCCCGGTGTGATTCCCATACCAACAATAGCAGGAACCCCCCGTTCGCGGGCTAACCGGTCGAGTTCCAACATCGCTAGGGTTGGCTCCCAGTCATCGCACACGTCGACGTAGGCTCGGCCCACATCGAGCGTAGCGCTCAGGATAGGCACTCCAAATCGGAAGAACGGGCCGACCGTGTTCATGACCAAGTCGCAGCGTTCGATAGCGCGACGCAGGGCGGGTGTGTCTGTGACGTCCAGGCCCAGGGGCACTACTCGAGGACCATAGGCTTCAGCCTGTTCAATTGCCCTGGCTTCGTCGAGGTCGGCGAGAATAATGTCCACGCCTGCGTCCGACATGATGGTGGGTATCGCGTAACGTCCGACACCCCCGCATCCACCTAGGGCTAAGACTGTCGCCATAGTTCGATCACCTTCGCCACTACCGAGAACCTGTCAGGGTTGAAGCTGGTCAGCGTATTCGAGTGCCCACTCTTCGGCCGAATAGAGCTTGATGACGCACGAATCGAATGTGTAGCGGCAGTGCGATTCGGCCGTGGGCATTTCGCCATCGAATAGCGGGTTGCACAGAAAATCACGGGGGTAAATGCCCGTGACGGTCGCCAGCCCACCTGGGATCTCCACCTCCAGCGGCGCACCGCTCAGCGTGAGGGTCACCGGTTCGTTGCTTCCCGGCTCGGCGCCCGGGACGGTGCTGAACTGAAGGGGTGTGCGCAGGGGGTTTCCGGCCTTGTCGGTAATGAGATGACCGGCGTATCGGACGCGGGCGCCGGGTGGCTCGGAGCGAACCTGAATTGTGACGGCGTCGGCTGTTGTCGGCGGCGGATCGGGGCAATCATCAACGCAGGTCAGCAACCGCATTCTGGTGCGGAGCTCAGCTTCACGACCGTCGAGCAATTCGAGCGCTTCGTTGAGTCGCACGACATAGCGTCCGCCTTCGTCGACCCAAAGCGAACCATCTGTACCCAATGCGGGGAGAATCACCGCGCGCGCTCGATAGTTGGGCGAGGCCAGCCAAACCAAATGCTCGCGCGTTGGATCGACGGCGCGCAGCGTAGCCGGGGAACGGCGTTGAAGCAGCGTATCGGCCCGGTTGGGGTGCGGTGCAAACCCCTCGTCGCCGTCCAGTGCAATCACAACTTGGGCGGGTTCCGTTGCGACAATGACATCGCCTTGGGCCTGTACGGTCCCGTCATCCTCCATGTTCGAGCCTTCGATGGCCAACTCGTCTACCGGAGCGGGTTGAGCGATGGCGTGGCCGGCTAGGAGGACCACGCAGGCAGCGAACAAAGCAGCGTTTTCTATGCGCGAGTGCTTCATGGTGGCGCAGTTTACAACAAGCATAGGTCCGGGTTAAACCACTCAGACAAACACCTATCCTGCGAGGACGTTTTGCCGAAGCCCAAGGAAGCTGTCACTGCGTTGTTAGAGCGTGAGTTGCCAAATATTCTCCCGGCCGGAGCGGCCGTTCTGACGTTTGCGGCCTCCGACGAAGAAGCGGCGGCCGGGTGTGACCTTTTATATGTCCAAGGGCGAATCGACCGGCTTCACGCTCTGTTGGTGCTCGACGGCGAATCCGAATCACAGCTGGACGCTTTTTGCGAGGTTCCGGCGAATTGGCGGTGGTTGGTGGTCTCTGCGGACGAGCTTGCCGGCGCCCGCCGCAATCTCAATGCAATCGCTGAGAAGAGAGGGCTCGGCCTGATGTCTCACGATACTGAGACGCTGCAGAACGTGCTACCCGCCCTGGCGCAAGCTGGCATTTTCAGGAAGCAGTACCCCGAACTGCGCAAAGCGTGGAAGGAACTCAGTAGTTGGTGATGGGAGCTAACCGACGAGGCGACGCAGTCGGTTGACCATCCGTTCGATTCCGCTGCCGGCGAATGTCTTCACCTTTTCGCCACCCGAGAAAATCGCGGTGACGGGCAGCGTCTCGAGTTCGGAAATCCAGGGATGTGCCCGTTTGAGGGAGACCAGGCCTGGCGTGTCGAGCAGGACCTTTCCGAACCGGACATTGGCCCAGTCGGTGTCGGTCTCGAGCCACTCGCTGAGTTCAGCAGCCCACGAATCGCAGTGTTGGCAGCCCGTTTTACCGAGTACCAACACAGCGAATGGGGCAGCTACGAGTTCCTGCCAGTTCTTTCCGTCGATGGCTTCAAGTCGAGTTGACATGTGACTAG
>CAZDBH010000579.1:0-4570 GCA_964503485.1 uncultured Bradymonadales bacterium | reverse complement strand
ATCGCTAAAAGCCAATGGCGGAGCCTGGAGCGCTATGCGCGACAGGCTCCTAGGAGGGACGAAATGCAGTACTTGTGCTTGATTTACAGTCAGGAAGCCATCCAACAGAACATGACCGCCGATGAGCGTGGCGCCTACATGCAGGGCTACATGGACTTCACCAAAGACATTAGCGAGAAAGGCCACATGGTCGCTGGTGATGCGCTCGAGCCGGTGGCTACGGCAACCAGCGTGCGGGTCCGAGACGGCAAAGTGTTGACCACGGACGGGCCGTTCGCCGAAACGAAAGAGCAGCTCGGCGGCTACTACTTGATCGAGGCGAACGACTTAGATACCGCCACTGAGATCGCCAGCCGCATTCCTAGTGCCAAGCATGGCACCATCGAGGTGCGCCCCATCATGGTTTGGGACAAATAGATGCCAGCCCTGTTCACACCCGATCTCTTCGACTTCCTCGACGAGCTGGAACTCAATAACCGACGCGATTGGTTCAAACCGAATCAGCACCGCTATGAGGCGTCGGTTCGCGAGCCTGCCCGCGCGTTTATTCGCGCTATGGAAGACCCCCTCCACGCCATCACGCCACATTTTGTTGCCGACGATGGCAAGGTGGGGGGTTCTCTGATGCGAGTCTATCGCGATACACGCTTCTCGAAGGACAAGACGCCCTACAAGACCAACGTAGGTATTCAGTTTCGTCACGAAGTCGGAAAGGACGTCCACGCGCCAGGCTTCTACTTCCATATCGAGGCCGAGAGCGTCTTTGTCGGGTGTGGACTATGGCATCCTGACAGCTCTTCGTTGGGCGCCATTCGCGAGAAAATCGACGCCGAACAGGACCGTTGGACAACGCTTACTGGGGAGGTCCGCGCCAAGGGATACGATCCTGGTGGAGACAGCCTGAAGCGTGCGCCCCGAGGGTATCCGAAGGACCATCCGCTAGTCGACGAGCTCAAGCGGAAGGACCACATCGCGGTCAGGGATCTACCGGCCGACTCGGTTTTGAGCAACGATCTCGTGGGCGATGTCGCGGCCCACTTTGCCGCCTGTGCTGATTACGTCCGCTTCCTCTGCGAAGCGATCGACGTGCCGTTCTAGCCCCAGCCTTCCTTCTGAAGCGGCTGAGATTTGGGGTTCAGTCAAAATCGGCTACGGACCGCCCAGTGGGCACTTCAAACCGACACTTCTAAGACTTCTTAAGGTCACACAGAGCATCCGAAACTGTAGCCTGTAAACACGCGAGGGGACGTGACTTATCTCGGATTCGATCCGATTTCAGTCCTCAACGCGGCATCCGAGTTTCAAGTGGATTACTAAGGCGCCTGGCCGCCAGGCAATCGAATGACCAATGGAGATTGAAATGACAACGAACGGCCTTCCCACCCAGTTTCCCCCCGAATCTCACTACCTAATGCCGGCAGGCCCAGCGAAGGTGGGTCCCACGGGCCCAGCCGTACTGCGTCACCGGTGGCTGCGGGCGGCGTTCTTCCTGGCGCCCTTGGTTCCCATCGTATACCTGTTCGTCAGGCTCGGAACGGCAGATCGAACGGTGGCTCCATGGGCACCCCAGCGATTTAGTGAGTACGATCCATGGGTCGCCCTAGCCGGCAACGTCTCGGGGGCAGTGGTTCTGGCACTGGCCGTAGTCGCACTTCTATTGAACGAGGCTCGACTTATCTGGCGCCACACACGAGATTCTAACGACAGCGAGGGCGTCTACTCCAGCTCGATTGGGGGCCAATTGGTCCTGGGAGGGTTGGGTGTGTTGCTGATGACCGGGATGGGCGTATTGATGGCCACCGAACCAGGCGCAGGTGGCTACGGCGCCGGATTGGGTCTATTCGGAGTGCTTCTCACTGTCCTATGCGCGCCCACCGAGGTTGTCGTCGACCACAAGAACCAGACCATCCGAACTGCCGGTACGTTCACCTGCGCAGAGTGGCCGCTGTCCCAAACCAGTGCTCGACTGCGCGTTGTCGAACAGCACAATTTCTCGAGGGTCTACCAAGTGGAGCTGACCGACGGATCGCGAAAGACCGATTTCCCCCTGGATAACCCAGAGGACGTACGGCGCATGCTCGGCCTCGTCAACTCGCACTGACCTGGCGTTATGAACCTCACCAGCACAGGCAAACTAGCCGCGTGCAAGCGTCTCCAATGTAAAACCTCGAACGATCTAAGGCGAAATTAGGACCCCATCGAGACCCGATCGGTATGTTGAACCAGCACCTGGGGGTGGCGCACTCGGAGGATATGTATGAGGCGCCTTCTGAACGTTCGTATGAGCCAAGCAGCTATCTCGATCCTATTCGCAACCCTTTGCGCCGAGGCAGCGCAGGCCCAGGAACAACCTGTTTCGCGGGTTCTGAACGGCCACACATATGCTGCGGTAACGACGGCTGTGGATCCTTTTTTAGACAACCATTTTCGAACCTCCACATCGCTGGCTCGGACCCTCGATCTCGATGTCGACTTTGGAGGCATGAGGCTCGAGTTCGACACGGTATCATTGCTCCAATCCTTCGGGCTGCAGATCAATCTCGGAGAGTGGTGGGCCGTCTGGGCTGAGCTGTCTGGAGGGATGACGTCCAACACATCTGCGGAAGGCCTAGCCCTGACGGGCGTGAACCTCGACTACACGATGAAACTCGGTTCCCACGTTCGGTTCGTATCGTCCGAGCAAGTGCAGGTCTCTGGGGGGTTCCACCTTCTGGTCGATCGACGAACGAGCACCAGCGGGCTCCAGCTGGCGTTGGCCGCATTCGACGCAAATGTCGGGGCATTGGAGTACGGAAGTGACGTTGCCGTCCTCGCCTCCGTGGATGTTGCCTACTCGCCACATCCCCTTCTCGGTCTCCGGCTCAATCTGACACCCGGAGTGTGGCATCGAACGATCCGGTCCACCGGGGTATGGGATCCACAGTCGCCATTTAGTCTATCAGCGGAGCTCGCGGTAAGCCTGGACACAACCACATGGGGACTGCCGCTAGCCCTCTCGATAACACAAGGTCTGGACAGCAGCTTCGGTGAATCCCTCGCAGTAGCTCAGCGCCACGCCGTGGCACTCGATTTTGTGGGCCATCCCACATTTCAGGTCGGCGTCGAAGCCTCGCTCGACCGCGTGCCCAACGATGACTGGAATCCTCCTCAAACCGTCTTCAGGGCCGCGAACCTCGAGCTCCGCTTCCAGCACGGTTGGTAGACGAATGAGGTCAGGCCTGGGCCCACGATGACCTGACCCGGCTGACCCCCCCCTTAGACGCGATCCGGCAGAGCTTCCGGCTGGATTGAAGCCGTCTTCCAAACTGCAGAACTCACGAGTCACGGCCACCTGGCCAGGGCGGCTTGCTACCGCGCTTAGTGTGAGGTAATCAGGGATGATTTTGCCAACAGGAAGATAGCAAATGAGTCGCTGCACCATTCTTGTCGTATTCGCGGTGTGTCTCGCAGGATGCAAGAGTTCGAGCGAAACCTCCCCATCGAACGGCAGCGAGTCCACTGAGTCGCCACAACCAAGCGCAGCAGCCACAGAGACCCCAGAGAATCCAGAGCCCGCCACGTCGGGGAGCGAGGAGACTGATCAGCCCGTGGCGGTGCTGGCGCTCGAGGTTGGTCTGATTGCCGATACGATTATCGCGGCAGGGCGGGGCGAGGCCTACGACACCACGTGGAATCAGACGGGGGAAGGCGATGGGATTCAAACAACCACTCCCGAAACGATTGCGGCCGTTGTCGAGTTTGGTGGACCGTTCGAGCCAGAATGGACATCGCTCGAAATTGAGTCCAGCACCATTTTGCCCAATGGGCACCGCACGGAGCTCCGAGCAATCGTCGTCGTGTTTCCGACCGGCGAGATCCGGCTCGGACGAACGCGCATGTCAGAGCGCAACCGACCGGAGCAGTCGCAAGGGCTGTCAGACGCCAATCCGGCACTGGCGGCGGCAGGCGATTGGATGGTCGAAAGCCTGCGCTCTTGTGAGGTAGCTGGACTGACCCAGGACGATTTCGGCGGCGTTGTCGACCGTCGATTGATGCAGCGAAGGGGGGATTGGTCGGACGCGTGCGCCAACGTGACGGCTCTCGGCGACACGGATTGGGTCCACAGCGTCAAGGAGGTAACTGTCTCCATTCGCAACGGCGACGAGAGGGCGCGGCTGCGTTCCGAGTTCGAACTCGAAGATGGGCGATTAACCCTTACGCGAGTTCGCTATCGACAGCGAAGCCAACGTGGCTCGCCCTGGGTCAGAACGTCAGGCGAGGATGGAGAACCAGAGCCTTTTCAGCATCGTCGAGACCGTAGTGACCGTGACCGTCGGGGGGAACGTAGCGAGCGAAGTCCTCGAGAGCGCAGAGAGCGCAGGCATCGCGAAACTGGTGACGACCGCGAAAGACGAGAGCACGATCATTGACTCGCTCCCACTCTCTGAATCGACAACACAGAAGCTCCTGGGTCTGATCCAAGTTCGCTAGGAGCCCGTCGCGTATAACGCCCCCGACTCCAGCCGTTAGCTTTTATCGGTAAGCGATTAGCTCAAGCAGCTCCCTTTGAGCTGTTATTGGATCGTCCCCA